>NZ_CBFHHX010000001.1:0-463258 GCF_965655845.1 Candidatus Salinivivens marinus
CTAAGTTTACTACATATTGAGTTGGTGTGTTACGGGCTTGGTGGTGTGTATGAATCCCGCAAATTGAACAGAACCAATGTTTAGAAGTATGAGTATGAAAAGTATATTCCTTCAGTTCATTTTTACCTCTGATTACCTCTAAATTCTTAAGGTCAACACAGGCAAAGACAGCATACTTTCTACTACACATCGAACAAGAACATCTTTGAACATGTTCAATTCCATTTGGAAGTTTCAGGTTTATCTCGACAGCACCACAATGGCAGGTCAATAACGCAGAATTTTCCATATTTTCCTCGCTATCCAAAATCAGAATAAACAATTCATTTATTTATTCTCACCAGTCAACCTCTACCGCGCCTGATAAGCTCCCTAGCCTTCTTCTGATTGTAGCCGTCTTATTTCCTTTTCTTCCTAAATAGGAGACGAGTAGCTTTGCATCTTCTCTTGTGTAGTCCTCTATTCTTTTGTTGCCCACTAAAGAAACTAGAGTGCTAGCGGCAATATGACTCACTTTTTTGTTAATATCTTTTATTTCTATGTAGTCATTGAGCACTTCTAGAAGTGTATACGACTTTTTCTGATAGCTAGATATTGTCTCAACAATATTAATTGGCATGATATGTTGATTATTAGACCAGTTACTTTCTAGTAATGAGGTTAGGCGAACAGCTATTTTGGCAGCTAAATCTGGGCATTTACCCAGAGAGTACCTAAGGAATTTACCATACTGTTTTTCTGCATGTTTCGGTACTCTACGGTTGTAATAATAGGTTGCATTCCGACAGATTGTGTACTGAATGTGTGACACTAAACGATCCTCCAACAATTAACTTCCTAGTAAAATCAATTTATAACACGATGCATTTAATGCGATAATGGTGCCCAAGGAGAGACTCGAACTCTCACGATGTTACCATCGGGGGATTTTGAATCCCCTGCGTCTACCATTCCGCCACTTGGGCACAGTTGCTGTCTAATATTAGAATTGAAAAACGTCCAGAGGTAAAGTGTGCTTGACGTTAAATGCATTAAATGATTGATCAGCCTAAACTTAGGAAACCAATGATTAAACGACTCTACAATAAAACAATGGCACTTGCGGCTCACCCGCAAGCAATATACTTTTTAGCTCTAATCTCGTTTATTGAAGCATCGTTTTTCCCTATTCCACCAGATGTAATGCTTATTCCAATGGTTTTAATGAAACCGTCCCGGGCTTGGTTCTTTGCTTTAATAGCAACTGTATTTTCGGTTCTAGGAGGAGTTTTTGGCTATATAATTGGCGCTTTTTCCTATGAGCAATTCGCACAACCTATTCTTTATACACTTGGCAAAGAAGCGGAAATGGCAAATTTCTCGCAAAAATACAACCAGGTTGGTTTATGGGCAGTTATTACCGCTGGTATTTCACCCATACCATTTAAAGTAATTACCATAATGTCAGGTGCTACCAACCTAAATTTCGTGGTTTTTGTGGTTGCATCACTAGTTTCTCGAGGAATTCGATTTTTTATAGTCGCAGGACTCTTGAATTTCTATGGACACGAAATAAAAATTTTTATTGAGAGATATCTTAACTGGGTTTTCTTGCTTTTTGTCATATTACTTATATTTGGATTTATAGGGTTGAAATTAATATGAACCAAAAAAGATTAACTTTTATAGCAATCTTAGGGTCAGCTTTATTACTTCTTGGAGCTCTAGGTTTTCAATACCTAGGAGGTTTACCTCCATGTAAGCTATGCTATTGGCAACGCTATCCTCATGTTCTCGCTATAATTTTTGGTATCATCTATTCTTACACCTCAATAGGGACAATAGTATTTATTCCTGCTGTGGCTGCATTTTCAAGCGCAGGAGTTGGAGCATATCACTTCGGAATAGAACAAGAATTTTGGCCAGGCCCAAATACATGTTCATCTGGTAGTATAAACAGCATGTCTACAGACGCTTTGATCGAACAGATCATGTCAGCGCCACTAACAAAATGTGATGAGGTTTTATGGTCATTCCTCAATATTTCTATGGCAGGATGGAACACAATATTTTCAGCTTTTCTTGGACTATTATGGATAAGTTTATTCTTCATATTCCGCCAAAAACAATCTGCCGACTGAAATTTAAAGCTTTACAAATCAAGCAGTTGATACTGACTCAACCAAACCTTTAAAAAAAACTACTCCATCTAAATTCCCGTGAGCTTTTTCCGAAGCCCTTTCAGGGTGCGGCATCATACCTAAAACTCTTCTATTACTGGATAAAATTCCTGCTATATTCTCAATTGAGCCGTTGGGATTATCACAATAAGTAAAAGCAATTAGATCCTGATCTCTCATAGTCTCGATATCAGACACATCAGCATTATAATTTCCATCGTGATGAGCAATCGGAAGTCTGATAACATTCGAAGGATTATATTTATTTGTGAAGATACTGTTGGCCGTTTCGACATTAAGATCCACAGTTTTACAAATATATTTCAAGCCAGAATTGCGCAAAAGCGCTCCCGGCAAAAGTCCAGTTTCAGTAAGAATTTGAAAACCATTGCATATCCCAACTATATATCCGCCACGTTCAGCATGAGAAATTATAGATTTACATATCGGAGAATTAGCGGCAATTGCCCCAACCCTTAGGTAATCACCAAAAGAGAACCCTCCTGGTATTGCAACAAGATCTATCTCTTTTTCAAGTTCAGAGTCTTTATGCCAGATTTTTGATACTTCAAAACCAACCATTTCTAAAGCAACCGCAAGGTCTCTATCACAGTTAGAGCCCGGGAAAACTATAACAGCTGCTTTCATTATAGGATCTCGATTTCAAAATTTTCAATTACTGTATTAGCTAATAATTTGTTGCACATTTTATCCAACTCAGACCGAACTTGACCTTTATCAGATCCATCGACTTCAAGTTCTATTACCTTACCTTGCCGGACCCCAGTTACATTCTCAAAGCCTATATTATTAAGCGCATGCCTAATTGCCTCACCTTGTGGATCAAGGACGCCATTTTTTAACATTATTTTTATGCAAGCTTTCATTTTGTACCTACTTGACCAGTCTGGGCTCAGCCACTTTCGAATTTGCGGGCTGGATCACCCCTAATCTCATTGCCACCTCTGAGTACGCGTCGGTTAAATTTCCCAAATCTCTCCGAAATACATCTTTATCTAACTTTTCTCCTGAATTTATATCCCACAATCTGCAGCTATCAGGACTAATCTCATCGGCAATGACCAATCTCTGAAAATCTGACTCAAAAATTCTGCCTATTTCAATTTTGAAATCTACCAGTCTTATACCTACTCCGTAAAATATTCCGGACATAAAATCATTTACTCGCAATGCTAAGCTAAGAATTTCGTCCATTTCTTGATGAGAGGCCCAGCCAAAAGCAGCTATGTGCTCCTCTGAAACTAATGGGTCCCCTAAACTATCATCCTTATAACAGTATTCCACCAACGGTCGAGATAACTGCCTCCCCTCGTCTAAGCCAAGCCTTTCGCACAGAGTACCGGCAGCAAAATTTCTAACTATAACTTCTAACGGAATAATTTCACATGATGAAATTAATTGTTCTCGCATGTTAAGACGTTTTAGAAAATGTGTGGGTATTCCGATATTATTAAGCCCCACCATGAAAAATTCGCTGAGACGATTGTTTAAGACGCCTTTTCCTTCGATTATTTCTTTCTTCTTTGCATTAAATGCTGTCGCATCGTCCTTGAAATACTGCACCAAAGTACCTGGCTCAGGCCCCTCATAAAGAATTTTTGCTTTACCCTCGTATACTTTAGTACGTCTGGCCATTTATAAACTTTCATAAAAGAATGGAGCGCTCGCCACGCTCATACTAAAAGAAATGTATTTCGGCAACCAGTTCAGAAAGTAAAATTTTGCATAATTGAATTTATTGCATAAGTTTTAGGCGAATTTTTTCTTAAAGTATTATTAAAATATTTCATTATTTACGTGAAAATTATGAACTTTATTTATTTTTTTATTTGAATTAAACCGCTAGAAAAAGGGTAAAACAATGCCATCAAGCTTCACGGAAGCGCTCGGACAAAGGGACTGGTTACTGGCGGATGGTGCAATCGGAACTAATCTATTTCAGATGGGCCTGAGTAACGGAGATGCACCAGAAATATGGAACGAAACCGAACCACAAAAAATTAAAAATCTACATAGAATGTTTGGAGATGCTGGGAGTGAACTGTTTTTGACAAATAGTTTTGGCGCCAACCGGGCAAGACTTAAATTACATAAATTAGAAAAAAAATCTTACAAACTCTCACAAATTTCTGCTGCACTAGCGAAAGAAGTTGCAAGCGAATTCAAAAATAAAATATTTGTAGCCGGATCAATTGGCCCGACTGGTGAAATACTTTCTCCTATCGGCGATTTAAAATTTGATACAGCGGTAGAGTTTTTTCATGAACAGGCCGAAGGTCTCAAAGCTGGAGGCGCTGATATTATATGGGTAGAAACAATTTCAGCAGCTGAGGAGTTTTACGCTGCAGCTAAAGCGATTGAGTTAATCGATCTACCTTGGTGCGGGACTATGAGCTTTGACACTGCGGGCAGAACCATGATGGGTATATCTCCGCAAGAATTTGTAAAAATTATAAAAGATCTTGAGAATCCTCCAATAGCTTTTGGCGCTAACTGCGGCACCGGAGCCTCAGATATAATTAAAACTTTACAAGGCTTTACAAAGGAAGATTTCAACATCCCACTTATCCTAAAAGGAAACGCTGGTGTTCCAAGATTTGAGAATGGTGAATTTTTATATGATGGAACTCCAGAGGTAATGGCTCAATATGCTCTTCTTGCGCGCGATAGTGGTGCAAAAATAATTGGGGGTTGTTGTGGTACCGCGTATGAGCACATTCGCGCGATGAAATTAGCACTGGAGACTACTCCTTTGGGCAATCCACCAACGGATGATTTAATTGTTTCTAAACTTGGAAAATTCTCGGAGAATCTGAACGCAGCTATAGGTAAAAATACTGATAGAGCATTATCAGGGCGATCGAGACGAAAAAGACGCTCTACCTCATGATATATGCAAAATTACGAATTTTTTTATTTAATTCATAATGAAACAAGAAAGTATAGAATATTGTCGTAAAAATAGTCGGCTTTGAAGTAATCGATGTCGTAAATTGGAAAGTTCAAACGCAGTAAAGAATAGAAAGGTTTAAGTTAAGTATATATTGCCAATCTTTTATGCAACTTAAGGGAATAGGTATGGAAGAAGAAGATATCATTCTAGCTGATTTGGACGATGAGGAACTGGTCCAGCAAATGTTTGATGACCTTTATGACGGTCTCAAAGAAGAGATCGAAGAAGGGGTAAATATTCTTCTCGAACGCAAATGGGAACCATATCGAGTTCTTACTGAGGCTCTTGTCGGCGGAATGACGATTGTAGGCCAAGATTTTAGAGATGGAATATTATTTGTTCCTGAAGTTTTGCTAGCGGCTAATGCTATGAAAGCTGGAATGACTATACTTAAACCTTTGCTCGCAGAAACCGGAGCTCCTAGAGTCGGTAAAATGGTAATAGGAACTGTGAAGGGTGATATTCACGATATTGGCAAAAACTTAGTCTCAATGATGATGGAAGGCGCTGGCTTTGAAGTCGTCGACTTAGGTATTAATAACCCAGTAGAGAATTATTTGGATGCTTTGGAACAAGAATCTCCTGACATTTTGGGTATGTCAGCTCTCCTAACCACTACTATGCCCTATATGAAAGTAGTTATTGATACAATGGTAGAGCAAGGCATTAGAGAGGATTATATTGTACTGGTTGGCGGAGCTCCATTGAACGAGGAATTCGGAAAGGCTATTGGAGCAGATGCGTACTGCCGAGACGCCGCTGTTGCAGTTGAAACTGCAAAAGAGTTTGTTGCTCGAAAGCATAATCAGCTTTCAGCTTAAAGTTAAGTTTCAGTTAAGCAGTCATTCTGAGCAATATTGGAAGTATTATGGACCTATTGGATGATGATGGCCTCACAAATGGTACTCTAACTTTAAGCAACTCCAGGGATGCCACTCTTGTAGTGGCATGCGGCGCTATAGCAAGAGAGATACTTGCGATTAATGAAATCCTCAGCTGGGATAACATTTCCATTAAATGCCTACCTGCTATATATCATAATCACCCAGAAAAAATCACGCCAGCAGTCATTGACGCGGTAAAAAATAATAAACAAAAATATCAAAAAATCTATGTTGCATACGCTGATTGTGGAACCGGAGGTATGCTTGAGAAAGCTTGTAAAGATCTTGGCGTCGAAATGATTCAAGGTCCTCATTGCTATTCTTTTTTTGAGGGCAATATCAGCTTTGCAAAAAGATTGAATCCAACTGCCTTCTTCCTAACTGATTTTTTAGCGCGGCAATTTGATGCTTTTGTTTGGAGACCATTGGGTTTGGAAAAACATCCCGAACTTATTGATGCTTATTTTGGGAATTACACAAAATTAGTATACTTAGCACAAACGAATGATGAAGTTCTTAAGAAAAAGGCAACGGAGTGTGCAAGGAAGTTAAATCTTGAATTTGAATATAAACTCACAGGATACGGTGACCTAAAAAATACGATTATAAAATGGAAAGGAGCTATTGATTAATTACTTCTGCCTCAGCTATTTTTTTAATTCGATCCACCATTGCATTCAAACCATTTGATCTTTGCGAAGATAAATGTTCGGTTAGACCCAATTTTCCCAATTCGGTTACTGCATCGACATTTACGACGGTTGTTACTGGAAGCCCATTATACAGCGTTTTTAGCAATGCAATTAGACCGCGTACTATGATGGCATCACTGTCGCCATCAAAGTAAAATATATCGCTGTCAATAGTTGGGTGCATCCAAACTTGGCTAGCGCATCCATGAACTTTTGTGGCGTCAACTTTTAAAGCATCGTCGAGCGAAGGCATGGTTTTACCTTTCTCAATAATGTAACGATATCGATCTTCCCAATCGTCTATAAATTCAAAATCCTCGACAATTGCCTTAAACTCTGCTGTCGACATATTTACCCCTTTTTGGCTTTACAATTCTTTGTTTTGCAATTGTTAGATTTCCAGTAATGATCTATATTTAGATAAAATATTACTAATTTCAAAATTGCAATTATTTCACGATGCCCGTTTATAAACTATATCTCTTGACGTTACTTTTTTGTGCCGGCTGCACATCTGCCCCTAATATCTTTGACTTATCACCAAAAGAAGAAGCTAATCATATGGATATTAATCCACTTATCCCAAAAGAAAATATAATAACAAGGACAAATCCTAAAAAGTACACAGGAGAATTAATTGAAAAAGTAACATATGCTGAGCTAACAATTACACAAGCTTATGACTTCATATTATTGGCTTCTGGAGTAATAGAAAGTGCTGTGGCTTATGATCCACGCCTAATTCCAGTTACAACTGAAGAGCCTAATACATTAAAATATTCATTTAAAGCACGCTACGTTAGTAAGAAAAATGAAAATAGGACTATTACCACTGCGATTACCCTGGGCACCAAAAAACTAGAGAACATTGACAAAATATTAATCGAAAGCAAAAACACAATTTTTGAGTTAAAGCTTTAAGCTAAATTTTAAAAGTAGTAATACTTTTACCTTCCAAAATCAAACCAACCTTACCATCGCATAATTCGATAGCTTCTCTGCCAAAAATTTTATGTCTCCAACCCGACAAAGCAGGTACTGTTCTGTCACCGGATGCTAAGCTGTCCAAATCAGAACTATTAGCTATCAATTTTGATGCAACTCCAAGCTCTTCCGATTTTGCCTTCAATAAAACACGTAACATATCAGCTAATGCAGAATTACCGTTTATGGGTTTTTGACCTCTGTTAACGTTATTAAGTTGCTCATCTTTTAGTTCCTCTGCGGTTTTTATGGCTTCCAAAATACCAGAAGCAATTCTGC
Organism: Candidatus Salinivivens marinus; assembly: GCF_965655845.1. Classification (NCBI taxonomy): domain Bacteria; kingdom Pseudomonadati; phylum Pseudomonadota; class Alphaproteobacteria; order Rhodobacterales; family Paracoccaceae; genus Candidatus Salinivivens; species Candidatus Salinivivens marinus. Next base: position 7,973 of record NZ_CBFHHX010000001.1, read on the forward strand.
CCTTACGGGCATCGCGCAACAATAATCTACTGCGACCCAACTCATCTAAAGATTTTGGTTTCAAAGAGGCTAACTCGATTAAAACATCATCCTTGAATACACGACTTCTAGGAATATTAGCTCGTTGCGCATAGAGTTCTCTGAATTCAGCCAAACTAGCCACAATTCCTAAAAACTTACTCGAATTTGAGCGGGTCTTAATCCTTTTCCAAGCTTCATTTGGACGCGTAATATAAGTTTCAGGGTTTTCGAGTATGTTTAATTCTTCTTGGACCCATGACCCTCTTTCATTAGTGTTCAATTGGCCTTTAAGATATTCGTAAATGTTACGTAAATGAGTTACGTCCGCTAAAGCATAGCTCTGCTGGTTAGCACTTAGGGGTCTCAAAGACCAATCTGTAAATCTCGATGACTTATCCAAATTAACCTTGCAAATTGAGCGAACCAAAGTTTCATAACCAACTTGCTCGCCAAATCCACACACCATAGCAGCAAGTTGTGTATCAAAAAGTGGCTTTGGAATTATATTCCTGTTGTGAAAAAAAATCTCAAGATCCTGGCGAGCTGCGTGAAATACTTTTACAATTTTTGTATTCAAAAATAGCTCATAAAGTGGTGATAAATCTAGATTGCCTGCTAACGGATCTATTAGAACAGCACTATTCTTGTGATCACTCGGAATTGCTAATTGGATCAAGCATAATTTTGGGTAATATGTTCTCTCCCGTAAGAATTCGGTATCTACGGTTATATAATCGAATTTACAAGCAAACGTGCAAAACTTTGATAACTCAGATGTAGTTTTTATTATATCCATTTTATCTCACATAGTGACCAGGACAGATCTTCCAAGACAAAATTGCTCTAGGGCCCTTGGATACAAAAGATGTTCTTTTTCCAGAACTCTTAATCGAATAGATTCAACAGTATCATGAGGTAATACTGGTACGGTTGCCTGCCCTAGAATTCGACCACAATCCAGCTCAGGGGTTACTTCATGCACAGTACATCCAGTCAATTTCTCACCATTCTCCAATACTCTTTTGTGTGTATTCAAACCTTTATATTTAGGTAACAATGAAGGGTGAATATTTAATATTTTTCCCTTCCAAATATCTACAAAATTGCTTGATAAAACTCGCATGAATCCGGCCAAACAAATTAATTCAATTTTATAATTTTTTAATTCTCTTTGAATCTCTGCCTCAAAATCCAAATCAAAGCCACTAGCCTTTTTAGGTTCGATACAAACTGTAGGAATATTAAACTTCCTAGCTTTTGACAGGCCACTCGCACAAGATTTATTTGACAAAACAAGACTTGGCCAAGCATAGTTTCGTCTGTACATACTATTCACTAAAGAGACCATATTTGAGCCAGACCCAGATATAAAAATAGCGACTTTTTTCGTCACAAAAGTTCTCCGGAAAATGATACTTCACCCGTGTTATTGACAATGCCAATCTCAAAGACTTGATCATAAAAACTGTCAAGCATTTGTTTGACCAAATCCTTACTTGCAGACGGAATGATAAGCACCATCCCAATACCGCAGTTGAAAGTTTTTAACATTTCCACAGGATCAACTGACCCAGCATTTGCTAACCAATTGAAAACCGGGGGTAAAGTCCAACTTTCAAGATTTATTTCTAAACCCAGCCCCGGTTCAAGAATGCGTATGATGTTTTCAGTCAATCCACCACCCGTAATGTGAGCCAAACCAAGTATCTGCCCTGTCTCAATGACTTTTAGACAAGGTTTAGCATATATTTCAGTGGGAGTTAAAAGCTCTAACCCCAAGGAGTTATCAGAAAATGGACTCGGCGACTTGTAATTCAGTCCAGAAATCTCAACTATCTTTCTAACAAGAGAAAAACCATTTGAATGGATACCGCTAGAAGGTAATCCAATTACCAAATCACCACTTTTTATGGGTTTTGGAAGATGGAAGCCTCTTTCAAAAGCGCCCACCGCAAATCCTGCAAGATCAAAATCTGCGCTCTTGTACATACCAGGCATTTCAGCTGTCTCACCACCAATTAATGCGCAATTAGACATTGAGCACCCTTCAGCAATACCGCTAATCACTTTTGTAGCTTTTTCTAAATCAAGATTACCAGTTGCAAAATAGTCCAAAAAAAATAATGGCTCTGCACCCTGGCAAATTAGATCGTTAACACACATCGCCACCAAATCTATTCCGATAGTATCTAATATTTCTAATTCAATAGCTATCCTCAGCTTTGTTCCAACTCCATCAGTTGCAGAAACTAATATTGGATCTATGAAACCAGCATCTTTTAGGTCAAATAAAGCACCAAATCCACCTAAACCAGAAATAACGCCAGCCCTCGATGTTTTTCTGACAGCAGGTTTAATATTATCGATAAGTTTATTTCCAGCATCGATGTCTACACCCGACTGAGCATAAGTTAAACCACTAATTTTTGATTTCATAGGTGACACCCTTATTGCACTCTTACGGGGCATAAATGCAAACAGGCAAAACTTCAACGCGAAACACTTGACGTCCGCTTCATTTATGATAGCACACCACTATGGAGGGCCTGTAGCTCAGTTGGTTAGAGCAGAGCGCTCATAACGCTTTGGTCGCAGGTTCGAGTCCTGCCGGGCCTACCATTAAGATAATTGCTTCTTTGCGGCTATTTTGAACTCCGCCCTCAACCCTCCATATTTATCTGATTTAAGCAGCCTCAAGCTTCCGCCGTGTGCCTGGGCAATATCAGAAGCAATGGGCAAACCAAGACCAACTCCCATACCTTTATCCTGATTTCTAGCAGGATCTAAGCGACTAAACGGTTTCAGGGCTTCAGGACGCATTTCCTCTGGAATTCCCGGTCCATCATCCTCCACGATAAAATTTATATGCTCATTGTCTACAGTAACCCTCAAATTCGCCAGCGTTCCATAACGAAGTGCATTACCAATTATATTATCCAAGGCCCGCCTTATTAATGATGGCCGCATTAAATAAGATCCAGTCGTTATATTATTAGCAACATGTAGTTTAGCATTAGATCTCTGATAATCAGCTTTTAGACTATCTAGTATACTTGAAACCGTTAAAAGCTCAAAATTTGATTTTTCGTTATCTTGCGCTTTAGCAAAAGTTAAAAATTCATCCAACATTAATCTCATCTCCTCCAAGTCACGCTCTAGAGGCTCTTTGTCATCGCTATCCAGTAGAGAGATGCCAAGCTTTAATCTAGTTAAAGGCGTTCGAAGGTCATGGCTTACACCTGATAAGATCATTGTTCTCTGTTCAATATGTCTTTCAATTCTATTGCGCATTTCCAAAAAAGCGTTTCCAGCTGCCTTTACCTCAATTGCTCCTGATGCGGTATATGGGACCGTCTGACCTCGACCAAAGGCTTCTGCCGCTGTGGCCAAGCGAGTTATTGGTCTTAATTGATTTCTTAAATACATGAAGGCAATTAATGTAAAAAATGCACCAAAAACGACCATATTTACAATTAATTGATGCGGATTTGATGCTGAAACGCGAGCTCGGTCAAACTTTAGCTGAAAGATCATATCCGTTAACCTTAAAGTAACGGTCACATAATCATCATCGAGTAAATCTACATTCTGAACCCATTTTAGTTTGTACAACTCTCTAATGACAACTATGCCTGATACATCATAAAAACGTTTGCTATTTGAACCGATAGAATTATCTAACTCAACAGGCAAAAGTTTCATGTTCAAACCCTCGCTTAGCTCAATAGCGGCATCAATTTCGGCCGCCTCAACTTTAGTTGCTATTAGCTTAATTTGAGATGCTACAGTTCCCGTCATTTGCTCTGTAACACCTTCGAAATGTCTTTTCATAATAACCACAGAAACAATCAACTGCAGAAATATTACAGGAAAAAGCAGTATGAATGCTGCTCTCCAGTAAAGCCTCTTAGGCATATATTGTTTGATCCACGTGAACATCAATTCTATGTTTAGCTTATTCTTCTTGATTAAGGAATTTAATATTCATGCAGGGATCATTGGGAAGCAGTGTAAATTCAAGCGCCGTAAAATTACAGGATGGACTAATGCGACTTACAGCGCCAAACCCATCCGCAATGACAAGCACAGGAACAAACACTTATATTTTGGGCAGAAAAGAACTGCTAATTATAGATCCGGGGCCAAATTCTGAAGTACACCTGCGCAACATAATGGAAGTTATTCCTGATAATACGAAAGTTACTCATATTTTAATAACCCACTCTCATTTGGATCATAGTGGTCTTGCACCTAAACTATCAAAAATTTTAAACGCACCAACATTGGCGTTTGGAACCGCATTAGATGGTCTCTCTAACGATATGAAAAAGATATGTGAAATGGGCTTGGCCTCCGAAACATTTGGAATTGATACTGACTTTGTCCCAGATCACTTTTTGGAAGACAAAGAAAAAATAAGTTCACGTGAGTGGGAAATAGTAGCGCATCATACGCCCGGCCATCTCTCCAATCATATTTGCTATCAATATTTGGATAAGTTATTCACGGGAGACCATATCATGGAATGGTCCACATCTGTTATTTCTCCGCCAGAAGGAGATGTTTCACAATTTATAAATTCGTGTGAAAAAATATATAATCTTCATTGTGAAACGTTTTATCCAGGCCACGGAATTCCTGTAGAAAACCCCAGAGAACGTATTGTTGAGTTAATAGAGCATAGAAAAAAAAGAGAAATCGAAATTCTCAATTTTCTCAAATATAGGGATGCAACTATTTCTCAAATTACAAGAAATATATATATAAACATTGATCAAAATTTACTCAGCGTCGCATCAAGAAATGTTAAAGCTCATTTAGTTGATTTAATTATAAAAAAACAAGTGACGGTTGATGACATATCATCCGATACAGCAATGTATTCATTACTTTAAAATTTTAAAAAAAAATTTCTTACCACTAGACTAGTTAATTAGCTGTTGCTATACGCAGGGAGTGTTCCGGCGTAGCTCAGCGGTAGAGCAGTTGACTGTTAATCAATTGGTCGTTGGTTCGATCCCAACCGCCGGAGCCAAATAAAACCCCTAAGTATCAATTACTTGAGGGTTTTTTTATTGTGAAAATTTATGGGGCTACCCATACGGACGCCAAACGTTCACCTATTTTATAAACAGCTCTCTGATGAATATCTCCCAAGTACAAAAGATCGAGTTCTTTTATATTACATCTTAAAATCGCAAAGCAATCTTGCCGAGGATTTTTTTTGTACTCAAATGGACCTTTTATTTCAGTGCCTGGTCGAGGAACAGATCCATAAGACACTCGAGATTGCATTGGTATTCTGCTCCATTCGGCTTCAACTTCGGAGCCTGTCAGTATATCAACAATTACTGAAGCCCTTATCTGAAACTTAGCTTTTGGGATCCAAAAATGCAGACCAGCAAAATTACTTTTCTTAAGTGAAAATACCTTATTGGTTTTGAGATCCGTATGAATTTCCAAACAATTCGACACTCGGTCAGCCCTTCTTAGAACGACGGTTCTCATAGTGGGAAAACCTTCTTCTGAAATTGTAGAGAAGGTAGGATTTCTAGATGCAAATTTTGCATCAACAACGCCTCGCGTCAAAAGCAACCAAGCTTGATCTAAAAATTCGCTCAGATCAGAAAATTGATTCATTTAGATTTCTTAGTTTTTTGTGAAAGAGCATCAATTTTTTGATTGGCTGTAATCAATCTAGTTTCTAACTTTCTAACCAGTGCTGAAAGAAATACATCCTTTTGAAGTCTTTTTCTGAGATTTGCGGAACTGATTACTTTTGCTGACAAGCCTGTAGGCCCCGCCACAACACTCACGGTTCGGTCAGATTTCAAAACCAAAGAAGCTTCGCCAAATAACTCATTCGGGCCGAATGAATTCAATTTTACTCCGTCTGCACTGATTATTTCTGCTGATCCATCAAGAACCAAGTATGCAGAGACCGATTTATCACCTGCTTTGTAAACAATTTCGTTTGGATCCCATATATTAATATCTTTTTTTGATTTCATAAGATTAGGATCCGCTTCTATATAATTTTGTACGACAGAGATTTAACACAAAGACAATCATAGTGATATGTTCAAGTTTAGAAATATAAAATTATTGTATCTACTTTAATTCTATCAGTTTTTAATCCGTGCTATTAAATACCAAATTAGTTAACTTTAAGTGGCATTTTCCCAGGCAGCTAACAGATCGTCATAAGAAATCTCATCAATATCCCCATTCTTTTCTTGTATAAGTTTACTAAGTTCCTCCTCTAGTGCTTCGACCTGCGTATCAGAAAGATTATTTAATGCTGATTGACTCATTATATTAGAAAGTTTTTCGTATAGTTTGTGACTAAGCATTTCGCCCTCCACTCAGACGTTTAACTGATAAGAAGGAATTTACGAGCCATTCTGAGTCATTATACTCAAATTTGGCGCGACTCTAAGTAAAAGCGTCTGATCTTTACGATTTCTAGTTACTTGTTGAGTATACCAATTTATTCAACGAAATTCAAATCTTGAGATTAAATTTAATGGATCAAATCAAATGAAAATAGTGTTAGTCAAACCGGAAATACCACACAACACTGGCGCTATTGGAAGAACTTGTGTGGCTCTTGATTTGGAACTGATATTAATCAAACCACTTGGATTTTCTATTGATGATACCAGTGTCGCACGTGCAGGCACACGATACTGGAAATATGTAAATATAAGTCAATATGAAGATTGGAACGACTTCATAAACACAAGAAAACCATCTAAAGAAGATATATTTTTATTCGAGGAGATAGGGCGGACTAGCTTTTATGATGCACCATATACAAAGAATTCGTATTTAATCTTTGGTTCTGAATCGACAGGTTTACCGCAAGACATACTAGCAGAAACGCCAGATCGCATCTTTGCCTTGCCCATGAAAAATTCAAAGGTAAAATCACTAAATTTATCAAATGCTGCTACCGCTGCTGTATATCAAGCATTGAAACTTCATTGGTAATAAAAATCTAACATATTAAATATTCAAATTATATGTGCTTTTAATTAAATGTAACAATACTGTAACACCATCTTAGGTTTCACAAATAAATTTACATTTTTACTAGAAATAAGTGCTAGTCTTTCATTTAATCTTGGTAGAGGCAGATCGGACTAATGAGCGTCCTGATATCAGGGAACCAACATTTTATCTTAGGTCTCAGTTTTTAGGTGACACCAACTTACAGGCTAGGTGTCACCTTCTTCTTTTTTGAAAGAAAATTAGCGCAAAACTTTTATAAAATTATTTGATTAACAAATATCAAATCGACGAATAACCAACATCGCACCTGGCGGCTAAAATAAGATCATTTAAATGAATTTTTTTTATCTTATGGCTCCACCAGTATACTTTTACACTTCCCCATTCGGTTATAATTCTAGGATGATGACCTTCCTCTTCAGCAATTTCACCGACTTTATTAGTAAATATAAGTGCTTTCTCAAAATCTGAGAAATTATATTTACGGAATAATTGCGTCACACCACTTTCATTTATCAAAGACCAATCTGTACTCGAAATAAATTGCTGTATTTCCTCTTCACTTGCAGGATCAGCATCTGCTTGACAAGCAATGCAGACTTTTTCGTGAATTCCAGACAAAACTAAACTCCGGTACTTAATTTCAATTAGGAAATAGAATAAAACTCAAAAATATAAAAAGGCTACAACTGTTACAGCCCAACTGCATCAGCCACAGAACTCATAACATTACCTGCCGCACCACCAACTCCGTTCGCAACATCCGTAATTTGTGAACAGCTTGCCAAAAATAAAACGGAAATAATGACAACTTTTTTCATTTACTAGGTCCTCTCAGAAAATTAGAATAGTTGATATAAAAATTGCACAAATAATTAAAATAAGTCTACATTAAAATTAGTTGATGGTAAATAATTTTCATTAAAGGATATATTAATGCCGGCACTCAGCACTCCAGTTTGTGAGTTTGGTTGGAAAGCTCAAAACTTCTCTCTCCAATCAACAAGAAATGAAATAATTGAGCTTAATAAAGCGCGTGGTCAAAATGGCACTTTAATTATGTTTATATGTAATCACTGCCCTTATGTCGTGAGCGCACTTGATGAAATAATATATGAGGCTAAAGAGTTAATTAAAAATGATATAGCTGTTATAGCAATCTCATCGAATGATGTATCCACTCACCCCGAAGACAGCTTTGAAAATATGAAGGCTCTTTCTGCTGATAAAAAATTATCATTTCCTTACTTGTACGATGAAACACAAGAAGTAGCCAAAGCTTACGACGCTGCCTGCACACCTGATTTTTTTGGATTTAATTCTGAATTGAGTCTTCAATATAGAGGACGTTTGAACAATAAAAGAGAACGCCCAACCGAAATAAGACGAGAACTTTATTCTGCTATGATCGAAATAGCTAAAAGTGGCAAAGGACCACTAGAACAAATACCATCTATGGGCTGTTCAATAAAATGGAAATCATAGACTTAAGGAGCCTATAGCCGACAGGAAGGTACTTCAACGAGCTGACATTAAGTCTTTCAGCGCACAATAAAAGTTTTCTAAAAATCTTCCAATTTTTGTATTTCTTTTATTTCTAATATGGCGAACGTATAAAACGCCGCTCTGAGCTAAGTTTGGATACATTTTACTGCCTCAATTATTTTTTAAATAGTATAACAATTTTCTAAGGCTACTCCAAAACCTATTATACTGATCAGCAACTAGTGTGATAATTTTGACTCTACACGAAGAATAGGAGGTGGATGAAAGTGGCTAAAAACTTATTATACACAAATTAAGCACATTTATTGAGAATGTTCTGTATGTTTATCAATGAACTCTTGAAACCTCAGACACACCTCGCTATCTCTACCAACACTTGTTCGTTATATAAGGAAGAAATCAATAGTTCGAAGACCGCACAGTGCCCCACCCTCTCGCGATACAGGCCCGAGAGTAAACGAGAACATAATATGCCCAGAGATAAGACTGATAGGAAGCGATGGCGATAATGTAGGGGTAGTTAGCCCTGAAAGAGCTCTCGAACTATCTGACGAAGCCGGGCTAGACTTAGTCGAAATTTCACCTAATGCCAATCCTCCAGTCTGTAAGATTATGGACTATGGCAAATATAAATATGAACAACAGAAACGAGAGTCAGAGGCTCGTAAAAATCAAAAAATTATAGAAGTCAAAGAAATCAAGTTTAGACCCGGCACAGATACTCATGATTATGAAGTTAAAATGCGGAGTGTAACCAAGTTTCTCGAAAAAGGCGACAAAGTAAAGATTACACTAAGATTTCGCGGAAGAGAAATGGCTCATCAGGAGCTAGGACGAGAATTATTGGAGCGGATAGCAGCAGACATCGAAGGTTTTGGCAAAATAGAAAATATACCAAAAATGGAAGGTCGCCAAATGACTATGATGATTGGACCAACCTCTTCTAAATAGATATTCGTGCTTATTTTTGGGTTTCAGACTTTAATCTAGGCATTGGTCGTAAGCTGTTTTCTTTAAGGAGACCGCCTACCCCCATTCGAGCAAAGTCGTATTCGCTCGGAATTTGACCACAAACTACTCTGGACAATACCCAATCTGCACCGTTCGTTGCAGGAGACTTGGCGCAACCTGGTAAGCCAATGATTGGCTTATCGGATAAAAGACCTAGGAACAGAAGATTACCAGGATCTACGGGGATGCCGAACCTCAAAATCTTCCCTCCAAGAGATTTTACTGCCATCGGAGCTACATCCGAAATATCGGATGTAGCAGATGCAGTTAATATAAGAATTATATCACTTGCAGCGTCAGCAATAGCTTCCTTTAAATTATCTTCGTGATGCGGAACATCTTTGTTTACACTTAATGATAAACCCAAAGAATCCGTTCTTTTTTTAATTGCACTTAGTGACTTATCAGAAGTACCCCTAGAAATTTTTGTGGTAATCAAATGTGCCGATAAATATTTTGGTCTTTTCAACCTAATCGTTCCAGCTGCTAAACTAGCGACCTTCTCGAGATTAGAAGCAATCACTCCATAACTTATTATCTTTATTGTAGCTACGATTGAACCCTTAGTGACCTGAGAATAATTTGGTATTGTTGCAATCGTTATCATATTGTCAATAGAATTGGCTTTTATAAGGTTTTCTTCATCGAAAACTATAATTCCAGTCGTCCTGGCAAAAATATTAACACGACCAGTAAAAGCAATACTTTTTTTAAAATTCTCTGGCTCCGCCAAAAAATGGATATTTTCCGCAACCTTTGCGGCAGCTAAATTCTCCTCAGTATCATTATCTTCAAGCCTCGCAATGACGACCTCATCATACCCGAATTGAATTAACTGTCTGATATCTTTTTCGTCTAAAACTTTTCCCTTACGAAATCTATCTCTTCCACAAACCAATGAATGAGCTAATATGCCACCTGCAGCATATTTGGTTTGCACTGTTCCAAACTTCATTCTTTATGCTGCCTAAGTTTAGAAATTATCTCTGCAAGGATTGAAACTGCAATTTCAGCCGGGTTGCTAGCACCTATCTTGAGACCGATGGGCCCACTTATTCTTTTTGTGCTTTCTGGGCCAAAGCCTAACTTTTCCATTCTATCTTTTCGAGCAGCATGGGTTTTTTTGGATCCCAGTGCGCCAATATAAAATGCATTGCTATTTAAGGCGATTTTTAAGGCTGGGTCATCTAACTTAGGATCGTGTGTTAAAAGTACTATCGCAGTATTTCTATCAATGGATAGCTCGGAAAGAGCAGTATCCGGCCATTCCTCAATAATATTCTCCAAGTCAAAGCGATCAGAATTCGCAAAACCACTTCTAGAGTCGATCACAATTGGATCAAAATTTGCTATTCTTGAAAGTTTTACCAAGCTCTGTGCAATGTGAACGGCACCAACAATTACAATTCTAATTGGTGAACTGTGAACAGTTACAAAAACTTTATCTTCTTCCTCAAAACCGGACAATCCGCTAATTAAGCGTTTAAAAAAACTGTCTGTTTTTAGTTCGGTTTTGCCAGTATTAATGTCTACAACACATGCCACTGGAACTTTGTTTCGCCTTAATTCTACTAATCTTTTTAATGTTTCAATTGAAATTGAATGCCCAACTGGCTCAAGCATTACTCGAATTTTACCGCCACAAGCCAATCCAACCGAAAAAGCGTCTTCGTTACTTACACCATATTCGAGTAGTCTAATCTTTTTTGTGTTGATTGTCTCTTCTGCTTCGGACACAACTGCGTTTTCGATACATCCGCCCGATACTGAACCCTGCATCTTTCCATTTAAGCTGATAGCCATCTGTGCCCCCACCCGACGCGGGGCAGAACCCCAAGTTTCAACAACAGTTGCTAAAACCACCGGCTCACCGAGAGATGCCCAAGATAGAGCAATCTCTGGAATGTTGTCGCTTGAGTAGTTCGATTCCATTTTTAAATGTCCACATCTTTATGCATAAGAATTAGAATAATATCTCTCCCTACAGAGCTTTAACTGGATGTAGTCTTGCATAGAAAATTAAACAGACTTAAATTTAGGTTTTGTGCTATTTTAAGAAATATATTCAAGCCTATAAATGGCTTATGTTTTATAAATTAAATTAATTCCCTTTAATTTGTCTAGAAATAAACTTCAAAAGTGTGTAACCGAAAATCATGACAAAAGAGTTGGAAATAATTAAACCAGATGACTGGCATTTGCATCTGAGAGACGGAACAATTTTAAAGTCTGTACTTCCTTACACCTCAAAAATTTTTGGCCGATCTATCATAATGCCAAACCTAATACCTCCAATTACTACAGTCAAAGATGCGAACATGTATAAAAGTCGTATTATTGAGGCCCTCCCTGTTGATCATAGTTTTAAACCACTAATGACACTTTATTTAACCGAAACAATCGACGTAATGGATTTAGCAGAGGGCTTTGCTAAAAATTTAATTTCTGCGGTAAAGTTATATCCCGCTGGAGCAACAACTAATTCTTCGCTTGGGGTAAATGACTTTACGAGACTGCACAAAGTTTTTGAAAAAATGGAAGAAATTGGCTGCATTTTATGTGTTCATGGCGAAATAGTAGACCCTGACGTTGATATATTTGACCGAGAGCACGTGTTTATTGAGAGAGTTCTTGATCCGATTATACGGACTTTTCCGAACCTTAAAGTGGTTATGGAGCACGTAACTACTGAAGAGGCAGTAAATTACATTAAAACTTCAAAAGAAAACGTAGCAGCAACGATCACAACTCATCATCTCGTAATGAATCGTAATTTCATGTTAGCTGGTGGTATCAAACCTCATTACTATTGCTTGCCGGTAGCCAAAAGAGAGAAACATCGAGTAGCACTGTTAAACGCCGCTGTCTCGGGTAATTCATCATTTTTCTTAGGCACGGATAGTGCACCTCATTTTGATAGTCAAAAAGAAAGTTCCTGTGGCTGTGCAGGGTGTTTTACTGCGCCAAATACTTTACCAATCCTAGCACAAGTATTTGAGCAAGAAAGTCTACTAAAACAACTTGAAAAATTTGTTAGTATAAATGGTGCAAATTTTTATAACCTACCCGTAAATAGTGAACATATAAAGTTAGTAAAAGAAAAAAATCCAGTAGAGTTTCCCAACAAAATATCTACTCCAGAGGGTAATATAACCGTATTCGATCCAGGTTTTCCACTATACTGGTCTGTCAAATCTAAATAGAGAATTTTAAAGGTTAACAAATGATACCATCATCTTACATACCGGATAATGAAATTGCCAAGCTTTCTGCCCGTATGTTAATAGAAATAGGAGCTATTGGCTTCAATTCAGAAACACCTTACAAATTGGCATCTGGACTACCTAGCCCTACTTACGTTGATTGCCGAAAACTTATATCTTTTGCCAGAATTAGAGCCACGCTTATGGACTTTTTGACGGTCAAAATTCTACGTGACGTTGGAATGGAAAAGATAGATAACATCGCTGGCGGCGAGACCGCAGGCATTCCGTTCGCCGCATTAGTTGCTGAAAGAATGGGTTTGCCAATGACCTACGTTAGAAAAAAACCAAAGGGCTACGGGAAAAATGCGCGTATTGAGGGCGTTATTAATTCCGATCAGACTGTCCTTTTGGTTGAAGATCTCGCAACGGATGGCGGTTCAAAAGTATCATTTGTAGAAGCTATCAGACAAACTGGTGCCACTTGTAACGATACAGCAGTATTATTTTATTATGATATATTTTCTGAAGCTCCGGCTATATTTAAAGAGAATAACATTAAGCTACATTTTTTATGTACCTGGTGGGATATTTTAGAGGAAGTAAAATTACAAAAGACCTTCACCTCTAGCACAATAGAAGAGGTTGAAAAGTTTTTAAATTCACCCCGTGAATGGCAAAACGAGCGCCTTTAATCGGTATACAATCTTCTTAACTGACTAGGGCTCAATTCGTCCTAAGCTGCTTCAAATAATTCACAAAGTATCCACAGAATTATACAATTTGCCCAGCTTTGATCATTAGTGTATGCATCGAGTAACCTAGTTAGAGAACCACTAATGAACACCGTCACTGCAATCAATCCCACCGGAGCAGAAATTCATTCTCCTGAAACTATGCCGCACTCCATAGAAGCAGAGCAGCAACTTTTGGGAGCAATCCTTAGCAACAATGAGGTATTCGATAGAGCAGATTCCTTAATAACATCAGAACATTTTTTTGACCCGGTTCATGCTAATATTTACGAGGTTGCATCTGGGAGAATAAAAAAAAATAGCATTGCCTCACCTGTGACATTAACTACCTTTTTGAAAGATGATCCAGGTTTAAACGAACTTGGAGGCGCAAGCTACCTTGCTAAATTAGCGGCCTCAGCAGTCGCGGGTTTTGCGGTCCAGGATTATGCTCAATTAATTTATGACTTGGCTATTCGACGGCAACTTATTCTTCTGGGGAAAGATATCTCTGAGCGAGCTCAAAAAATGGACATTGATCAGGAGCCCAGAGAACAAATTGTGGATGCAGAGCAAGCACTATATCAATTGGGAGAAGCTGGGAAGACAGACAGTGGATTTAAATCGTTTTTAAAAGCTGTAACTGATGCCGTCGATATAGCTAATGCTGCCTTTCAGCGCGACGGAGGACTTGCGGGAATTTCAACTGGCTTCATTGATCTAGATAAGAAACTGGGCGGCCTTCACAAGTCAGATTTGTTAATTCTGGCAGGAAGACCTTCAATGGGCAAAACTTCATTAGCCACAAACATAGCTTATAATGTCGCCAAAACTTACAAGAAGGGCATATTGAAAGACGGAACAGAGGGCTCAATAAATGGTGGAGTAATAGGGTTTTTTTCTCTGGAAATGAGTGCAGAACAACTCGCTGCGAGAATTCTCTCAGAGGCAGCAGAAATTCCATCTGAAAATATTCGCAGGGGGGACATGACAGAGAAAGAATTTCGTCGGTTTGTTGATGCTGCAAAAGAACTAGAAAGTTGCCCATTGTTCATAGACGACACACCTGCGCTACCTATTTCCCAATTAGCAGCAAGGGCACGCCGCCTAAAAAGAAAACATGGTTTAGACGTAATGATAGTAGATTATCTTCAACTCGTAAGGCCTGCCTCTTCCAAAGATAGCAGGGTGAATGAAGTTTCTGAAATAACACAAGGTATGAAAGCTATCGCAAAAGAACTAAACATACCCGTTATTGCTCTCTCTCAGCTCAGTAGGCAGGTAGAGTCTAGAGATGATAAGAGGCCCCAATTATCAGATTTGAGAGAGTCAGGTTCCATTGAACAAGACGCTGACGTCGTAATGTTTGTATTTCGTGAAGAATATTACAAAGAGCGTGAAAAACCAAGTGATCAAGATCTTGAGAATATGGCAAAGTGGCAATCTGAAATGGAGCACCTTCATGGTCGTGCTGAACTTATAATTGGAAAGCAACGGCATGGACCAATAGGAACAATTGAACTAAGTTTTGAAGGTCAATTCACGAGATTTGGCAACATAGCTAGGGCTTGGCAAAATGAATTAGATAGATAAGCTTTCTTAATTTGTAAGGCGACCTTTCCTCCCACCACGCCTTATGGGGCTTACTGTCTTTATCAAACCCTCTCTCAAGGTAACTAACATTGGATGCTCTTGTTTGTCCCCATATTGTTCTAGAAGTAACGGTATTGTTTTCCAAGCATCAGCTTCATTCGGCAAACTTAGTGCCCAATCTAAAAAGATTGATCTACACTCCTCTATCGTAATTCCCTCAATATTGAAGCTTTCTCTAATGAGTGCCTTAGGGTCATTGTGATCACCTTTCATCATAAACCTCTTTTGGGTTTGGCAAAATGTTACCAATAATCTCTGCAGATTTAGTGGTCATTTCTCTTATTTTTTCAAAAAATAGAGGAAGGCTTTGCGTATCGGTATGTTGCAACAAAAGTTCCTCGCCATTTGCTCCAAGTTCACTGTCCAGATTATCTTCGTTTGATAGCAACTTCGATAAGATCTGCACATCCGTTAATATTTCGTAAGTATTAATCAGGTACTTCAAGTCTTCAGCACAAATTTTTTTCAATTTAAACAACGCATTCAATCCGCTATGAACACCAGAAACTCTCTCATTACTCAAAATAATGCCCATTTGAGAAACTAACTCGATATCTTGAAGTTTGCCCTGCCCCAATTTCAAGCTCCAGTTTTCATTCATAGATTGCGAGGCGTATAATCTTTTTCTCATAATAGAAAGACCAGACATCACTTTTTCATCTGATCTTAAAGTTTTTAAACTTTCACAAAACTTGGAGACATCCTTTTGCAAACCTTTTGGTCCAGCAATTATTGTGGCATTGACCAGTGCAAGATGCTCCCACACCCATGCCTCTGAGATTTGATAATGCTTGAATGCTTCCCACGATGTTGCAACTGGCCCTTGATTTCCAGATGGCCTTAACCTCATATCGACCTGAAATAAACTTATTTCAGTCATTGGGGCACCAATAGCGGCCACCATAGACTTTGTAAGCCTCGCATAGTAGGTTCTTGAATCTATTGACTTTTCTCCTGATGATAATTCTACACCAGCAGCGTCATAAATGAGTATCAGATCAAGATCCGATTTAGAATGAAGCCGTTTTCTTCCTAAGGATCCTAATCCAATTAATACGGCTCCTCGACCAGGCGCCGGACCATACTTTTTAGCAAACTGCTTGTTAACCAAACACCACAATTCTTTTAGCGTGGCTAGAGCCAATTCACCATACTGGCCTGTAGCCATTTCGGGAGTTATTACGCCCCTTAGTAAATGCACACCAATCCTGAAATGCCATTCCCTTCCCCATCTTCGAGATGCATTCAATTGGCTTTCATAGTCCTGTTCCCGTGCAATTGTATTTGCTAAATCTTGGCTAAGAGATTTTTCTCCTGGCCATTGACTCCAGAAAGAACCTCCAATCACAGCATCTAAAACTTGAACATTAACAGATAGATATTCAGATAAAGCATCCGATGAAGATATTATATCGATAAAAAGATCAATAAGTTGTCTGTTTGTATTAAATAATGAAAATAGCTGAACTCCAGCTGGCAGTAAGGATAAAAACTTATCAAAAGATATTAGTGCGCGATCAGCATCAACTGCATTTGACAATTTTTCCAATATGATTGGTTGTATCTTTAAAAATAATGCTTCAGCTCGGGCTGTCCTGAGCGCAGGATAAGATGGCCACCTGCTTATAAGATCATGTCTATATGTTTTACCCTCCGGAAAAACTGTTTTGGGGATAGAGCCTTCTTCAGGATTGAAAAATGATTCCGTAAGATCATGAACAGATTTTAATGCATTTATAATTTTCTCTTTGAATACAGTACGATCTAACATCAGAAAGTTAGCCAAACGTAAAAATCCATCATCCGTTTGAGGCAATGTATGAGTTTGTGCATCATTGACCATTTGTAACAAATGCTCAACCTTACGAAGAAATCGGTAGTGCTCAGCTAATCTTTTTGAAGTATCTGTAGAAACCCAACCCTTTTCAGCCAGTTTCGCTAGCGCAACGAGAGTTTCAGCGACCTGTAAGTCAGGATCCCTTCCACCCACAATTAACTGACGAGTTTGTGTAAAAAATTCAATATCGCGTATCCCACCCAAACCAAGCTTAACGTCATGACCAAGAATACTTGAAATTGTTTTTAACTCGATTTTTCTTTGGTATCTTATGCGAATGCTATGTGCATCCTCTATTGCAGCAAAATCAAGATATTTGCGCCATACAAATGGATACAATGCTGCTAGGAACTTAACCGCTATTGGACTAGATCCCGCGCAATATCTTGCTTTTATATAAGCAGCCCGCTCCCATGTTCGACCTAAGGCCTCATAGTACTTCTCTGCTGCCTCAAATCCAATACAAACAGGGTTTACAGATGGGTCCGGGCGTAATCTTAGATCAGTACGGAAAACATATCCATGTTCTGTTGTCTCAGATAAAATCTTAGTCACTCCCTTTATAACAGAAATTGCAGCTTTCCGTGTTTCAAAGAGATCTTTTTCGGCCAATTTTTCATCATCAAAGAAGCATACAAGGTCAATATCAGATGAATAATTTAGCTCTCGAGCTCCCAACTTTCCCATTGCCAGAATGAAAATACCGATCTGTTCAGCATCATTAAAATTTTTTAATTTTGAAAACTTTCTCTCGGCTATGATTGACTCAATAGCAGTTTTTAAAGCTACCTTTACGCTAAAATCTGCAAACTCAGACAGACATTTACTAACATCTTCTAATTGCCAGTTTCCAGACAAATCCTGCAGCGCTGTCCAAAGCGCAATTCGCCCTTTTGCAATCCGCAAGCTCTTAGTTACATCAGAGCTCTGCAATACTTCACTAATGATCTCCGCTTCAGGACTTTTAGTTGAAGTCAAAGCATTTTTGATCCAGTTAATTTCTTTTTTTACTAAACCATAAAGAAAGGGGCTACACCCCGACATACCCGCAATTAAATCCTGTAAACGTTCGTCAAAATCAGGAAATAAAGATCTGATTTCATAAATAATAGTTTCATCTGCAGTAACGGGACTGTTTGAAGTATTTTTAATTTGTAGCATTAATATAAATTAAGAAATTTTTTATCTGGTATTATATCTAACATATAAATTTGATCTAATCAGCAAATAATAAAGATGTTTGATGCTACAACTTGAATTTTCAAGTGTTAGAGTTTTTTAAATAAAATGTTTCTGCGCATACGCGTGCCTCTCCATTGCCATGTTTGAATAAGATTGCTACTGTAATGTTATGAGACACTCTCTTCCCATAGCCCCACAGTTTTATGTGACAGCACCACAGGCGTGCCCATATCTAGATGACAGACAGGAAAGAAAGTTATTTGCTGCACTCCAAGGTGACGAAGCGCAAAGTTTGAATAATTGCCTATCTAAGCAGGGATTTCGTAGATCTCAAAATGTATTGTACCGACCTACATGCTTAGATTGTGCTGCATGTTTATCAGCCCGTGTAGAGGTTAAAGAGTTTTTTCCTAACAAATCACAAAAAAGAACTTTTAAGACAAATCACGATATATCAAGGCGGGCAAAATCTCCTTGGGCAACAGATGAGCAGTTTGAACTCTTTAAGCGTTACCTGGACGACAGGCATGCAAGTGGTGGCATGGCCGAAATGGACGTATTTGAGTTCGCAGCAATGATTGAAGAAACACCCGTTGAAACACGGGTTATAGAATACGAACTTGATAGAAAACTAGTAGCGGCGTGCTTAACAGACCTCGTCGATGATGGTTTAAGCATGGTCTACTCATTTTACGATCCTGCTTTAGCCAAGCATTCTTTAGGCACTTACGTAGTTTTAGATCATATAATGTTAGCTAGGGAACTAGATTTAAACTATGTATATTTAGGTTATTGGGTGCCAGGCAGCTCTAAGATGGGATATAAATCTAAGTTCAGTGGGCTGGAAGTGTACCACGAAAAAAAATGGAAGAAATTAAAAGATATTCCTAATGTATCTTCCGAACTTCACCCTCTAAATACCGCTCCAGTAGCAGCGCAAGTTTCAGAATTAGATTTTCCAGGTTCCGAAGCAGTACGGTAAAGTTATTGTCTGGACGTTTAAGTTTTAATTACTTATAACTTTACTCAGAAATAGATAGGTATGGTTAATGTCTGACGCCTCAAATCCAATGGAAGGAACACCTTTAATACCTCCCTCTTCTACGGACCATTCATTGTATGAGACCGTTGTAGAGGGTTGTAGAACTGTTTATGATCCAGAAATACCAGTAAATATCTACGATTTAGGTCTTATCTATACTATTGATATTAACAATGAAAACGACGTGAAAATCATAATGACGCTTACGGCACCGGGTTGCCCTGTTGCAGGAGAGATGCCAGGGTGGGTGTCAGATGCTATAGAACCCATAGCTGGAATAAGAAAAGTCGACGTAGAATTAATCTGGGAACCGCCATGGGGAATGGATATGATGAGTGATGAAGCAAAACTTGAGTTAGGTTTCATGTAGAGGTAAGTATGTTCTCAATTCCAAACAAACCACCTATTTCACTGACACCACGCGCAGTTTCTCATATTAAATTACTTATGGATAACTCTGATGCACTCGCCCTTCGAGTTGGAGTTAAAAAAGGCGGATGTGCTGGAATGGAATATACAATCGAGTATGTTACAGAATTGGATAAAAACGATGAAGTAATTGAACAGGACGGTGTTCGAATTTCAATTGCACCTACAGCTCAAATGTTTTTATTTGGAACCGAGATAGATTATGAAACTTCGCTGCTAGAGAGCGCTTTCAAATTTAATAATCCAAATGTTTCTGAAGCATGTGGATGCGGCGAAAGTATCAAATTCAAGGATATTTAAACAAATAACATATGAGCTTACTTACTAAACGTTAAGTGGAGTTGAAGATGTAATTCATCAGCCTATAAAAAAAACAAGAAAAGATCGACTGGGGTCACCATGAGGAAGATAGTTGCTGGAAATTGGAAAATGAACGGCACAAGCAAAAATTTGTCAGAGATAAAAAAAATATCTGATGAATTTGCAAGGTCGGAAGTAGAAATTATTGTTTGTCCTCCTTACACTCTTTTATCTGCTGCAAAAGAACTAGCAAAAAATATTAATATCGGCGCACAGAACTTACATTCAGAAAGTTCAGGAGCCTTCACCGGTGAAATTAGTGCTGAAATGTTGGTCGATCTTGGCATTACACACTCGATAATTGGACACTCAGAGCGCAGAACTGAACACAATGAAACCTATCAAATAATTGCGCGTAAAGTTAAAACTTCTTTAGAACAAAATTTACAGACAATTATTTGTATTGGTGAAAGCGAGCTTCAGAAAAAAGAAAATAAAACGCTAGCAGTATTGAGGCAACAGCTTTTCGAGTCAATACAAGGCTGCATGAATTTAGGAAAAATCATTATTGCTTATGAGCCAATATGGGCGATAGGAACCGGTTTGACCCCTAAGGCCAATGAAATATCAAAAACTCACGAATCTATTAGAGAAAACTTAACTGAATTATGTGGATCAAAGGCATCAGATATTCCAATACTTTATGGTGGTTCAGTAAATGGATCTAACGTTTTTGAAATTTTTAACGTTCCTAACGTAAATGGTGCTCTTGTTGGTGGAGCATCACTTTCTTTTGATAAATTTGCTCCTATAATAAGGGCACTCGAAGATACCAATTGCTGATTTTCTAATCTTGAAATGCAGTTAATTTCACAAAACCCAACTGATGAAGACTTTATTCAAGATCCCTATAAGTTTTACAAAAATTTTGTATCAACCGACGGTCTATATTATTGGAATGAATACAATATGCCCGCCGTTTTTGATGCTGCCGGTCAGGAGCTTTTGTTCAAAGACAAAAGGTTTGGTCGCGAAAAGTTAAAAAACCGGTCAAATAACGATGAGAAACATTTAAAAGCATTTAACCATGTAGAATCAAACTCAATGCTAGAACTCGAACCGCCAAAGCACACTCGATTAAGAGGTCTGGTCTTGCGTGCATTCACAACTAGAAAAATTAATACAATGCAACCTGAGATTGCTGCACTTTCGTATAAACTTCTGGATGATCTCAAAAGTAATAACGTAGATATCCTCAAAGGGTTCGCCACCCAATTACCAGTTATAGTAATTGCTCGCTTACTTGGCGTTCCTGAAACTATGGCGCAAGATTTACTTAGTTGGTCGAATGACATGGTTATGATGTATCAAGCGCGCAGGACGAAAGAATTGGAGATTAAAGCTAATTCATCGACAAAAGAATTCGTAAGCTTTATGGAAAAATACATTGAAGAAAAGAGATATAAACCTGAAGATGATCTAATTTCTCATCTTATTGCCGCAGAGCAAGAGGGCGAAAAACTTACAAAAGATGAATTAATATCTACCTGTATATTACTCTTGAATGCCGGACACGAGGCAACAGTCCATACGGTGGGAAACGGTATAAAAGCAATCCTTGAGCACGGCAAAGATAGAAATTATCTAAGACCTAAGTACATCAATTCGACAGTAGAGGAAATCTTACGATACGATCCGCCTTTACATATGTTCACGAGATACGCCTATGAAGATGTCATTTTTAGAAATCATAAATTTAAATGTGGCGATCAAGTAGCTTTGGTAATAGGAGCAGCAGGAAGAGACGAAAGAATCTGGGCATCCCCCAACAAATTCGACCCATTTCGGCAAATCAAAAAAAATCTCTCATTTGGGAGCGGAATTCACTTTTGTGTTGGCGCTCCGTTAGCACGATTAGAATTAGTTACTGCGTTACCGATTATATTTAAAAAGTTTCCTAATATCAGAATTTTAGACCAGCCAATTTACTCTAACTTGTATCATTTTCATGGTCTGCAGATGCTTAACGTATCCCTGCAAAATTAATATCGCCAAGTGGCAATTGAACAGTGCTTTTAATTTCTTCCATCGACAAAAGTGCTGTAACATTGTGAACTTTTACTTCAGAAATCAAAGCTTGGTAAAATTCATCATACGCCCGCGCATTTTTAACTCTTACTTTCAGTATATAATCTATATCACCCGCCAGCCGATGAGCCTCTTGTACTTGAGGCCTATTTTTTAGAGCCTGCAGAAAGTTTTCTTGCCATTCCAAATCATGCTCACTTGTTCTAATCATAACAAAAAAACAAGCGTCAAAACCAAGTTTGTCAGCGTTGAGTATTGATACAGTATCTCCAATTATACCATAATCTTTCATTTTTTTAATTCGATTCCAAACCGGTGTTTTAGATGAAAAAACCTTTTTAGCTATTTCATCCAGCGATTGACCAGCATCAATCTGTAATTCTGATAATATTTTTCTATCGGTATCATCTAAACGAAATGACATATATTTTCTCTGAGGCTTCATAATTATACAATAACGTTGTTCTTAAATTATAGAAAATTAGGAATGTAAACAGAATATTTTCCCAATAATTTACTAAAATTGCTATTATAATTGAGCAAGAATAAACTAAAAATGGTATTAACAAGTAGATATTATTCAGAAAGCAGCATCCATTTTAATTTTTAATTCAAGGGCTGATTCTATCTACACTAAAAATGTTCATTAGATATTTCCTTACTGATTAAAATCTGCTTATTAATCTGCTGAAATATTTTAATTCCTTACAAAAAGCCAATATTATATGGAAAAATTGCGATAACTCTGCAACGAATTTCAATATAAAATAAAAAAAAACGCCTGCACTGGGCAGGCGTATAGTTATTGAGGCAGGTTTCATACAGGCAAGAAACCTATCGAGCAGTAACCTCTTTATATACTTTTAAACACTATCATCCAAGTATATTTTTGTAATATTTGGATCTAACTAAATAACCATAAGACAAGCGATATATTTCCTCTTACTTATCTCTACACAAAATAAGTTTTGTTTTGTAATCAAATAAGTATGCCTTTAAATATACTTCAGTTCGTTACTCAGATTAAAAAATCATAAATAATGAAGTCAATATACAAAGATAAGTCACTAGTTAGCTGTCCAAATCAGTTTAATTTGGCAGAGTATGTACTTGAAAAATCGTGCAAAAACCCAACAAAATCTGCGCTTGAAATCGTCTCAAGAACAGGCAAACAATCGGTAAGTTTTGATGAACTTAAAAATCGAATTCTCAGAACCGGTAATAATTTAATAAGAGTTGGATTAAAGCCAGAGGATAAAATTTTGTTGAGGTTAGGAAACACTATTACCTTTCCCATCGCTTATCTCGGAGCAATATCGGTTGGTATAATTCCAGTTCCAACGGCAAGCAGTTTAACAAGACATGAGCTAATAAAGCTAATTAAGTTCATAGAACCTAAAGCTATAATCACATCAAAACCTTTGAGAACTAATTTCGATAATACACAAATAATTTCTGAAACCGATATTGAAAAGTTCTCATTTGAGGGCAGAAAAGCGAAGTTTAAGAGAGGCAATCCAAATAGGCTAGCATATATCGTATTCACGTCTGGGACATCAAACACACCGAGGGCTGTTCAACACGCTCATAGAGCCATTTGGGCCCGGAAATCTATGCATTCTGACTGGTATTCTTTGACTTCAAATGACAGATTGCTTCACGCTGGAGCATTAAATTGGACATATACACTCGGTACTGGTTTACTTGACCCTTGGAGCATCGGAGCAACATCTATCGTATTGGGAGACAATTTAACCATCCCCGACATACCAAATGTAATAAAGAATTCCAACGCGACATTATTTGCTGCAGTGCCGGGTGTGTATAGAAAATTACTCGACCAAAATGAAGAACTTGAGTTTCCCAGTTTAAGGCATTGCTTTTCCGCTGGGGAAAAATTGAGCCAAAACATTCACGATAAATGGCGAAAAAGAACGAAAAAATTTATTTATGAAGCTTTTGGAATGAGTGAATGTTCGACATTTATATCAACTAACGAAAATATTGGATCTGAAATCCAAACAATTGGTCGCCCACAGAAAGGCCGAAAAGTAGCTATTATTAATAAGGTTACTTACAATCCAGTGCCAATTGGTGAAGTTGGCATAATAGCAATTTCATCAGAAGATCAGGGACTTATGATTGGGTACGACAATGAAGATGCCATCAAATCAAATGGCAAAGAGTGGTTTGCAACAGGTGATTTGGGTAGAATGAAGGCAGATGGATTTATTGAACACCTTGGCCGCGCAGATGATATTTTGAATCAGGGCGGATTTCGAGTTTCTCCTAAGGAAATCGAGAATGCTTTCCTTGATTTGGAGGGGTTAGAAAATATTGTAGCTTTCAATTTAGAGATTAAAAAAGATACAACTGTAATTGCTGTGATTTTTACAACTGAGGCAAATCTTTTTGAAGAAGAATTACGAAAACACATAGAAGAACGTCTTGCAGACTACAAAAAGCCCCGTATTTATATTAAAACGAAAACTATTCCTACCGTAAATAATGGCAAAATATCGAGAAAGAAGCTTAGCGAAACCTACAAAGGAATGACTGTTGATTGCGCTTGATATTTACTCAGATCCAATTTGCCCATGGTGTTATATAGGTAAAGTTTATCTAGAGCGCGCTCTTGAGGGATTAAATGAAAATCCGTTTAATATTGAATGGCATCCTTTTCAACTAAATCCAAAAATGCCTCCAACTGGAATGAATCGAAAAAAATACTTAGAAAAAAAATTTGGCGGCTCTAATGGCGTTGTTGAAGCATATGGCCCAATCATTGAGCGCACAAAAAGCGATAATATAGATGCAAAACTTGATAAAATTAAAGTCACTCCAAATACAGTGAATGCCCATCGAATAATTCACTGGTCTAAAATTGAGGGTTGTCAAAATCAAATAGTGTCCGAATTATTTAAAGCATATTTTGTAAATGGTTTAGATTTGGGTGATATTAATGTTCTAGCAAAGCTAGCATCAAAATATTTTATGGATGAAAAATCAATTCTCAGATTGTTAACTTCAGATAATGATTTAACCAATATAACTGAAAAAGATCACACTGCGCGACAAATGGGTATAAAAGCTGTACCCATGTTTATAGTGGCCAATCAATACGCTGTGTCAGGAGCTCAAAGCACTGGTTTTTGGCAAAATATCGTCAAGGATATACAAAATTCAATTTCGTAACAAATGAAAAGTTGAATTTAGTATAAAAAAAAGAGGCCAGATTTGACCTCTTTTAGTTTCGCCGTTCAAGCTCTTATGTCAGAACTGCTCGCTGGATATTTTGCCTGCGGCCTGAACGTCGTCAAGGACAGGCGCACCTGCCCTATGTCTCGTTAACTACAACCGGATGTACCCCCACATGTGTTACACTTCATGCAAGTACCGTTTCTCACTAGAGTGTAATTGCCGCAGTCCGAGCACGGGTCACCCTCATAACCTTGAAGTTTTGCTTTCGCTCTAGCATTCATCACCGGATCAGCATCACCCTTAACCGACATAGGTTTTGTTGCAACTATAGCACCCACATCCACACTCGATGTATCTGATATTTCGCCGCCAATTTCTTGCTGCTGCATTAATTCGTGTGGCAGCCTTTTTCTTAGATAACCTGTCGAACTAATTTGTTTTAAAACCTCCAAAGAGCGTGTAGCGGCGGTGTCTGAAACTTCTTTTACATTCCGCACACCCTCCTCACTTCCAAGACCTATATCATCAAAACTCGCACCCTCTGGCTTAACATGGGCCAGATCTGTGCGATCAAGATAACTGACGGCTAATTCTCTAAAGATATAATCTAAAATAGATGTGGCATTCTTAATGCTATCATTACCTTGCACCATTCCAGCCGGTTCAAATTTTGTGAATGTAAATGCATCTACGAACTCCTCGAGCGGCACCCCGTATTGCAATCCCACCGACACGGCTATCGCAAAATTATTCATCATGGCGCGAAATCCTGCTCCTTCTTTATGCATATCAATGAAAATTTCACCAAGAGCACCATTCGAATATTCTCCGGTCCTTAAGTATACCTTATGACCGCCTACTATTGCTTTCTGGGTATAGCCTTTTCGCCTTTCTGGCATCTTAGAACGTTCTTGTTCCTTGATAATCTCTTTTACAATAACCTTTTCGACTACTTTTTCCGCCAAAGTTGCTGCTCTCTCTTGAGGATTTCCTTCTTCCATAAGTTCTGCAGCATCATCATCATCATCAAGCAGTGCTGCAGCTAATGGCTGAGATAGTTTTGAACCATCTCTGTAAAGTGCATTTGCTTTCACTCCCAGAGACCAAGATAGCTCATACGCTTTTTGGCAGTCATCTATAGTCGCATCATTTGGCATATTGATTGTCTTCGATATTGCACCAGACGTAAACGACTGCGCAGCAGCCATCATATGAATATGACTATTCACCGATAAATATCGTTTACCCTTTTTACCGCATGGGTTCGCACAATCAAATATATGGTAATGCTCTACACTGAGGTGTGGCGCCCCTTCCAAAGTCATTGTGCCACACACGTGATCATTTGCCATATCTATTTCAGATTTACTATACCCCAGGTGCCGGAGCAGATCGAAATTGCTGTCCACCAATTTATCAGAAGGAATGCCGAGGACGTCGGTACAAAAATCCGCTCCTAAGGTCCATTGATTAAATACAAAACGTATATCAAATGCCGATCCTAGTGCTGCCTCTACCTTATCTATTTCTTGATGCCCAAAGCCATGACCAATCAAGCTTGTATGATTTATGCCTGGTGCATTTCCTATGGATCCATGACCTACTGCATAAGATACAATTTCTTCTATATTGGCTTCTGAATAGCCAAGCTTTCTAAGCGCCGCCGGTACCGATTGGTTAATAATCTTAAAGTACCCTCCCCCGGCTAGTTTCTTGAATTTTACTAATGCAAAGTCAGGCTCTATCCCAGTTGTGTCACAGTCCATAACCAATCCAATTGTGCCTGTTGGCGCTATTACGGAAACCTGAGCATTTCTAAACCCGTTTTCCTCACCAAGCGCTAATGCTTCATCCCAAGCTTCAACTGCTTTATCTATTAAAGCTGGATCTGGACAATTAAGGTGATCTAATGGAACTGGCTTTACCCTCAACGATTCATATCCACTGTCTTTCCCGCGTGCTGCGTTTCGATGATTTCTAATCACTCTAAGCATATGATTTCTATTTTTTGAATAGCCAGGGAACGCTCCTACCTCTGCCGCCATTGTCGCACTTGTAGAGTAAGCGACACCTGTCATAATTGCTGTCAGAGCTCCGCATAATGATCTTCCCTCGTCACTATCGTAACCAAGACCCATATTCATCAACAAACCACCAATATTAGCGTAGCCAAGCCCCAGCGTGCGGAAATCGTATGATCTTTGCGCAATCTCTTTTGAGGGGAATTGGGCCATCAAAACCGAGATTTCTAATGTTACTGTCCATAATTTTGTAGCGTGTATGTAATCATCTACTTTAAACTCCCCTTTAGACAGAAATTTTAGCAAATTCATACTAGCTAGATTGCAAGCGGTATCATCTAAGAACATATACTCAGAACAAGGATTCGAGCCTCTTATTTCGCCATCCTCAGGACATGTATGCCAAGCATTTACAGTATCGTGAAATTGAATTCCTGGATCCGCACAGGCCCATGCTGCATGACCCACGTCCTCCCACAACTTACGCGCACGGATTGTCCTTGCTGTCTCTCCATTCACCCTGTTTATCAAATCCCAATTTTCGTCATTCTTAACTGCGTCTAGGAATGCGTCAGTAACTCTAATTGAGTTATTTGAGTTCTGACCAGATACTGATGCATATGCTTCTGAATCCCAGTCTGTATCGTAAGTTGGAAACTCAATGCCTGTGTACCCTTGCTTTGCATAATCAAGCACTCTTTTGATGTAAGTTTCGGGTATCAGAGATTTTTTGGCGTCCCTAACGGCATTTTTTAATGCACTATTCTTTTGCGCATCTACTGCATCTTCAAGCCCACCATCCCAGGTTTTGATAGCGTCAAAAATCTGGTTTAATTTTGCTTCATGGATCTTGGAGCCCGCTACTATTGAAGCAACTTTTTGCTCTTCTTTTACCTTCCAATTGATGAACTCCTCTATATCCGGATGATCTGCGTCACAAATTACCATTTTGGCAGCCCGACGCGTTGTCCCGCCTGACTTTATTGCCCCAGCGGACCGATCTCCTATTTTGAGAAATCCCATTAATCCTGACGACTTACCACCACCGGATAAAGGCTCTCCATCACCCCGTAGAGAGCTAAAATTTGTTCCGGTACCTGATCCATACTTAAACAAGCGAGCTTCTCGCACCCAAAGGTCCATTATACCGCCTTCATTTACCAAATCGTCACTAACAGATTGAATAAAACACGCGTGGGGTTGAGGATGTTCATAAGCGGACTTTGATTTAACCAGCTTTCCTGTTTCAAAGTCGACATAATGGTGACCCTGACTAGGGCCGTCAATGCCATAAGCCCAATGTAAACCTGTGTTGAACCATTGAGGACTATTCGGGGCAGCCATCTGCGTTGCTAGCATGTATCTCATTTCATCAAGATAAGATTGGGCATCCTTTTCGCTTGAAAAGTAACCTCCCTTCCAACCCCAATATGCCCACGCGCCTGCCAGTCGGTCAAAGACCTGCTTAGAAGAAGTCTCGCCAGTAAATGACGCGTCAGTGGCAGGCACAGATCGCCATAGAAATTCTGGAACGCCTTTCTCTTTTACTTTTTTGGTTCTGGTTGGGACACCGGCTTTACGAAAATACTTCTGCGCAATCACATCACTTGCAACTTGAGACCAGTTCTCAGGGACTTCTACATTTTCCAACTGGAACACAATCGACCCGTCGGGGTTTTTGATCTCAGATGATGTTCTAGTAAAGTTTATGTCGTCATATGCACACTTACCCGCCGTCGTAAAATTTCTATTAATTTTCATTATAACCCACCTACTTTTACGTTTCTCGTTAAGCCTTCAATTCTCATTGAAAAGCCATGAATATGGACGAATACCCTCTGACGACAAAGTTACGACACTTTATCTCTTCCTACTACATATAGTATGTGGTGTGTCCAGTTCACACAACTTGACGTAGGTTGACCTCAAAGGTCAATAGATAAATTTCATAAAATTGTGAAAAACGTTCTTGACTCGACTTTGTGGTAAAAACTCGCCCAAAAAAAAAGCAAATTCCGATCATGTGAGCTTAAAAAAAGCAATTGCTAAAATCTAATAATTTTGGACAGTTACATGAAAATGTTTATACTGAAATTCTCAAAAATATAGATCCCCAGTGATTCACTTCTTCAAAAAAAAATTATACTTTTGCAAATCAGTCTGACTGACCTGTACCAGGCTAATACTGAAAAACCGGGTAAGCAATTTAGATTAAGATGGTCGGGACGGCAAGATTCGAACTTGCGACCTACGGTACCCAAAACCGTCGCGCTACCAGGCTGCGCTACGCCCCGACGAATTTGTCTCTATATAATCAAAAATGATTTGAAAAGACCTAAGGGATAAAAAATAAAATAAATTAGCTAGGCTTAGAAAGCTAATTTCGAGAATTAATAAGACGATGTTGTAAGATATTACCTACTTTAATTCCCAAAGACTTCGATAATCCCGCATTGATCTCGAGCACATATTGAACTTGCTCTCCACCAAAAATACTGACTGTGCTGAATGGAACAGCATTCTTGAATATCTTTGTTACGGTTCCGCTCCCATCTGCAAAAATAATATCCAAAGGAATACTCGTATTCTTCATCCAAAACGATACCGGTTGTGGTTGATCATAGACAAACATCATACCCTCATTAAATTCCATGTCCTTCCTGAACATTAGGCCCTGCTGCCGCTCGCTGTACGTTGTAGCCAGTTCAACACAAAACTTGGCCTGTCTATTCAT
Organism: Candidatus Salinivivens marinus; assembly: GCF_965655845.1. Classification (NCBI taxonomy): domain Bacteria; kingdom Pseudomonadati; phylum Pseudomonadota; class Alphaproteobacteria; order Rhodobacterales; family Paracoccaceae; genus Candidatus Salinivivens; species Candidatus Salinivivens marinus. The sequence goes on from NZ_CBFHHX010000001.1 coordinate 37,949, forward strand.
ACTATTGTAAATTAATAATTCTTCCCAATCACAATTGTCGCCTGCAATCGAATTAAAGCCGCTAAGAATAGCTGTGCCAACAACAGCAGTAAATACAGCGAGTTTCTTTGATTTTAATAGCAACAAAAAAAGTGAGTCCATTGCCGCAATGACCAATCACTAATTAAGGGTATAACCGTTGTATTTTCCAAGGCCCATCCACAGAGTGTTTAGTCCACAAAAAGCGATCATGTAAGCGGGACTCACCTTCTGCCCAAAATTCTATCTCAGCGGGTACAATTCGAAAACCACCCCAAAATTTTGGCCGCGTCGGTTCCTGACCTAAACTTTCACTAAATTTTTCAACTTGATTTAACAGTGTTTCTCGTGAGTCCAATGGTTTTGACTGTAATGACGCCCAGGCTCCCAACCTACTTCTTAAAGACCGTGAATTATAATACTCATCAGATGCCTGATCACCCTCTAACGAAGTAAAACCTCTTACTCGAATTTGCCTCCGCAAAAATTTCGAGTGCCATACAAAACTCGCCTTGCCGCAATCAAAAATTTCTAAAGCTTTTTGTGAGCCAAAATTAGTAAAAAATACAAATGCAGAATCATCAATGTTTTTCAGTAAAACCATCCTTACATTCGGCATACCATCCGCGGAAACGGTACTAAGTGCGATTGCGTTGGGATCATTAAGCTCGCCAGCTTCGGCCTCGGCGATCCACCGCTTGCAAATGTCGAAAGGATTATTCCCCTCAAATTTACCATCTTTCTCCACCATTACTCTACTCCCGAAAGAATCTGATATATCTCAAAATGTAATTAGGGCCAAAAAAATATTTGTCAGGCTTGAAGGTCTACTTACCATAGCTTAAAAGTTTCAACAGTTAAATTTCGGAGGAATTTTTTATGTCATCTGGATTAATGACCGGCAAGCGAGGCCTCATCATGGGGCTGGCTAATGAAAAATCGATAGCTTGGGGAATAGCAAAATCTTGCTTTGAAGCTGGTGCAGAGATGGCCTTTTCCTATCAAGGAGACGCCTTGAAAAAAAGAGTTGGGCCTCTCGCTGAAAGAGTTGGATCTAATTTTTTAGTCGAATGCGATGTGTCAGATCAAACAAGTGTTGCAAACTTATTTTCAGAAATAAAAAAAGAATGGGGTCAACTCGACTTCCTAGTTCATGCAATAGGTTTCTCAGATAAATCAGAGCTGCGTGGTCGATACATCGATACAAGTTTTGAAAATTTCAATATGACAATGAATATATCTGTGTACTCGTTTACAGCGGTAGCTAGTCATGCCGAAAAATTGATGCCAAACGGTGGTTCAATGCTTACACTCACGTATTACGGGGCGGAACAGGTCATGCCTCATTACAATGTAATGGGAGTTGCGAAAGCAGCCTTAGAAGCTTCGGTTAAATATTTGGCTGAAGATTTGGGCAAGGATAACATCAGGGTTAACGCTATATCAGCTGGTCCCATCAAAACTTTGGCAGCTTCCGGAATTGGAGATTTTAGGTACATATTAAAATGGAATGAACTTAACTCACCGCTCAGACGAAACGTTACAATAGATGATGTCGGAAAATCTGCTTTATATTTACTTTCACATCTCGGTTCAGGTGTTACTGGAGAAATCTTGCATGTTGACTCAGGCTATCACATTGTTGGCATGAAGGCAGTAGATGCGCCTGATATCGACGCTGTTACTGGGAGGAAGGATTAATGTCTGAACGATTGCCACATGAAAAAGGGTTTCATGTAAGTTGGGACCAATTGCATCGTGATGCTAGGGCATTATCATGGAGACTTGATGGACAAGGACCTGGCACAGGTGCATGGAAAGCCGTAGTGGCGATAACGAGGGGTGGCATGGCCCCAGCTATGATAGTTGCGCGAGAATTAGACATTCGTACAGTAGATACCATTAGCGTAAAGTCTTACAACCATCAGACCCAAGCTGAACCAAAGGTTATAAAGCCACCAAATTCTGAATTAATCGGAGATGGCTCTGGCGTTCTCGTTATTGATGATTTGGTAGATACTGGCAAAACACTTGAGGCAGTTCGCACTATAATGCCAAAAGCACACGTAGCGACAATATACGCAAAACCACTTGGAAGAAACCAGGTTGATACTTATATAACAGAAGTCAGTCAAGATACTTGGATATTCTTTCCGTGGGACATGGCTCTACAATATGTAGAACCATACCGAGGAACAGATTAAGCTCATAATGACTTTCACCGATAAAATAATAAAAACGACACGCACAATAGGCGTGGATCCACCGCCAGTTCTCGAAGTAAAAAACTGGCTAGCAGATCCAGATTTACAACCGTCAAAACCATTAATAGATGTATCCCAGGCAGCACCAACGGAACCACCGCCCAAAAAAATGCTGGAGTTCATGGCGAATAAGATTTTATGTGACAACGCAGTAAATACATATGGACCAGTTCTTGGGTTAGATGAACTTCGAGAAAGTCTAGCCAGCAAATGGTCCAGGCAATATCAGGGAAAAGTCAGTAATCAAAATGTAGCAATTACTAGTGGCTGCAATCAGGCTTTTTGCGCAAGCATCTCGTCTTTTACCGGCGAAAACGACGAGGTAATCATTCCAACTCCATGGTATTTCAACCACCATATGTGGTTACAAATGGCAGGTGTAAAAAGTATACCACTAGACACAGACGCCAATATGAATCCAATAATTGAAAAGGCCGAGGCTTTAATAACGGATAGAACGAGGGCAATAGTACTCGTAAGCCCCAATAATCCTTCGGGCGCTATATATTCCAACCAACTCCTTCAAAAATTTTTCGACTTGTGTAAATCAAACCAGATACGTTTAATAATCGATGAAACTTATAAAGACTTTCATCCAAACGCATCTCAACCCCATACACTTCTAGAAAATAATAATTGGGATCAGGTGCTTACCATTCTTTATTCATTTTCGAAAACTTATCGAATGACTGGTCATCGCGTTGGAGCACTACTAACAAGTAAGAAAAATTTAATTGAGATAGAAAAGGCTCTCGATACATTTACAGTTTGCCCTCCACAGCTTGGCCAATACGCTGCAAACTGGGGCCTTAACAATTTGGAAGCATGGGCCGAAGACCGGAGAACTGAAATACTTCAGCGGGCAAAACATTTTTCAGAAAAATTTCAACCATTGTCTGCCGCTGGCTGGTCATTGAAAGGTTGTGGTGCTTACTTTGCTTTCGTTGAACATCCTTTTGAAGACGGATCAAATATTCTGGCTCCATTAATTTTGCGGGACCAAGGTATTCTGTTAATGCCAGGTACTATGTTCTATCCTAAGCATAACCCGCTTGGCTTCAGATCGTTTCGGATCGCATTTGCAAATATTGACAAAAATAAGATTAGTACTTTGCTTGAAAGACTGAAAGACCTAAGCTATCAGCGTCTTAACAGTAAATAAATATGATAAATTAATTCTACGTATCACTAGAGGTAAAGATGGCAGGTTCCAAAAGCAAATTGGGCACGACGTTCGCTTGGGTATTAATGACCTTTGTAATTATTGGTCTAGGCGGCTTTGGTGCAGTAAATTTTTCTAGCTCAGACAATGCCGTTGCATCGGTAGGCGAAACTGAGATTAGTAGTAGAGAGTATACACGAGCGCTAAGTAATGAACTTCGACGGTTTTCTGCTCAACTGGGACAGGAAATAACATTCGAACAGGCTCAAGCATTCGGTATTACGAGTAACGTTCTAAGCCAGTTGATAACAGCTAAAAGCCTAGAAGACGAAGCAAAGCGTTTAGGTATATCGGTAAATGATGAAGTAATTGTGACCAATTTGAATGAAACATCTGCCTTTCAAGGGATAGACGGACGGTTTGACAAAGAAACGTACACTTTTGTGCTCGAAAATGCTGGCATGACACCCTCTATTTATGAGGACGGCATACGATCTGAAACCTCAAGAATGATTTTACAGTCTGGCATTACCGACGGTGTAAAGATACCATTAAATTACTTAAAAATAATGGAAAAATATCTATTCCAGAAACGTGACTTTGAGTCAGTAACGCTCGCATGGAAAGATTTGGATAAGCCGGATCCAACTCCAACTGATGAAGAGTTAAAAACTCATCACAACGAAAATTCAGATCAATACATGACACCTGAAACCAAAATGATTACATATGTAATACTGACCCCAGAAATGCTCAGTGAAGAAATTGAGATAGATCAACAAGTGCTAGAAGAGGTCTACGCTCAAAGAATATCCGAATTTAGGCAAGAAGAAAAAAGACGCGCTGAAAGGTTGGTATTTTTAACGACGCAGGAGGCAGAGACTGCACTACAATCAATTAAAGATGAAAATACATCCTTTTCTCAATTTGTAAATGAGCGCGGTCTTACCGGGAGCGAGATTGACATCGGCTTTAGGACAAAAACTGAACTGGGCGATGCTGGAAATAGTTTATTTGATGCAAATTTATCGGAAATTATAGGGCCATTTGAAACGGATCTCGGACCTAGCCTTTTCAAATTAATCGAAATTAGAGAAGCTAAGACTTTGACTTTCGAGTCCGTGAGGGATCAGCTCAGTGAAGAATTAGCATTAGCAGAAGCAATTACACAAATTGCCAATCAGTCGCAGCAGTTTGATGATCTTCTTGCATCTGGAGCTAGCTTGGAAGAATTAGCAATAGAAACACCACTCGAGCTCAAAGAAATTGCATTTTTTCCTGGAATGGAAGACAGCGATGTAACAAAATATGAAGACTTCAGAACTGCAGCCGTAGCAGTTTCAGCCAAAGATTTTCCTGAAATTATTGTGCTAGAAGATGGGTCAGTGATTGCTTTGAGGCTAAATGAAGTTGTGGAACCAGCCTTAAAACCGCTTGATGAGGTATATCAACTGGTACTTGATAATTGGGTCAGTAAAAAGAAAAACGAGTTGTTAAAAGATGAGGCCAAACTTTACATAGACAACGGAAACATAAGCTCTTTGAAATCAACTAAATTTGAAGAAGTTTCACGAGACGACTTCTCTGATGAAACACCTCCTGCATTGTTAGCTGCGGTCTTTGAAATGAACAAGGATGAGTACAAAGTTGAAGAAATAGGAGATAAGGTAGCTATATTGCGTCTAATAAACATTCGAGACGGCGTTTCTGAACAGCCAGAAGAAGTAGAAATTCTAAAATCATTAGAAACGCAAATAAAATCGACACTTTCGCAAGACCTCTTCAGGATTATGGTTTCCGATGTTCAAAAATCTAGAGGCATTACGGTTGATGAAAGTTCGATTAATGCTGTGCACGTTAACTTTCAGTAGAAGTCATTATGAAACTTACACCAACTTATGAGCATTTTGAGAAAAACTATACGAATGAAATAAGCCAATTAGTTTACTGTCGATTAGCCGCAGACTTGGACACCCCAGTATCTTTAATGCTTAAACTAACAAACGGGGAAGAAAATTCATTTATTCTTGAATCAGTAACTGGTGGCGAAATAAGAGGACGATACTCCATTATCGGTATGCGCCCCGATAGGATCTGGAAATGTGCTGGAAATGAGAGTTATTTAAAAAGAGTGGAAGATAATGAGCCTTGCACATTTGAAAGGCAGGAAGCTGATCCTTTAACTAGTTTGAGGAAACTATTATCCGACAGTTACATTGATATTCCGAAAGATTTACCACAGGCGAGCGCTGGGATTTTTGGTTACTTGGGATACGACACCATCCGCCTGATAGAGAACCTTCCTAATTTAAACCCGGATCCAATTGGATTGCCAGATGGAGTATTTTTACGTCCCTCTGTGGTTGCTGTTTTAGATGGAGCTAAGGGTGAGGTTATATTAGTAGTGCCAGTTTGGCATAATCAGAAAAACGATGCAAAAAAGTCTTACGAAAATGCATCAAAATTAATTGCTGGTGCCGTTAAAAAACTTCAATGTGAAATATTAGAAACTAGAGATTTAGGAAATCCAAAAGATATAGATCCACCAATTTCTAATTTTTCGAAATCCAATTATCTAAAGGCAGTTGAGAAAGCTAAAGAGTACATTACGGCTGGTGATATTTTCCAAGTAGTACCGTCACAAAGATGGACTCAAGATTTTAAGTTACCACCTTTTTCCTTATACCGGTCTTTGCGCCGAACAAATCCCTCTCCTTTCATGTTCTTCTTTAATTTTGGAGATTTTCAAGTTATTGGCGCAAGTCCTGAAATTCTCGTAAGAGTGTTTGACAACGAAATTACAATAAGGCCGATTGCCGGAACACGTCCCAGAGGGAAAACTCCCGAGGAGGACAAAGCTTTAGAAGTTGAATTACTAAACGACAAAAAAGAATTAGCTGAGCATTTAATGCTACTAGATTTAGGTAGAAATGACGTTGGACGTGTATCTAAAATCGGCTCAGTCATACCAACTGAGGAATTTATAATCGAGCGATACAGTCATGTGATGCATATAGTTTCAAATGTAGTTGGAGAGCTTGCACCGGAACATGACGCTCTATCCGCTTTTTTTGCAGGCATGCCTGCAGGCACAGTTTCTGGTGCTCCAAAAGTTAGAGCAATGGAGATCATTGATGAATTAGAACCTGAAAAAAGAGGCGTTTACGGTGGCGGAGTCGGCTACTTCAGTGCAGCTGGCGACATGGATATGTGTATTGCACTGCGCACAGCTATTTTAAAGGACCAAAAGCTTTATATTCAGGCTGGTGGCGGTGTAGTATATGACAGCGTACCGGAAGATGAATATATGGAAACGGTTCACAAATCTAATGCAATAAGACGTGCTGCAGCTGATGCTGCCGTTTTCCGGACTCTGAAAGATTAAACCGGCTTTCCAAAGATGCTTACTTATACAGCATATTTAAATGAGTAACCGTATTACAAACATTGGCACTATTAATTCGATTTTTGCACGCTGCCCCCAACTGGATTTGCTTCTAATAAAGGTACTGATGGTTCAGCTGGAAGATCTGGATTAAAATCTTCTAGTCGAAGATTATCAGTTCCATCATATTCCACCTGATCAAGGGCTTGATTAGTTGTTTGAGTTGAAGGGTTTTTCATTGGGGTCTCGATTAATACAAACGAGGAATCCAAATTTTTGGATATAGATGGCAAGATTGGCCGTGTTTCATAGAGCTGCGGTTGAAACAGTTGGTTTTGTGAGGCGGTCGGCTGACCAAGTGCTTCAACAAGGTTATCTCCAAGCTGATCAGTTATTGGTTCAAGAGCGGACGCTGTCATTTGCTCAGTTAATTTAGTCTCAAAATCTGTGTCTAAAACTAAAAAATTATCATTTGATGGCATTATCACAGGCTCGAGTTGGTAAATTGCAACAGGAGGCAAATCAGGCCTCGACTGATTAAATTCTGAGCCAGAAGGCACTTCTAATATGACCTTAGTTGGCAGTGCACTACTTTTGCCCGATACTATTCTTACCGTTGAAGGGATACTGATAATTATTCCTCCAAGTATTAGCGCAGAAATAACACCAATTAAAAACCTAATAATCGTTCTCTCTCCTCGAATAAAAATGCACGCATAAACTTAAAACACTTGCACACATTGATACCCACAACTATCACATAATAAATAATACTCGACGAAGACTTCTGACGCTAGTCCTGATCGTGCTAAAGGGAAAAATTATGATCCTTATTATAGATAACTATGATAGTTTTACATATAATTTGGTTCATTTAATAGGTGCATTGTCACCAAATATAATTGTAAAGCGCAATGATGCTATTACTGCAACTGATGCTATAAATATGAGACCATCAGGAATAGTTTTATCGCCTGGCCCTTGCGATCCAGATCAAGCCGGAATCTGTTTGGAATTAACACTAAAAGCCGCCGAAAGCGAAATACCTGTATTTGGAGTATGCTTAGGACATCAAACGATCGCACAGGCCTTTGGGGGGGATATAATTCGTTGCCATGAAATTATTCATGGGAAAATGGGAGAAATTCACCACGATAGTACAGGACTATTTAAAGGAATGCCTGAGCCATTTAGTGCCACACGATACCACTCCTTAGTTGTCTCAAGAGAGAATTTACCGAGTGATTTAAAAAAAACAGCATGGCTCAAGGACGGAACTATAATGGGACTTTCCCATAAAAAACTTCCTATTTTTGGGGTGCAATTTCATCCAGAATCCATTGCATCGGAGCATGGGCATAAATTAGTAAAGAATTTTATTAGTAATACAGGGATCAAACTATGACTGAGGAAATGAAACCATTAATTTATGCAGCCTCAGAGGGTCCGCTAAGTACTGCCCAAGCAAAATTAGCGTTCGATATCCTGTTTGAAGGAAAAGCTACTCCCTCGCAGGTGGGTGGCTTTTTGATGGCGATGAGAGCAAGAGGTGAATCCGTTTCAGAATATTCCGCTGCCGCTGAAGCAATGAGATCGAGATGCATTCCTGTAGATGCTCCATCAGGTTCTATTGATATAGTTGGCACTGGCGGGGATGGAGTTGGAACACTCAATATTTCTACAGCGTCTGCTTTCGTGGTAGCAGGTGCCGGAGTAACAGTTGCAAAACATGGTAACAGAAATTTAAGTTCAAAATCTGGGGCCGCTGATGCATTAACGGCCCTTGGAATAAATGTAATGGTTGAAGCAGATGTCGTAGAGGCAGAAATCCGAAATGCTGGTATTGGATTCATGATGGCTCCAATGCATCACCCAGCGACTAAGCATGTTATGCCGATCAGGCAAGAACTTGGATGTAAGACCATTTTCAATATTCTTGGACCATTAACCAATCCTGCAGGTGTAAAACGTCAGCTAAGTGGTGCGTTTGCACCAGACTTACTTTTCCCTATGGCTGAAACTTTAGATACACTAGGCTGTGAAAAAGCTTGGTTGGTGCATGGATCTGACGGAACCGATGAACTTACCATCATTGGTGTATCAACTGTAGTCGAACTTTTTGATGGAAAAATTAGTTCGTTCGAGGTTCATCCAGAAGATGCAGGGTTACCTACTCACAAGTTATCAGAAATACTTGGCGGGTCTCCGGCAGAAAATGCATCTGAACTAAAAGCACTACTTGAGGGCAAAAAAAGTGCATATAGGGACGCTGTGCTTTTAAACTCATCCGCAGCGCTGTTGATTGCTGGAAAGTGTGGCTCATTAAAAGAGGGCGTTGAGTATGCAGCTGATAGTATAGACAGTGGCAAAGCGAAGGAATCTTTAGAACTAGTAAAAAAGGTTTCTAACGGTGAGCTATGACTATGACCATCTTGGATAATATTAAAGAGTATAAACTGAAAGAAATTGAAAAAGACAAAAAACTAGTATCTGTGAGCAGGATCGAGGAGCTTGCAAAAGCTGCATCTCCAGTAAGGAACTTCTATAGAGCAATAAAACATGCTCAGAAGGACGGATACGGATTGATAGCAGAAATTAAAAAAGCATCTCCTTCAAAAGGTTTAATTAGAGAAGATTTTAATCCAGAAAAATTAGCCACGGCATATGAAGAAGGAGGCGCTACCTGTTTGTCGGTCTTAACGGATAAGCCAAGTTTTATGGGTGATAAAGATTTTTTAACAAATGCCAGAAAGTCAACTCAACTCCCTGCCCTACGCAAAGATTTTATGTATGATACTTACCAAGTTACTGAGGCACGTGCATTAAACGCAGATTGTATCCTGATAATCATGGCATCGGTCAGTGATCAACAAGCAGAAGAGCTAGAACATGCCGCGGTTTCCTGGAACATGGATGTTTTAATTGAAGTACACAATGAAATAGAACTTGAGAGAGCAATGAATCTAAAGTCACCCATGATTGGAGTAAACAACAGGGACCTGAAAACGTTTGAGACTTCACTTGAAACAACAAAAAGATTATCAAAACTTTTACCCAGTGATCGATTGATTGTTAGCGAAAGTGGACTTTTCAATACCGAGGACCTCCGATCAATGGCAGAATTAGACGTACGATCATTCTTAATAGGAGAAAGTTTAATGCGACAACCAAACGTTAAAACAGCAACCCAGAAAATTCTAAGCAATCCATTGAGACCATAAATGTCTAAATCTTTGACCCACTTTGACAATAAGGGCAACGCTCACATGGTTGACGTAAGCTCAAAAGATAATACCGACAGATTAGCCATCGCAAAAGGTGCCGTTAGAATGAAACGTGAGACCTTCAATATAATGACCGAGGGGAAAGCCAAGAAGGGTGACGTATTGTCAATTGCTCGCGTAGCAGGCATAATGGGATGCAAAAAAACGTCGGATTTAATACCACTTTGCCACCCAATCCCGCTAAGCAACGTTAAAATAAATCTTCAGCCAAACAGAGAATTGCCAGGAGTTGATATAGAAGCTCACGTAAAAACTAATGGGCCGACTGGAGTGGAAATGGAAGCTTTAACTGCTGTAACAGTTAGCTGCCTAACAATTTATGATATGTTGAAAGCCGTAGATAAAACGATTGAAATTGGTAATATCCGACTGACTATGAAAGACGGCGGAAAATCAGGACGTATCGAAAATCCATGATTTCTGTAACAGAGGCATTAGAAAAATTATTTTTGATCGCGAAAGTTACACCTGTTGAAACCGTTGAGCTAAAAAAATGCTTAGGACGTGTACTGGCCAAACCGTTGGAATCAACTCGCAGCAACCCCCCTTTCCCGTCATCAGCGATGGATGGATATGCTATACATAAAGCAAACTTGAAATCAGGCGCAGAATTTAAAGTCATTGGCGAGTCTGCCGCAGGTCATTCTTATCCAAAAAAAATAAATAAAAATGAAGCAGTAAGAATTTTTACTGGCTCTCAGGTCCCAGATGGAGCGAATCTTGTGCTCATGCAAGAGGATGTAGAGGCTGACAAAAAGTTTATAATTGTAAAAGAAAACTTTGATAAAAAATCAAATATAAGGCTCGAAGGTTCGGACTTTTCAAAAGGATACAAAGTGAAAACACCCTTAATACTTGGGGTAAAAGAAATCTCACTTTTGGCAGCTATGAATTTCGCACATTTAAGCGTCCGAAAGAAACCAACAGTAGCAATAATTTCTACTGGTGATGAGTTAGTATTTCCAGGAGAGACACCTAAGCCTGATCAAATAATTGCATCTAACGCATACGGAATAGCTGCCCTTTGTAAGGAGTGCGGCGCTGAACCACGAATATTACCAATAGCTCAGGATAACTTAAAATCTATTGAATATATAATAGGCTTAGCGCAAGACGCAGATCTAATTATTACAATTGGCGGTGCTTCAGTTGGTAAATATGATCTAATAAATGAAGCAACCAATAATTTTGGCGTTGATAAAAGCTTTCATAAGGTGGCAATGCGTCCTGGGAAACCATTGATGGCTGGAAAAATCAACGAGACCGCACTTGTTGGGCTGCCTGGAAATCCAGTTTCAGCCTTGGTTTGTGGCTATGTCTTTATCAGACCATTGATACAGGCAATGCTAGGGTTAGAGAAAAAAAGCGCGCCCCGCCTGATGGCTCCGTGTAGCACCTCACTTCCAAAAAACGGACCACGCGAACACTACATGCGTGCAGTTTTATTACCAAACGGATATCTTGAACCTGTAGAGAACCAAGATAGTGCACGTTTGGCTTTATTATGCGATGCAGATGCGCTTCTTATCAGAGCTGCGCACGCAAAGGCTCTACAGGCGAAAACACTGTGCGAATACATTAAAATTTAACAAAAACTCACAAAAGCTTGACACAAAAAAGGAACATTAGTAGAACAAAGGTAAAAAATTGAGGATAAAGCATGCTTACACGAAAACAGCTCGATTTATTAAATTATATAAACAAGCATTTGAATAAAGACGGAATACCACCCTCTTTTGACGAAATGAAGGAGGCTTTGGATTTACGCTCAAAGTCTGGAATTCACAGACTTATAACCGCTCTCGAGGAACGGGGATTCATTCGAAGGCTTGCTCATAGAGCGCGCGCCATAGAAATAGTTAAACTGCCAGATTCACTAGAAACAAACAATAAAGTAACCAAACTAAGCCGCGTTTCCACCAAAAATCCGGCAAGCGATGAGGACGTAAACCCTCGAACTCTTTCCGAATCAGTTCATACTAGCGAGCTACCAGTAATGGGACGAATAGCAGCCGGAGTTCCCATTGAAGCTATAAGTCAAATTTCCCATAATGTAGCCGTTCCAGGGCACATGCTAAGGAATGGAGGGCAGCATTATGCGCTAGAAGTAAAGGGTGACTCCATGATTGAAGAAGGAATTAACGATGGGGATATTGTCGTAATAAAAGAAACAAAAACAGCAGTAAATGGCGATATTGTTGTAGCACTCGTGAAAGATAGTGAAGCAACATTAAAGAGATTTTTTTACAGAGGCGATGCAATAGCGTTGGAAGCAGCCAACCCGGCATATGAAACCAGAATACTGCCAAGTGGTGACGTAAAAGTCCAAGGGCGACTGGTCGGGCTAATAAGGTCTTACTAGTTGATTTAGCCAGAAAACAATCGTTCCTCGCAAATGGTTTTGAGTTAACATATGCCGTTGTAGGTCTAAGAAGACTTGCTTGTTCATTGGTATTATTAACTATAAGAACTGAGCATAATTACTTAAAAACAGCACAGAGGCGAAATTAATGTCCAACGTTGTGACACGAATTGCTCCATCTCCTACCGGCGATATGCATATAGGAACTGCCCGAACAGCTCTATTTAATTGGTTGTATGCCAGAGGTAGAAATGGAAAATTTTTACTTAGAATTGAAGACACAGACAAAAATCGTTCTACCGATGCTGCACAGGACGCTATCCTCGACGGAATGAAATGGCTAGGACTAGATTTTGATGGTGAGCCTATTAGCCAATCAAAGAGGGCACCACGTCACGTTGAGATTGCAAATAAGCTCTTGGAAACAGGCAAAGCATACAAATGTTTTTTAACAGAAACGGAGATCGATGACTTAAGAAATTTGGCAATTAACAATAAAAGTCCAAATGCTTTTCGAAGCCCTTGGAGAAATGCCTTACCAAGCACATTCCCAAAAAAACCTTTTGTGATAAGAATTAAGGCTCCAGAAAATGGGTTTACGATTATTAAAGATGAGGTTCAGGGAGATATTGTAATAAAGAATAGTCAACTAGACGATATGATCCTACTCAGATCTGACGGTTCGCCCGTTTACATGTTGGCTGTTGCAGTGGATGATCATGATATGGGTGTTACGCATATTATTCGAGGCGACGACCATCTGAACAATGCAGCCAGACAAAATTTAATTTATTCTGCATTGAATTGGGCAATTCCAGTTTATGCACACATTCCACTTATACATGGTGCAGATGGGAAAAAATTATCAAAACGTAACGCCGCAACAAGCGTGATTGAGTATAAAAAAATGGGCTATCCAGCAGCTGCAATGAGAAATTACCTTGCGCGTCTGGGCTGGAGCCATGGCGACGATGAGTTTTTTACTGATGAACAAGCAAAAACATGGTTTAATTTGCAAAGTATTGGGAAAAGTCCATCGAGGTTTGACTTTAAAAAATTGTCCAATATTTCAAAGTTGCATATAGCTAATACAGATAATGCTGCGCTGCTGCATGAGCTAACAGGATACTTGAAAGCTGTGGGTCAACCAGCCTTTTCACAGGCACAGTTAAACGGCCTTCTTAAGTCACTAGATTTCACAAAAAATGCTGTTAAGAGCTTTTCTGAACTAATTGAAAAAAATAGATTTATTCTTCAAGAACGACCAATTTGTCTTGACCCAGACATTGAGGGGAGAATCGAAGATTTACCTTTAAATGTTCTCAAAATATTGACGCCGCAACTGCAAAATGTTAGATGGGACCGGAACTATTTAGAAGAGTTGTTAAACCTCGTTTGTGAGCAGATTGAACTGAAGTTTCGAGATGTAGCTCCCATCTTAAGGGCAGCCCTTGCGGGAAGTCCTAAAACACCAAGTGTGTTTGATATGATGATAGTTCTAGGAAGAGTTGAAACTATTGAGCGGCTAATTGAGTTTGAAGATACGTATAAAAATTAAATTTAATTCACACCACGTCAGGATAATGCGGAGTTAAAGCATCAACTAGTTGCAGCATTTTGGAGGACATTATGGCTGGCAAATCAAAAACGGCAAAACTTATTATTGGTGCAAACGAGATTGAACTTCCTATTCATTCTCCATCAGCCGGCGCCAATGTAATTGACGTTACAACATTATACAATCAAGCAGGTGTATTTACATACGATCCTGGCTTTACCTCTACCGCTAGCTGTGACAGTACAATAACATTTATAGATGGATACAAAGGTGAACTGCTTCACCGCGGATATCCTATAGATCAACTCGCTGATAAGTCGCATTATTTGGAAGTATGTTTTTTACTTTTATACGGTTATTTGCCAACTGGGGCTGAGTTAGAAGATTTTGAGCACAGGGTCACAACCCACACAATGCTACATGAGCAGATGATGTACTTTTTCAGAGGTTTCCGTCGTGATGCTCATCCTATGGCGGTTATGACCGGCGTCGTGGGTGCAATGTCAGCATTCTACCATGACAGCACAGACATAACTGATTCTTGGCAAAGAGAAGTAGCATCAATAAGGCTTATTGCAAAAATGCCAACAATTGCCGCCATGGCGTATAAATACACAATTGGGCAGCCCTTTGTTTATCCCCTTAATAATTTGGATTATGCGTCAAATTTTTTAAGAATGTGCTTTGCAGTACCAGCCGAAGAATACCAAGTAAATCCAATTTTAAGCCGTGCGATGGATAGAATATTCACATTACATGCAGATCATGAGCAAAATGCGTCTACTTCAACGGTTCGTTTAGCAAGTAGCTCTGGTGCCAACCCATTTGCGTGTATCGCTGCAGGAATCGCCTGCCTTTGGGGCCCAGCACACGGAGGCGCAAATCAGGCGTGTCTAGAAATGTTGAAAGAAATTGGAACTGTCGATCGTATCCCAGAATATATTACGAGAGCAAAAGATAAAGACGACCCATTTCGGTTGATGGGATTTGGCCACAGAGTATATAAGAATATAGACCCAAGAGCTCGAGTACTAAAAAAGTCAGCAGATGAAGTATTAGAACTGCTTGGTATTGAAGATAATCCTCTCTTACAAGTCGCAAAAGAGCTGGAGAACATGGCTCTTAATGACCAATACTTTATAGAAAAGAAGCTTTTTCCTAATGTTGATTTCTATTCAGGGATTATCCTAGAAGCAATGGGCTTCCCAACCTCAATGTTTACTCCAATATTTGCAGTTTCTAGGACTGTTGGGTGGATATCGCAATGGAAAGAAATGATCGCAGATCCACAAGTAAAAATTGGACGACCTAGACAACTGTATCTTGGCGAAACCTTACGAGACTACGTAGACATAGAAAATAGATAGTCAAATAAGAGACCTTACCGCCCCTCAAATTTAGCATCTCTTTTTTCATGAAACGCTAAAACACCTTCCTGGAAATCACGTGTATTGCCGCATTTTTTTTGTAATTTAGCCTCAAGCTCTAACTGTTCATCTAAAGAGTTATTTAAAGATTTTCGCATTGCTGTCTTGATCCCAGTAAAAGCAACTGTTGGTCCATTGGAAAGATACTCTACTCTTGATTTTAGATGGATGTCATAATTATCATCTTCAACATATTCATATATTAATCCAATTTCCTGAGCTTCAGCGGCCATAATTTTATCCGCAAAGATTGAAGAGCCAATAGCTTTAGCCAAGCCCATAGCTCGCGGCAGGAAATAAGTGCCACCGACATCTGGAATTAAACCAATTCTACTGAAAGCCTGCACAAAATAAGCACTGGATTTCGCAATTACGATATCTGCTGCTAATGCCAAATTTGCCCCTGCACCTGCAGCCGCCCCATTTAAAGCAGTTACGGTTGGTATCGGGGAATTAACAATTGCACGTATTAATGGCTCATACTCATCTCGTAAAGTTCTCTCTAAATCTACTGACTGTAACGAGTTGCCATCGCCTAAATCTTGCCCCGAACAAAACGCGCTTCCCGAACCAGTCAGAACAACCACCCGTGCTTCCTTAGAATATCGAGTAACAGCATCCGTAAGCTCTGCCCTCATTTGTGAATTTAAAGCATTCATTACATTTGGCCTATTCAAAATAATAGTTGCCACAGAATTTTCGTATTCAACCAGTATATTTTCGTAATTCATAATTCAGTTAACCGTCTCTATCTTGTTGGAGTAAGTTAAATAGTCTCAATCACCCATAATCTCTTTTAATTTCTTCCGTTCTTCATCATTAAGCGGTGCAGTTAAATCATTTTGGGTCTTTGAGATGTTTCCAAGTTTTCTTACATAAAATACAGCTGTTAATACTGAAAAAAGTAAAAATAATGGGCCGAACCACCATAATAAATAATTCACACCGTCAATTCGCGGGCGTAGCAAGGCAAACTCTCCATAGCGATCAACTACAAATTTTATTACTTCATCATTGCTATCACCTGCCTGAAGTCGTTCCCTTACTAATACTCTCAAATCTCTTGCAAGAGCCGCATCACTTTCATCAATACTCTCGTTCTGACAAACTAAGCATCTCAAATCTTTAGAGATTTGCCTCGCGCGCTCCTCCAGCTTAGGATTAGCAAGAACCTCATCAGGTTCAACAGCATTAGCTATTGAGCACGTAGCTAAAGCGAAAATAAAAATTATTTTTTTAAAAATCATTTTCAGGCTTTTTTTATCTCAATTCTTGGGGTTGACTTTGCTCCTGCCGCTACTCGGTAGCGCCTATCCGATAATGATATCAATGCACCCAGAGCCATTATTATGCATCCAGCCCATATCCAATTTGCAAATGGTTTTATGTACGTTCTAACAGTCCATTTACCATCAAGCTGGCGGTCACCTAAAACTAAATAAACATCTCTGGTCAGCTTGTAATCTATGGCAGCCTCTGTTGTCGGCATCTGAGCAACAGGATAATTTCTTTTTTCCGGAAACAAAGTTGCTACAGCCTCACCATCCTGAACAACTTTAATGGACGCTTGAACAGAAAAATAATTAGGACCTGACAAATTCTCAACCGACTGCAAAGTAAAATCATAACCTGAAAAAGACCAAGTTTCACCAATACTTGCTGTGCGAATATCTTCACTTTCCCAAGCAACCAATGCTGAAATAGCAAATATCGTGGTACCAAATCCAACATGAGCAACAGTCTTTCCCCAATCGGAACGAGGTAAACGAAAGAGTCTCAACAAATTTCGATTTGATCCAGTTCGGCTATATAGATCATACAAAGCTCCTATTACTATCCACACTCCTAAAAACAAACCCATAGGGCCAAGTATAGTTTTTTGGGATTGTAACGCCCAAACAAAGCAGGCCAATAAAATAGCAAAGCTGATTGGTATCAAAAGCGATTTTAAAATTTTGTTTAATCTTCCCCTCTTCCAAGGAACCATCGCGCCTATTGGCAAGATTAACCCAAGCGCGACCATGAAAGGTGTAAAAGCAATATTAAAAAATGGAGGTCCAACGCTCAACTTTCTATCAAAAAATATTTCCGCAATATAAGGCCAAATCGTTCCAACAAAAACAACAAAAGCAGAAACAACTAACAAAATATTATTAGCAACCAGCGAGCTCTCTCTGCTTACGACAGAAAATACACCTTTTGCCTGAAGTGAATTAGAGCGAAATGCAAAAAGCGTCAAAGCACCGCCTACAAAAAAGCAAAAGATTAGTAAGATAAAGAATCCTCGTTCAGGGTCATTCGCAAAAGCGTGGACGGAGGTTAGTAAGCCAGATCTCACAATGAAAGTCCCCGTAAGTGAGAAACCAAATGCTAATATCGCAAGAAGAATTGTCCAACTTTTTAGGTTTTCGCGCTTTTCAACAACTATAGCAGAATGAAGAAGTGCTGCCGCACACAACCAGGGAATAAAAGATGCATTCTCTACCGGATCCCAAAACCAGAAACCTCCCCAACCTAATTCATAATAAGCCCACCAGCTTCCAAGTGCTATCCCTATTGTCAAAAAAAGCCAAGCTGCAAGTGTCCACGGCCTTACCCATCTTCCCCAAGCTGCATCTATTCTGCCTTCTATAAGAGCGGCAACTGCGAAGGAAAATGACATACTTAGCCCAACATAGCCCAGATACAAAAATGGAGGATGAAAAGCTAAACCTGGGTCCTGAAGTAATGGATTAAGATCTTGGCCATCGAATGGGATTGGGAAAATACGGAGAAATGGGTTAGAGGTAAAGACAATAAATATCAAAAACGCAAGTCCAACTGCTCCTTGAACAGAGAGAACTGTAGCCTTCAATCTAATCGGAAGATTACTTCCAAACCAAACAGCACTAGCTCCAAACAAAGCCAATATCAGTACCCACAAAAGCATAGAACCCTCATGGTTACCCCATACTCCACTAATCTTATACAACAGCGGTTTTAAAGAGTGAGAATTTAAAGCTACCAAACGAACGGAAAAATCTGAAGTTACGAAAGCATGTGTCAAGGCGCCAAAAGAAAGCGTTAAAAGAGCAAATTGTAAATTTGCAGCGGTCGCACCAAAGTTCATCATTCCATAACTATTTTTTCGAGCGCCCAGAAATGGAACAATACATTGCAAAAAAGCAACCAACATCGCCAATATTAAACAAAAATGACCTAACTCAGTAATCATGAACTATGAAATTCCTCGCTCAAAAATAATTAAGAGGGTTTCAGTACGTTAAATCATTATTTCGGTTCTTGATAAACCCCTTGTTCTTTAAGTGCGTCAATTACTTCAGCTGGCATGTAAGTTTCATCATGCTTAGCTAAGATTTCAGAGGCGTAAAATACTCCATCGGAAAATTTACCCATTGCAACCATACCCTGATTTTCTTCAAATAGATCGGGCAAGATCCCTGTAAATTTAACATTAACACTTTCATTACCATCCGTAACATTAAATGAAATGGTTTCACCAACACCTCGAAGCAAACTGCCCTCCTCCACCAGCCCTCCGATCCTGAATACCTCATTAGGGTTGGGTGTATTTTCAACAACTTGGGTAGGACTTTTAAAAAAATTAATCCCATCCTTCATCGCAAAACCTATCAAAATAGTAGCAGTTGCCAATGCAACGAACGCAATGCTGATGATCTGAACTCGGCGCTTTTTCTTCAAATTCTTCATTTTAACAAACTTATGGAAAACAAGGGACCATCTCCAGCCCCAAAGTCTCTTTTTCATTCAACATTAAATTGGCATTCTGTATGGCTTGACCACTACTACCTTTAGTTAAATTATCCAGAGCGCCAATTATGATAGTTTTATCTTGCTTACGATCTTGAACTACCCCAAGATAACAGTAATTCGAACCCCTTACGTCTTGAGTAGCCGGCATTTTACCGAACGGCAAAACATG
Organism: Candidatus Salinivivens marinus; assembly: GCF_965655845.1. Lineage (NCBI taxonomy): Bacteria > Pseudomonadati > Pseudomonadota > Alphaproteobacteria > Rhodobacterales > Paracoccaceae > Candidatus Salinivivens > Candidatus Salinivivens marinus. The sequence goes on from NZ_CBFHHX010000001.1 coordinate 57,352, forward strand.
TAAAAAGGGCTCATCAACATATCGCTGGCAAAGTGTATCATAAATCTCTTCTGACTTTCCCGTTACATAGGCAGTCGCAAGTACACCTCTATTTGCCGGGATAAGATGGGGAGTAAATTGAATTTGCACAGGCTGACCGGCAAGCAGTGAAAATTCCTGATCAAATTCTCCCAGATGTCTATGAATTCCACCCACCGCATAAGCCCTAATTCCCTCGGAAGATTCTGAGTGTAGCAAGTCTTCTCTCATTGCACGACCTGCACCTGAAACCGCACATTTCATATCTAAGATAATATTTTCCAAATCAATTACATTTGAACTAATAAGTGGCCGTAATATATACTGACCGAGGGCTGCATTGCACCCAGTGCCTGCAACAAGATTTGCGCCTTTAATCCGCTCGCGATAAAATTCTGTTAAACCATAAATGGCTTTTTTTTGAAGTTCCGTCTCAACATGTTTCTCTTTATACCATTTTTCATAATCATTAACGTCTCTCAAGCGAAAGTCTGCACTCAGATCTATGACCTTAAGACTTTCGGGAAGTTGACCAATAACTTGCTGACTTGTCTTATGGGGCAAAGCACAAAAACATAGGTCAATTCGTTCGAAATCTGTTTCTTCAAGTTTTGTTAAGTATGGAAGTTCCATATGGGATAGATGTGAAAATATGTCCGACATTGACGAACCAGCTCTAGTATTCCCGACTAGTGCTGTTACTTCCATTTTTGGATGCGTCTCGATTAGCCTTATAAGCTCAGCGCCTGTGTAGCCAGATGCTCCAATTATTGCTAATTTATGCTTCATTCATACTCTCTTTTTGCCAAAACTTAAGATTTAAAAGCGTTCGAAGTCAATCTTACGTTTTAAAAACTGTGTTGCGCGGTCCGAAACCTTCTTGGGGTCCCCGGTAGTGATAAATTTAGAAGCTGTGGCAGCTCCTTTCATATTAGGGTGTCTCTCCAAGTAATCCTGTAAACTTGCTGCCACTAGGCTTGCCTGAGAGAAAACCTTGACATCGGGCCCCAAAGATTCCTTAAAACTCTTTTCTAGAAGTGGATAATGCGTACACCCGAGTATTGCCGCTTCAGGAAAAGGCATTTTTCTTTTTAATGCATCGACATGACTACGGACCAATGCCTCAGCAAGTATTAGATCACCATCTTCAATTGCATCCACAACCCCTCCACATGCCTGGGCTTCTACGTCAACACCAATTGCACGAAAGGCAAGTTCGCGTTGAAAAGCTCTGCTTGAAACGGTGGCTGGAGTAGCAAATAGAGCAACATTTTTTACAGAAACCTCTCGTGGCGGCGAATTATCTCCCCAGTTGCGCTCTGTTAAAGCCTCAATTAATGGAACGAAAACACCTAAGCATCTCTTACCATTTGGTAAAAACTTTTCTTGTATAGATCGCAGTGCTGCAGCTGAGGCTGTATTACACGCTAGAATAACCAAATCACAGCCTTCATCCCACAATTTTTCTAATCCAGTAGTAGTTAATTTGTAAATATCATCAGAGTCTCTTACTCCATAGGGTGTATTAGCGTTATCACCGTAGTAAATAAAACATTGGCTCGGCATTCTATTTGAGACTGCATCAAGAATAGTCAATCCACCAAGCCCTGAGTCAAAGATGCCTACTGCCATATAAAATACCTACATATTTCGATGCTTGCTTCCAAACTCATACCCATATTCAAAAGTTTGATTTTTATTTGGTGATAATTTATACGTTTCTCTTCTCAAAAAATCCATCATGCCGACCGGATCGTTTTTATATGATTCTAATATATTTCGCGAAACTGGCTTACCTATTACTAAGCTTACAGACTTATCTAAACGCAACTTGCATTCGCGCATTAATAAGCCAGCCCTCAATGCAGAGTGAAAGTGACTGGCTAATTGAAATATTCTACTAGTGCTGCCATCAAAAAAAATAGGCATGACAACAGCGTTTGATTTCAAAATCATTTTAGCAGTGAATGATCTCCAAACTGGGTCAGCTGGTTCAGAAAATAATCTAGATGAAGTGGATACTGTGCCTCCTGGAAATATTCCAATTGCCCCCCCCTGCGACAAATGCTTGAGGGCATTTTTTCTTGTTCCCAAGTTTAGTAGTATCGCATCACGATCATTTTTAAATGAAATAGGAAGAATAGTGTCTTTTAAATGCTGTGCTTTGTTAAAAATATCATTTGCAACAATTTTAAAGTTTGCACGACATTGTGCCAGAATGGATCCAATGACTAAACCATCCAAAATTCCGTATGGATGGTTAGCGACTACGATCAAAGGCTCCCGACTAGGAATGTCGCTAATGTCACCCTGCATTACGTCTATTGTAACTCCATAAACTTCCATGATTGAGTGCCAAAAGACTTGCATAGAATTCAAGTTAGGTAGCCATCTTTTAGAGCTTTTTCGCAAAGCCAACCTACCCGTAGTGTTCTCTAAAACCCTTGTAAAGGATCCACCTAATCCACTAGTTGAAGAGTGTGCATAACTTATATAGTAACAAAATTTTTTATTCATAACGATCTACATACATTGTTGTTACTTAAGGCCCCTATATTAATAAGAATAAATTATCCAGTGGTATTGAGAGCAACACTTAATTCATAGGAAATTTTTATATCAAGCAATACTTAATTCATTGAAACTTAAGAGATTTAGTTTACAAATATCAAAAAAATATTGAGATACTTATGGACTGGGATAAACTTAGGATTTTTCATGCAGTGGCGGATGCCGGCAGTTTAACGCACGCAGGAGATACACTTCATCTATCGCAGTCGGCAGTAAGTCGTCAAATAAGATCACTTGAAGAAAGCTTAAACACCATTTTGTTTCATCGACACGCTCGAGGTCTAATTCTCACAGAACAGGGCGAGTTATTATTCGATGCAACAAAATCTATGTCAAAAAGAATAGATGCAGCCTCTGCCAGAATTAAAGATAGTGAGGAGGAAATATATGGAGAACTTAGAGTAACTACTACAATAGGTTTTGGGTCATTGTGGTTGGCTCCTAGATTACCAAAACTTTACGAGGCCTATCCACAACTCAAAATTGATCTGATGCTTGAAGAACGAGTGCTTGACTTGCCAATGCGGGAGGCAGATGTAGCAATCCGAATGAAAGAACCTAGCCAAGCCGATTTAATCAGAAAACGGCTCATGACTGTTAAAATGCGCTTGTATGCTTCTCCGCGATACTTATCGCAGAACGGTGAACCACAAACTTTAGACGACTTGAAAAAGCATAGACTTATTTGTCAAAATCCTAAGTCTGCACAGGTTGGCGCAGGATTAGAACTTGTTCAAAACTTAATAAAATATGATCTACCCTCAATGCTGACCGTTAATAATTATTTTGGAGTTTTACAGGCTGTAATTCATGACCTAGGGATTGGTGTTTTACCAGATTATGTCACACAGGACTTTGACGGGGTACAGAGAGTTTTGCATGACGTAGAATCTGTTGAGGTACCTGTTTATTTAGCTTACCCAGAAGAACTACGTCATTCAAAAAAAATAGAAACCTTTCGTGATTTTGTCCAAGACGAAATTATAGAACACCGAAAAAAAATTAAATTGGAGCAAGAAAAGGTTAAATTGCAAACATCTTGAAATATTTTTGAGCTTGCCAGGCTGATACACTTAAGTTCGCTTAAATTTTATATTTACCCTCTTAATTTTGCAGATCTAACTTTTACTTAAAAGTTTACCATAACCTCTAAGATTATGATCAATGTGGGCAAGACGTAACATCTGCCAAATTAAGACTTGGTTTGACGAAAAACAAATGCAACCACATTTTTTTTCAATTTCTTCTATAATAGTAAATGTTTGAAGGTTAGTGCATGAAATGAATATTGCCGACTGTCCCGAATATAGCTCATTTACTGCATCAACTATTGAAGTTGGTCTTATCCTCGCTACACTCGCTTCGTTTTTTTCATCAAAACTAGCTGTTACGGTTGTTCTAATCCCATTAGAATTAACCTCCTCAATTAAATGCTCAGAAACATCGCTAACATAAGGTGTCAAAAACAAAAGATCATTTATTTTCATTTGCTTGCAAGCGGCTATTAAAGCTGAGATAGGGTTGCAAACCTCCTGTGCAACACATCCCTTTCTAATCATATCTGAAACAACTTTAGAGCCGATTATACTCGAAGCGCTGGTACAGGCGTAGCCGACAACATTAAATCTAATTTTTTCAGGAAACAAACTTGCAGCTTCCGACAGTTCTTTCTTCATGGCCATTAAGCCATCCTTAGATACTTCACTATTACTAGGAATGCGACTCACGTGAAGCGCCAAATCCAACTTTGATATTAGCTGCCAAAACTCGTATTCAATGGTTTCATCAGCTTGGAGCACAATTAAGCCAAGTTTAGCCTTAGAGCCTATAGGCAAACCGATTTCGTAAGAAACTTTCCGCACTAGATTTCTCTAAATTACAGGTATTGTTGGATTACATTGAGGACTAATTTGTTCTGGACCATTTGCCGTAATTAAAAAATTATCTTCATGAACTAATATCTTTTCGTCATCTATATCTATTATTGGCTCAAGTGTAACGACCATACCTTCTTGTAATATTGTTTCATCATATTTTGAAAAGGAAGGCCATTCTGTAAGCTGCATACCCAACCCATGACCTAAACGGCCAGAGCTATTTTTTCTTTTCTTATTTTCTTGAAGAATTGCATTCATTGCAAAAAACACCTGTTTCGCAGTATTTCCGGGGATGAGCATATTTTTACCAGCCTCCGTTGCCTCTTGCAATCGATCCCAGTTAGAGCTCAGCCTATTGGAGATCTCAGTTACACCAAAATTTCGGTTATAGTCACAAAAATAGCCATCATAAACAACCCCAGTGTCTAACATCAAAACATCTCCTGCTACTAATGGTGCATCTTTAGCAGGAGATATAACATCAGAATATCCACCCTGCTCTGATGCACCAGCCAAATAAGATACCCAGTCAGCACCCTCATCTAAACACAAAGCTTGAAAATCTCTAAAAACTTTCGAGAGTTGGACACCACTACCTGCAACCTCATTTATTCGAGAAAATGCACGTCCAGCAATTGCAGCGGCTTGGCTGATTTTTTCAACTTCTGCTTGAGATTTAATTAATCTCAAATTTTTAACTATTTCACAGTCACTTACAAAGTGAAGTTTATCTAGCGACGACCTTATTTGATTGAAGTAAACGAGTGGCATACGCAACAATGTTTCTGGACCTGACGGAAGGCCAACTTTTCCATTTTTTGGAAGAAATTCAGATAAAATATCTTGCAACAATGAAATACCCTCGTCGGAAACATTTGGACTTTCCCAAGAACGAATTTCACCAGACCAAGTTTTTTTTAGTAAATGTACTCCGATAGATGGCACTATAGTTATTGGCGGATAATTGGCAAAAATTAGCAAATACCATGGCCTCGTCGGACTTTCCCAAAAACGAGTTAAAAATCCTGTAAAATAGCGAAAATCCGCCTCATTTGTTACCAATAGGCAATCAAGATCAGACTTTTGTAATAAAATTTGGGCCTTAGACAATCTAGCATTAAACTCATTAGGAGTGAAACCACGCATTTTGTAATCCCCTAATAAAAAACTTTTTATTTAAATCTATAAGTTCCAAAAACTGTTTCCATTCGATAATCGTTCAAAACTTAAAAATACTTGTACTAAAAACTTTTAAAAAGTTTTTAACTTTTATTCGTTTGTACCTCAATAAATTACACCATTTATTAAGCACATCGACCTAAAAACCCTTATCATAAAAACCTTTCCATTGCTCTCACTTTATCAATCCATTACTAGAAACAGCAACAAATCAAGGAATAAAATGTTAGAGCCTGCAATCACATCGGAACTTATAGAAAGTCATGGCCTTAACTCTAGCGAATACGACCTTCTGCTGGAAATTATCGGTCGAAATCCAACATTTACAGAACTGGGGATATTTTCTGCGATGTGGAATGAACATTGTTCATATAAATCATCTAAGAAATGGCTACGATTACTTCCAAAGAAGGGTGAAAATGTAATCTGCGGGCCTGGTGAGAATGCTGGAATAGTAGACATTGGGGACAATCAAGCTGTTGTTTTTAAGATGGAAAGCCATAACCACCCAAGTTACATAGAGCCACATCAAGGCGCTGCAACTGGCGTTGGAGGAATACTCAGAGACGTATTTACAATGGGCGCACGTCCCATAGCAGCTATGAACGCCTTATCATTTGGGGAAATAAACCATCCAAGAACGAAAGAACTAGTGCACGGTGTTGTAGAAGGCATCGGTAGTTATGGAAATTCGTTTGGAGTTCCCACTGTTGGGGGAGAAATCCGATTTAATAAATCATATAATGGAAATTGTTTGGTAAATGCTTTTGCAGCTGGTTTAGTTGATCACAATATGATTTTTTACTCTGCAGCATCTGGAGTTGGAATGCCTGTGGTTTATCTAGGTGCAAAAACAGGGAGGGATGGTGTCGGCGGAGCAACAATGGCATCTGCTGAATTTGACGACACAATTGAAGAAAAAAGACCTACTGTTCAAGTGGGAGATCCTTTTACAGAGAAAAGACTCCTTGAAGCTTGTTTGGAACTAATGAAGACAGATGCAGTTGTATCAATTCAAGATATGGGTGCTGCAGGGTTAACATGTTCTGCGGTAGAAATGGGTGATAAGGGAAACCTTGGAATTAAACTCAACTTAGATCTCGTTCCAACACGCGAGAAAAATATGACAGCATACGAGATGATGCTGTCAGAATCCCAAGAGCGGATGCTTATGGTTCTTAAACCCGAGAAAGAAGAGCAAAGTCGAGCAATATTTGAAAAGTGGGACTTAGACTTTGCAATTATAGGAGAAACTATACCTGAGGACTTATTCATTATTGAACATAATGGAGAAATAAAGGCTCAAGTTCCATTAAAAGCTTTATCTGGAAATTCGCCGGAATATGACCGTTCTTGGAAAGAACCACCAAAAGTAAAGCCTTTGCAAGTTATAAAAAGCTTCAGCCCACTTGAGGGTTTGCTATCCCTGATAAGTTCTCCAAACTACTGCTGCAAGAAATGGGTTTATCAACAATACGATAGTCAGGTAATGGCTGATACAGTAATTACCCCTGGGACTGGATCAGGTATGGTTAGGGTTCATGGAACGAATAAAAGTTTAGCATTTACGGCCGATGTGACACCACGATACGTGAAAGCTGATCCGTTGGAAGGCGGGAAACAAGCTGTAGCTGAAGCATTCCGTAATCTATGTGCGGTGGGAGCAAAACCCATAGCATCAACAGACAACTTAAATTTTGGTAACCCAGAAAAACCTGAAATTATGGGACAAGTTGTCCTCGCTATAAAAGGTATCGCAGAGGCGGCTGAAAAACTGGAAATGCCGATAGTCTCGGGCAACGTAAGCTTATATAATGAGACGGACGGCGAGCCAATACTACCTACCCCAACAATTGGTGCAGTAGGACTAATAAATGAAGACGAAGAACCAATATTAAACTCTGTTATCTCAGGTGACCTTTTGCTGGTTGTTGGAGATACTTTTGGGCATTTAGGGCAGTCTGCAATTGTTGATGAAATGTTTAATTTGCAAGATGGCTCTCCACCCCAAGTAGACTTGATGGCTGAAAAACAGAATGGTTATTTCATATTGAACAATAGGCACCTCATAAATGCTTGCACTGATTTATCAGATGGTGGCATCGCACTGGCAGCATTTGAATTAGCTGAAAAGGGAAATCTTGGCATGGAAATCCAAACTTCAGATCCAGCTAAACTTTTTGGAGAAGATCAAGCTCGATATCTTATTGCATGTAATTTTGATCAAGCTGAGTTACTTTTTGTCAATGCAAAGAAAGCTAAAGTGTCAATTGAAAATATTGGAACGCTTGGTGGTGATAAAATCAAATTTGGAGACTTTTATTCAGACAAAGATGAAATTTTTAGCAAGTATCGAAATTCTTTTGCTGAAATTTTTAACTAATCACCTAGATTTGTCTCTATAGATTTTTTAGGCTTGTTCTTAGGTGAAAAGAATATTTAAGATGCCGTAAGGAGATTTGAAATGGCTATGCAGGCAAATGAAATTGAGAATATGATACGCGAGCAATTTCCAAATGCTAGTATTACAATTACTGACCTGGCAGGAGACGGAAATCATTATTCTGCAGAGGTTATTGATGAAAGTTTCAAAAATATGAACCGTGTACAGCAACAAAGGGCAGTTTATGCTGCCTTAAAAGGAAAAATGGATGGTTCAAATGGCGAGTTACATGCATTGGCGCTAACAACCAAGGCCCCATCTGATAGTTAAAGGAACAATAATGTCTGAAGTAAACGAACAAATAAAAAAAACCATCGAGGAAAACAACGTTGTCTTGTACATGAAAGGCAATAAATCTATGCCTCAATGCGGCTTTTCGAGCAAAGTAGCAGGTGTTCTAAATTACATTGGTGTCGACTATGAGGACATAAATGTACTCGCGGATGAAGTAGTTAGACAAGGAATAAAAGACTTTTCTGACTGGCCAACAATTCCGCAGCTGTATGTCAAGGGAGAGTTTGTAGGCGGGTGTGATATAATTACAGAGATGGCTTTATCAGGCGAACTCGATAGTTTATTTGAGAAAAATGGTATTGAATTTGATAAAGACGCAGCTGAAAAAATCCGCGAAGCAAACGCCTGATTACCACTTCGTATTTTAAAGAATTACTGACTAGAGGTTAATTTAGCGACGCTTTCTAATCGCTTAGCAGTCTTAGCCAGAAGGTCAGAAATATCATTAGCAAACGCTGGCTTACTATCGGAGGCAGCTTTTGCAGCAGATATCGATTTCTCTAAGTCTATTTCTTTCTGTTCAATTTGCTTTTCTCGCTCATTAATCGACTTCTCTAGATTTATCATTCTATCAGCCAACATTAAACCTGCCATCAGCAACATGCGAGACTCCGACAATCTACCTAACTGTGAAACCAATTTTTGTGACTCAGAATTTAACAAATTTGCAGCGTCAGTGAGAAAATTTTCTTCACCCTCTTGGCAAGCGACTTGAAAATCTCTGCCTCCTATTGATAGCTTAATTTCAGGCATAGACTTTATTCTCCAGAATTTTCAACAACTTCAGTTAATCTTTTGTAGAGTTTTTTCACGGTTTCTCGCTCTTCTTCTCTTTCAGCTAATAAAGATTGCAGCTCCGTACTATGCTTAGCTTTTAATTCTTCAATTGCTGCTTCAAGCTTTTTATTCTCAATTGAAAGTTTCTCTAACTCTTCATTAGCGGGTTCACTACCAACACGAGAATTTCTGGAATATAGAGATACTGAGCGCTCAATTTCGTTTAACGCCAACTCTATTCTACGCTCTAAATCGACTATTTGCTCCATATATTACCCTTTAATCAAGTCCTCTAGGATATATTACTGATATACAATATTTTATAAACCTGTTTGGAAATTTTTCATAGATTAAGTTTTCTTATTCAAAAACTTTTAATCATTATCAGCAGCCCTCACTGTTCACTTGAACTTCGCAATACTCATGTTATGCATTGACATGGATTAATCTGCTGAAGGACTCGGTCTTCGATGGAAATTGAAAAGCTTCGAAAACTTCACCCTCAACACTGGGAGAAGGCTAACGCCATACGTGTTTTAACACTGGACGCTGTAGCGGCTGCAAATTCTGGCCATTCTGGCATGCCAATTGGGATGGCAGATGTTGCTACGATTTTGTTCGAAAAACATCTTAAATTTAGCACCGCACAACCTAACTGGCCAGATAGAGACAGATTTATTTTATCTGCAGGTCACGGATCGATGCTTCTTTATAGTGTTGCATATCTTTGTGGCTATGCTGATTTTGACATAGATCAACTAAAGAATTTTAGGCAGCTTGGTAAAAAAACTGCAGGCCATCCAGAGAATTTTCTATCAGATGTTATAGAAACAACTACCGGTCCATTGGGACAAGGGATAGCAAATTCGGTGGGATTCGCTATTGCCGAAGAAAGCCTTCGCGCAAGATTTGGGCAAAACATTATTGATCACCATACTTTCGTAATTGCCGGTGACGGGTGTTTGATGGAAGGCGTCAGTCAGGAGGCTATCAGCCTTGCAGGACATTTACGTTTACACAAACTTATCGTTTTTTGGGACAACAACAATATCACGATAGACGGAACTGTAGATCTTACAGATTCAACCGACCAAAAAACACGCTTTGAGGCCTCCGGTTGGGAGGTTATAGAGATAGACGGTCATGATCCTGAAGAAATTGATAGTGCAATTTCAGCTGCAAAAAAGTCTGAAAAACCTACAATGATAGCTTGTAAAACCCATATAGCGATAGGCACAGCAGCACAGGACACATCAAAGGGTCATGGAGCTTTAACCGATCCAGAACTAATTAAAGATGCGAGAGAAGTTTATCAGTGGAGCCACAAACCATTTGATATTCCCAAATCGATTAAAGAGCAGTGGGAACAAGCAGGTCTCGAGGGAGATAAGGCATTCCAAAGATGGCGGTCTCACCTAGAAAGTTTATCAAATTCAAAACGAAAGGAGTTTGAAAGAATTTTTAGCGGAGATGCTCCAAAAAAACTGACCTCGGCTATTCGTAAATTCAAGAAAGAAAGTAGCGCGGCATCACCCACAATAGCGACAAGAAAATCAAGTGAACTGACACTAAATGCAATAAACAGCTTTATGCAGGAAACGATAGGAGGCTCAGCAGACCTTACCGGATCAAATAATACTAAATCAAACGATATGAAAATATTTGATAAAAACAATCGGAAAGGTCGTTATATACACTACGGCATTCGAGAACACGCCATGGCTGCTGCCATGAATGGTATGGCTCTTCATGGAGGCATTAGACCGTACGGCGGAACATTTATGTGCTTCACTGATTATGCACGACCGGCAATGAGACTTGCCGCACTTATGAAAATACCAACTATTTTTGTTATGACCCACGACAGTATTGGGCTTGGAGAAGATGGCCCCACACATCAGCCGGTAGAGCACCTCGCTATATCCCGTTCTACTCCAAATACATTAGTATTTAGACCTGCTGATACAATTGAAACTGCTGAATGTTGGGAAATAGCTTTATCAATGAAGAATACGCCATCAGTTTTGGCGCTGTCTAGGCAAAATCTCCCCACTGTTAGACAAAAGCACCAGTTTGCAAACTTAGTATCTAAAGGTGCATATATTTTGGAAGAAGCATCAAAAAACCGACGGGTTATATTAATTGCGACCGGATCCGAAGTTTCTATTGCCTTGCAAGCACGCGAATTACTTGAAGATAAGGGAATAGGGACCAGGGTAGTATCTATGCCTTGCATGGAATTATTTTCACAACAAGACGAAACCTATAAAAGACGCATATTACCTGCCGGCCAAGCAATTAGAATTGGTATCGAGGCCGGTGTTAGAACTGGTTGGGATGAATGGTTGTTAGGTCATAGAGCGAGAGCAAACAAATCTTCATTTGTAGGTATGAAAAGTTTTGGCGCATCTGCTCCTGCTGAAGTTTTGTTTAACCATTTTGGCATTACACCAGATAGAATTGCCTCAGAAGCTATAAGTCTTTTGTAATGTGATCCCGTACCTAAACCTCAGTATTATTTTTCTCTCGGTATAGAATAGTTTGCGCTAACTGTTTGCGCAAACATGTAATTTTACCGCTAACATACTAATTTTAAATAAAAATATTGTTTTTATTACTAATAAATTGGTTATAAGAGAATCAAATATATTGGGGATAAAATGACGGTAACACTGGGAATAAATGGTTTTGGGCGAATTGGGCGAACAACCTTAGCAGGTATCTTTGAATATGGCCGAAACGATGTAATAGTATCAAAAGTTAACGCCCCAGGTTCAATTGAAACAAACGCGCATCTTCTAAGATATGACAGTGTACATGGTCGTTTTGCGGGCAAGGTTGACGTTAACCAAAACAGCTTCGATCTTGGAAGAGGTCCCATTGAAGTTCTATCCTCTTACAATGCCGATGACTTAGATTGGTCAGGATGTGATGTTGTTCTTGAGTGCACCGGTAAATTTACGAGCTATGATAAAGCTATAGCGCATGTAAAAAACGGCGCTAAATCTGTACTAATCTCAGCGCCAGCAAAAAATGTGGATCGAACAGTTATATTTGGAGTTAACGATCATAAAATTTCAAGAAATGATCGAATTCTATCAAATGGATCGTGCACGACAAACTGTTTGGCCCCTATTGCAAAGGTCTTAAATGAAACAGTAGGTATAGAATATGGGATGATGACTACGATACATAGTTACACTGGTGACCAACCTACATTAGACAAACGCCACGACGACTTGTACCGGTGTCGTGCTGCCGCTCTGGCTATGATACCAACTTCCACAGGAGCAGCAAAAACAATAGGAACAGTGATCCCTGAATTAGATGGAAAGCTTGATGGAACGGCAATTAGGGTACCTACTCCCAATGTGTCAGCCATTGATCTTACCTTTAAGGCCAAAAAGAAAATTTCATCGCAAAATATTAATGATATTATAGAAGACGCTTCCAAAGGTAATATGAGTAAAGTACTTGCATTTGATCCTGAACCGAAAGTTTCAATTGATTTCAATCACACGACCCACTCTTCGATATTTGCTCCAGATCAAACTAGAGTAGTTGGTGATAACTTGGTTAGAATACTTGCTTGGTATGACAATGAATGGGCGTTTTCGTGCAGAATGACAGATGTTGCCTCAAAAATTGGTCAAAAACTGATATAAGTCGCGACTTAAGAGTTTTGATTAGAATATTATCGCCCAGCTAATTACCATTTACATCACATGCTGTATTATCCGTTTGGAGACCCTTATTTGGCTTGACTTTTGTACTTTATTTTTTGATGTTAGCGCTAACTTAAATTGAGGGTTAAATATGGCAGTCAAGGTTGCAATTAATGGTTTCGGCAGGATCGGACGTAATATTTTAAGAGCAGTAGTAGAATCTGGAAGAACTGATCTGGAAATCGTTGCAATAAATGATTTGGGATCAACTGAAATAAATGCTCATTTGTTAGAATTTGATAGTATACATGGAAGATTTGCGAAAGATATTAAAACGACCAAAAATTCTATTATTATTGGTGAAATGGAAATTGAAGTAACTGCTATTAAGCAACCAGCAGAGTTACCCTGGAGACATATTGATATAGCAATGGAGTGTACTGGTATTTTTACTGACCGGGAAAAAGCAGCCGCACATCTAAGTAATGGATCGTCACGTGTGCTGATTAGTGCTCCCGCAAAAAATGCCGATAAAACAATTGTGTATGGTGTAAATCATGAAACATTGACAAAAAATGACGTAATCGTTTCCAACGCTTCATGTACTACAAATTGTTTGGCTCCTATTGCAAAAGTTCTGCATGAAGTAGTAGGTATAAAACGTGGGTTTATGACTACCATACATAGCTATACCGGTGACCAACCTGTATTAGATACAATGCATGATGACCTATACCGCGCACGTGCTGCAAGTTTGAGTATGATACCGACCACAACGGGAGCCGCTAAAGCTGTTGGTTTAGTCCTACCAGAACTAGATGAAAAGTTAGATGGGTTTGCAGTTCGTGTACCGACACCAAACGTATCGGTTGTTGATCTTACTTTTGAAGCAAATCGTGACACCTCTATCACTGAAATTAATGAAGCAGTTAATAATATTGCAAGCAGCACGTTAAAAGGGGTTCTGGGATATACTGATAAAAAACTTGTGTCTTGCGACTTCAATCATGATCCTAGATCATCAATTTTTGCAGCTGATCAAACCAAAGTAATGGATAACAATTTGGTACGAGTTCTGAGCTGGTATGATAATGAATGGGGCTTCTCCAACAGAATGGCTGATACCGCAGTGGTCATGGCAAAGCATATTTAATATCGGATGATATTATAAATTATTCAGAATTTTTCTAAGAGCTGTTTGTTTACCGTCGGTGTCACAAATTTTGAAACATCACCACCTAGTCGCACAATTTCTTTTACTAACTTCGATGCTATCGCCTGGTGCTTTGCCTCAGCCATTAAAAAAACGGTTTCGATGCTATCATTCAAAGCGCGATTCATACCGACCATTTGGAACTCATACTCAAAATCAGCAACAGCGCGAAGTCCTCTAAAAATTACTGAGGCGTTTACATCATTTGCACAATCTACAAGGAGATTCTCAAATGGATGAGCAATTATTTCTGTGCCAGTTTTTTTGCCGAGACTTGAGCATTCAACTTCAATCATTTTTACTCGCTCATCTAAATTAAAGAGAGGAGATTTGTCCCTATTGATTGCGACACCTATTACAAGTCTATCCACAAGCATTGATGCTCTATTTATTATATCAATATGACCCAATGTTATAGGATCAAATGTACCTGGATATAAACCAATGCGCACTCAGTAATTCCTTAGATAAAACTACAGGGATGGGATCCCACTTTTACAGATTAATTTCAAGGATAAATGAATGAAAAGACATGTTAATATCCCATAATCATGCCTTCCAAAGCTTCTTTTTCCATTTCCAATTCAGTTAATCGAGCCTTAACGATGTCTCCTATTGTTACAAGACCTAATAGTTCACTATTAACAATAACAGGCATGTGACGAAATCGCTTCTCAGTCATTACGGTCAAAACTTGGTCTGCTGTTGCATCAGGCGTGCAACTTATTAACTTACTGGTCATATAATTGTCGACGGTGTGGTCTAAAGCAACAGCGCCATTCCGAGACAAGATCTTAACGATATCTCTTTCAGATATAATTCCCTCACAAAACTTTTTGTCAGAAGAGATAACTATTCCACCTATTCTTTTTTTGGACAGCACTTTGATCACTTCGGACATCGCAGCAGACGGCGGTAGTGTTATTACACCGGGGATTGCCTTTACCTGTAGAACCTGTTGAATGAGCATTACTAACTCCCAACATTTGCAATTTGTACACAGCAGTGTGCATCTGAACCCACAATCAGTCAAGCAACGAAGTATTTTCAAAATTTTTTATGCGATGGGATTTCGACAGTAAAATCCTTTTATCTTTATTAAAGTTACGTCGGGCGCTTTGTATTATCATTCAATAGATGAATTTGCTATTTTGAGTTATTACCATCCTGCTTATTTTCGGTGGTATTTGTATTGATTTTTCTAAAATAGCTCTGGATTTAGCTTTTTTGCACAAGCATAATGGGCTTAATAACTAGGAGAAGAAAATGAAAGAGCTAACGCACTATATAAACGGTCAAAGTGTTTCTGGAAGTTCCGGCAGATTTGGAGACGTATTTAATCCAGCAACTGGTGAGGTTCAGGCACGCGTACCGCTTGCGTCTAAAGAAGAGTTTGATGCAGCTGTTGAAATAGCAGCAAAAGTGCAACCCAAGTGGGGAGCTGTAAACCCGCAAAGGCGAGCTCGAGTAATGATGAAGTTCGTCGATTTACTCCACAGAGATATGGATAAACTAGCAGAAGTTTTAAGTAGTGAGCATGGCAAAACATTTCCAGATGCAAAGGGTGATGTGCAAAGAGGATTGGAAGTGGCAGAATATTGTATTGGGGCCCCTCAAATGCTCAAGGGTGAATTTACGGATAGCGCAGGTCCTGGCATTGATATGTATTCGATGAAACAACCGCTAGGTGTTTGTGGAGGAATAACCCCATTTAACTTTCCCGCAATGATACCTATGTGGATGTTTGCACCATCTATAGTTTGTGGAAATGCTTTCATATTAAAACCATCAGAAAGAGATCCCTCAGTTCCAATTTTATTGGCAGAACTTATGGAAGAAGCTGGTCTGCCAAAAGGGGTACTTCAAGTCATCAATGGAGATAAGGTAAGCGTAGATGCTATGTTGAGCAACCCCACAGTACAGTCAATTGGGTTTGTTGGTTCGACACCAATTGCCGAATATATTTACGGGACAGGTTGTGCTAATGGAAAACGTGTTCAATGCTTTGGTGGGGCTAAAAACCACATGATTGTAATGCCAGATGCAGATATGGATTTAGCAGCAGATGCATTGGTTGGATCAGGTTATGGTGCTGCTGGTGAGCGTTGTATGGCGATTTCAGTAGCTGTACCCGTCGGCGAAGAAACAGCAGATCGCCTAATTGAAAAGTTGGCACCACGTATCGAAAAACTAAAGGTAGGACCTTACACAGCAGGAGACGATGTTGACTTTGGTCCCGTGGTTACAAGTGCAGCAAAACAAAATATTTTGAATCTCGTTCAGAGTGGAATAGATCAAGGAGCCGAATTAGTTATTGATGGGCGAGATTTTAGCCTTCAAGGTTATGAACATGGCTTCTTTGTTGGCCCACATTTGTTCGACAGAGTTACGCCAGATATGGATATTTATAAGAAGGAAATATTTGGTCCAGTTTTGTCTACTGTAAGAGCAGGTTCCTATGAGGAAGCCATCGGATTAGCCATGAGCCATGAATATGGCAACGGGACGGCTATTTTTACTAGAGACGGTGATACTGCAAGAGATTTCGCAAACCGAATAAATATTGGAATGGTTGGAGTTAATGTACCAATTCCGGTGCCGCTCGCATATCATACGTTTGGTGGCTGGAAAAAATCTGTATTTGGTGATTTGAATCAACATGGCCCAGATGCATTCAAATTTTACACTAGAACAAAAACTGTAACCAGCAGGTGGCCATCAGGTATTAAAGAAGGTGGGGAATTCAACTTTAAAGCGATGGATTAATATTTAATTTCTGAATGGCGATAATAAACTAACAGTTCTAGGTTCCATTTTAAAATATGGAGATAAATTTGAAAATTGGTTTCATAGGCCTTGGCAATATGGGCGCACCAATGGCAAAAAACTTAGCCAAAAATGGTTTAGATGTTTTGGGTTTCGATACGGATAACTCAATAAAGTTACCTGAAATAACTATGATGCCATCCATACCAGCAATTCTTAATGAAGTAGACATCGTTTTCACAATGTTACCGTCGGGATTAATAGTTAAAGAGATAGTGTCCGAATTTATTAACAATTTTAATGCTGAGAGCACATTAATCGACTGTTCTACCATTGATGTTAAGACGACGAAAGAAGTTTGCCAGACCCTTAGTAATAAAAAGGTAAATATGCTGGATGCGCCAGTATCTGGTGGTGTTCAGGGAGCAAAATCTGGCAGCCTTACGTTTATGGTTGGAGGAAGTAGAGATGATTTTGATCAATTAAGGTTCTTATTTGAATACATGGGAAGTAGATCTGTTTATTGCGGTGAAAACGGAAGTGGGCAAACCGCAAAAATTTGTAATAATATGATACTTGGGGTTACTATGATCGCGACTTGTGAAGCCTTTGCATTGGCAGATAAACTCGAGTTGGACCGCGAAGCCATGTTTGACGTTGTGTCCACTTCATCTGGATATAGTTGGTCAATGAATAGCTACTGCCCTGCTCCTGGAGTTGGGCCAAAAGCGCCATCTGACAACAATTACATCCCAGGTTTTTCGTCAGATTTAATGCTAAAAGATCTTATGCTATCTCAAAATGCAGCGAGCGAAACTAAGGCTTCTACTCCTATGGGGGATCTTGCAATGACGCTTTACAAAGATTTTGTAGAAAACAAGAACGGATCCGGTTTGGATTTTTCTGCTATCCTAAAAACTTTTGAAGTATAAATAGTACATTATAAACGTGATTGACCCACCTTTTTGAAAGAATATACGAGCTGGTCCTGCACTCATCATTAGGGCCATAAAAAAACCAATTATTTATTGAGAATCCTATGCCAAAATACCATCACTCTCACATTTTAAAAAAATACTTTTTTGCTTGGAATTTAATACTGGCCTATACTTTTTTATCTGTTTTAAGCACCCTAACTGTTAGTGCAGAAGAGGCTGATAATCTATCTATAGATGATGCTATGGCAGGAGAGCCGCAAAAAATACAACCATATATTAAAGAGACAATTAAAAACTGGAACCTTAAATGTATTGCACCACAGAATTCCATAGAACGTTGCGAAGCAAACCAAATAATATTTAACGATAAAAAACAACCAGTTGCCGAGATTTCAATATTCAAACTATCAGATAATCAAGTAGCCGAGGCTGCTGCAACCATCATCGTGCCTTTAGAAACTATTCTTTCTGAAGGATTAATTTTGGCCATACAAGACTTAGAGCCAAAAAAATATCAGTTCAAATTCTGTAATAGTCTTGGCTGCTATTCACAAATTGGACTAACTAAAGAAGAAGTAGAGGCGCTCAAAAATAAAGAAAAAGCTTCCATCTATTTAAAACATATATCTTCAGGTGATCAGCAAGTAATTATTCCTATTTCTCTGGTTGGTTTCATGAAAACATTTTCTAAAGTAATAAAACCCTAACATTCTAAGTTTTGTGTATCTCCAAAAAAGCTATAACAGATTTTGCGGCTACAGTGCCTGAATTTTCTCCACCAACGCTCAAAAGGTCTAAAGATTTTCGCATTGCTGTTTTTTGACCAATCGGATCTTCTAGCTGATTTACCAAGGCTTGAAAAATCTTATCAGGCTTACAATTGCTGCCAATAAATTCTGGAATAGTATGCTGTTCGGAAATTAAATTCACGAGGTTTACACTCTTAACGCTTACTAACAGCCGAAAAACGAGTCTTGATAAAAAACCCATATCGTAAGCGATTACCATTGGAGTTTCAGTAGACGCCAATTCTAAAGAAACTGTGCCTGACGCTGCTAATGCAATATCGCAAGAAGCGAATACTTCACGTTTTAGTTTCTGAAAATCATTACTTGAAAGATCATCCTTAGTTACCACAATTATATTGTTGCCCCACCTCTGCAAATTTTCTACCACAATATGCTCGACTGCAGGGGCTACTACAGTAACTATCCTAGTATTTAATTTTTGAGAAATCAGCATTGACGAAACATTTTTAAAAACGGGCATTAAACGATCAACTTCAGATATTCTTGAACCAGGCAGAAATGCTACAAGGGTATCATTTTCGCCTATTTTATGTTGTTGCCGAAATTTTTTTACCAAACTTGGTTCTGGCAAATTTTCATTTGCCACTGGATGCCCAACAAAATCGCAACTTATTCCTTCCCGTTGCATGTAAGGTGGTTCAAATGGAAACAATGCTAAAATATGATCTACATAACCAGAAATTTTTTTTGCTCTATTGGGACGCCAAGCCCAAACGGTTGGTGCAACGTAGTGGATAGTATTTATGAATAATTTTTTACGAACCATTTTGGCAACCCGCAAAGAAAATTCTGGCGCATCAATCGTAATTAGTACATCGGGTTTAAGTCGCAGTATGTCGTCTACTGTATTTTTAATTCGTTTTTTCAGAAAAATGTATTTGGCTAAAATCTCGCCGATACCCATAACCGCTATTTCAGTTATTGGGAATAAGCTAGTCAGTCCTTGTTCTTCCATTAAAGGACCACCTACGCCATGAAAGTCCAATTCATAGGCAGCACAGCTTTTTAAACCAGCCATTAATTCAGCTCCAAGCTTATCACCCGAAGGTTCACCCGCAACTAAATACACTTTCATTTTTCCCGCTCCTTAACGATAAATGATAATGAAAGCTCTTCGCACAGTCGAAAGCATTCGTCCTGGTCTAGTACAATAACTTTACCAGGAGTTATAATAATTGAAGCCAACTTTGCATCATATACTTGACGGATTGTTTCCGGCCCTATTGTAGGCATGTCCACGCGTAAGTCCTGGTTTATTTTTTCTCTTTTTACGAAAACACCTACTCCTACTCGCCTTAGAGCAATAGAGGTATCGCGAACATAACCAAGCAGCTGTTCTGTGCCTTGAACCGTTTCAATACCTAAAACCTGTCCAGCCTCGACAACTATCGACTGGCCTATGTCAAGACAACTTGTTCTTTCTAAAATTTCATCAGCACGCTTAACATCCTCTACATTTAAGTTGTCTACAGAGCCACTATAAACCCCTGCTTTTAATGTTAAATTCCTCACTACTTCATGTGCCCCAATGGGAGTAATATTTGCCTCAAGGAATAATGAAATAATGTATTTTAAAACTGTATCATCACCTTGTTGCATGGCATTAAAAATTAAATGAGACCTTGTTTTTGAAAACTCGTCAAATTTTGTCTCATCCAATAATGGCCTTTTCATATCGCCAACCATGACAACGCTACGAATACCACGGGCATTTAAATCTTCAAAGAAATAACCGAGCTGATTAAAATTATGAAACTTAGCACGGTCACTCAGAGAACACGGCATGCCCTCAAACCCTATCACGTATGGATCAGAAAGTTCTTCATAAACTATTTTTGGTAAAGTACCTCCGCCAGCTATGATTGCAACATTCTTATAATTTTTCATATTATTTTATCTAGGGGTAAGGAAAGACCTATCACTGTGGCCTAAAACAAAACTTACAATTTTTTCTACGTATTTGCTTTCACTATCATCTGTTAGCTTTTGAGCCCGGTCCTGGAAAGTACCATCTCCCTGTGAAAGGGTCTGAAATGCTGCCCTCAATGCCATAATATCAGCTCTAGGAACTCCTTTACGTTTTAAGCCTACCAGATTTAAACCATCTAATTCACCCCTGGGAGCTTGAACCAATCCGTAGGGGATCACATCATTAGTGACCATTGTTACTGCTCCGATTATAGCTCCCTCACCTATCCTGACAAATTGATGTACTCCACTTAATCCACCAACGATAACATTATCTTCTATTATGCAATGCCCAGCTAAAGAAGCATTATTTACTAAAATGACATTATCTCCAACTTGAGCATCGTGCGCTATATGACACCCGGCCATGAATAGTCCGTCATTGCCAACTTTCGTTATTCCTCCACCACCTTTAGTTCCTACGTTTATGGTGACATGCTCTCGAATTTGATTTCGACTTCCTATTTTTAAACTAGTACTTTCACCATTGAATTTTTTGTCTTGCGGTATTTCCCCCAAGACAGCAAAAGGGAAAACCGTATTTTCATCACCCAAGTGGGTATCGCCCTTTATGACAACATGACTTTTCAATTCTACATTTTGTCCCAATCTGACTTTACTTCCCACAAAGCAAAAGGGTCCTATGGAAGTTCCCTCGCCAATTTCCGCTCCATCTTCAATTATGGCGCTATGATGGATATTTACATTTGCCACGATTATACCTCGGTATTATTCAAATCCATCATAGCAGAAAATTCCGCTTGAGCTGCCATTTCACCATCAACACTAGCCTCTCCGTAAAATTTCCATACTTTACCACCAGGTTTCCCCCTTAAGGTATTTAAATTCATGATCAATTGATCGCCAGGAGTTACCTTTCTTCTAAACTTACAGTTATCGATTGCCATAAAATATATAAGCATGTTTTTATCTGCCAAATTCAAACCGACTCCAACCATTACAGCTGCCGTTTGTGCCATTGCCTCCACTATCATAATACCCGGCATAATTGGAGTAGTTGGGAAATGACCCTGAAATTGTGGTTCATTAAATGTAATATTTTTTAAACCAGTGGCTTTATTAAAACCATCTATATCAACTACTTTGTCGACCAATAGAAACGGATACCGATGCGGCAGAATACGCTTTATTAAATCAATATCTGCAATTCTTTCAACATCACTCATAAAAGTTCCTTCTCATTGGAATACTATACAGGATTTACTTAACATCAAAACGACCTCTCAAAAGTGGGTCTAGTTAGTCAGCGTTCTTAGTCCCGTCTCCTAACTTATCATTTATTAACTCTATTGCCTTATCAGTAATATCGACCATCGGATTGGATAAAACTATGTTACGTCTGTCAATTATTACGGATGCTTTATAACTCAGCATAATTTCTTGCAAGAACGGGACAGAAAGCTGCAATAATTTATTTATGTTTTCGTCTCGAAGTTCAAAAAGCGTATTTTCCAACGCCGCACGTTCTTTTCGAATAGCATTGGCTCTTTCATCGAATTCAACTGCTAATTTTCTGAATTCATCCGCAGCAAGAGTTTTACGCAGTTCTACTAGGCTTTGTTCTTCAGCTTCGAGGTTACTCTGTATGACTGTATTACTTTCAACCAGTTCGCTCTGCGCGTTTTCAAATTCTTTAAATATGCGCTGCCCATATTGCGTCTCCCTAGCAATTCTCGATATATCTATTGTCAGTACACTAGAAAAACTGGCTTCACCAGTGTCCGTCTCTTGCGCAATAGTAATTGCTGGACAATAAACAGAAAGACAAAAAAGAATACATAGGAGCCGCATTTCTAAAACTGGGTCCTGATCGTAAGATCAAAATTTTGCTCCCTATCAAATGTTTCCTTTTGCAGTGGTCGTGAAAAATTAAATCTGAGTGGCCCAATAGGTGTTTTCCAGAATAAAGAAGCGCCAAGTACACTTCGCCAGGAACCATCTTCATAAATAACATTCTCATTCATTTTATCTAACGACCACAAGTTACCTACATCAAAGAATATCCCACCATCGACCCCATATTCTTCAGGGAGACCCAACGAAAATTCGGCTTCCAGTCTAAGCACTGCAAAAGTATTACCTCCTAAGGCATCGTTTATAACTTCGCCTTCGTCAACAATTTCTCTTGGACCTATACCGCCGGGTTCAAAACCTCTCATTAATGCTGAACCAAGAAAAAAACGGTCTGTTACTCGGCTATCACCATAATTCAAGACCCCTCCCTCGAGCGTGCCTTTAAGTAAAACCTCTTCGTTTAAAATTTTTCTCTGTAACCTCGCCAACGCACTTGTTTTTGAGCTCTCACCATCGCCAGTAAACCCAGAAACTTCTTGAGACACTCTAAAAACCATACCAAAGTTTGGGTCTAATCCATCACGCAATGTATTGTAAGTATATGCAACTTTTGAATATGCTCTTTCCTCTTGTCCCATATTCACTTCATTTTGAATAATGTTTCCAACATTCACTGGGTCCCTGAGTTCTGTCTCATTGTATCCTATGCTCACAGAGATATTACTATAATCACTAATTGGGAAAGATACTTGAGGTGAGACATCCAGGATAGTTGTATCGTAATTAGAGTTCTCTTTCTCAGTTTCTGTGAACTTACTAGAAAACCCAAGACTTAAGCCCGGAGACAAAAATTCTGGCTCTATAAAACCGAGAGAATATGTTCGACTACCAACACCCGAATTATATTTCAGGCGGAAGTCTTGCCCTCTACCCAAAAAATTTCGTTCCGCATATTCCAATAGAAGACCAAAACCTGAGCTGGTGGAATAAGATCCCCCTAAACTAACAGATCCAGTTGGCTTCTCTTTTACCGAAACATCAACAATTACAGAATCTTTTGCTTTCCCTTGGCGAGCCGAAACATCAACAGTTTCAAAAAAACCTAGAGCACGAATGCGATCAGTTGCTTGTCTAATACGTCGTGCAGAGAACGGGTCCCCCTCAGCGGCCCGGAATTGTCTACGAATGACTTTGTCTAAAGTAGCAGTGTTACCGGCTATATTTATTCGCTCGAGAATAACGCGTGGGCTGCGTTCCATTAAGTAGTTAACGTTAAGTGACAAAGAAGAACTGTCCTTTGTAACTTTGGGCTTAACCCTAATAAAATCAACGCCATTTCTCAAAGCTAAACGCTCTATTCTTTCGACATCAAGCTCAACAATCTTAGCAGAGTATGTTGAACCCTTTATTAGCTTTAAGATTTCAAAATACTCATCTACGTTCAATTCTTTTAGGCTGGTTTCGACAGCTACATCTCCTACAGCGAATTTTTGACCTTCAGATATATTAAAGACCAAGAAATACCCATCCCTCTCCTCTGTAAGTTCTGCGTTGACCGAATTTACTCGGAAATCTACAAAACCTCGTGAAGTATAAAAATCTGTTAGAACTTTTTTATCAAACTCTATTCTTTCCTCTACAAATGTATCGGATCTTACGAAGGTTCGAAAAAGACCAGCTTGTTTAGTGGATAAAACACGACGTAACCGTCGGTCAGAAAAAGCCCTATTGCCTACAATCCCAATTTTTTCAATTTCAATTACGCCACCTTCAAAAATCTCAAAAATTAAATCTACTCTGTTTTCTGGCTTTCTAATTACTTTTGGATTAACTCTTGCCGCTAAACGTCCCATTACGGCATACGTTTCCGCAATATTTTTTCGATCCTGTTCAACCGTTTGAGAATCCAGCACATATTTTTCTTTAGATTTTAATACCTTTTCTAAAGCTGCATCCTCAACACGTACATTGCCCTCGAAATAAATTCGATTAATAGTGGGGTACTCAACGACAGTTACTCTCAGCAAGCCGTCATTTTCGTCAAACTCCACACTTTCGAACAAACCACTTTTTAGAACTCTTTGATATGCAGCGTTAATTTCATTAGCCTCAAAATTCTGGCCCTCCGGTAAAGAGATGAACGACTTGATTGTATCAGTCTCAATTCGTTGATTGCCAACTATCTCGATTTCTGAAATCGCAAATGTTTGAGCCAAAAGAATGCTTGGAAATGATAAGAACAAACATGCCGGTAAAGCAAAAATGATGTAAAAAAGTTTTTCTCTCAATTTCATAGGATTTCCCAGGTATTGCTTTTTAACCCCACTATGTGACTACCTACAAAAATTTATCATGTCAAAGGCAATCAAATCCGATTTTAAAAGCATAAAATAAAATTAGTGAAAATCAGCAATAATAATCATTAAAAATTGCAAACATCATAAAAAACAACACCAAAGCAAGCCCCGTCGTCATAAGAACGCCCAATGCCTTTTGGTTTGGAGGTTTCTTGAAAATTGCCTCATAAGCATAAAATACCAAGTGGCCTCCGTCCAAAACTGGGATTGGTAATAGATTCATAAAACCAATGGCGGCTGAGAATAATGCCAGTGTTTGAATAAAACTTTGAATTCCTTCCTTTGCCATATGAGAAGAAATTTCCGCTATTTCAACTGGGCCAGATAAATTACAGGTGCTAATATTGCCTGCTACAATATGGTATAGCCCATTAATTGAGGAAGAGATTATCGAGTAAGTCTGAAAAACGGAGAGTCGAACTGCTTGCAGGATTGGGATTGGCTCTGTAAGCAAATCAAAAGGGTATATCGAGCCGACTATTCCAATTCTCCATTTTGTTATAAAACCGCCTTCAGGCTGAGGTATGTCCTCTCTTTTGGGAATAATTGTCGTTTGAAATATTTTTGCGTCGCGCCAAACCGTGAGGTCAATAGAAGATCCAGAAGATTTTTCAACCGCCTCTTTCAATTCATCGAATTTATTAATTGGCTCACCGTTGATTTCCAAAATAACATCACCTGCATTCAAATTTGCTTCTACAGCAGCCGAGAGCGGGACTAAGCCCGAAACACGTGGAAGATCTATTGGCGGGCCAACCACAAAATATGTCTCTCCATCTCTTCGGATTTCATAAGTAATTGAATTTGGATCAACATATTCGATATACTCTAGTATCTCACTTAAGCTGCTAGCTGAGCCAATTTTATAACCAGAAATACTTATAATTTCATCACCTTGTTCAAGCTGATTAACAAATGGTAATGGATTTATTTTACTTACGGTCAACGGCTCTCGCACCTGCCCTACCGATACGAACAGGATGAAAAATATGGCTATAGAGAATATGAAGTTAAATATCGGTCCTGCCGCGACTGTCGCAGTCCGCGCCCAAAGTGGCGCACCATGCAAAGTTGTTCGCAAATCGTTTTCATCGAGTGCTTTTGAACGAAAGTCCGCATGACTACTGGATATGCTTGCATCACCCTTAAATTTTACAAACCCACCAAATGGAATTGCAGCTATCTGCCAAGTAGTTCCATTCTTGTCGACACGGGATAAAATAACAGGTCCCATACCTACGGAAAATACATCAGCCTTGATTCCAGACCACTTACCCACAATGTAGTGGCCATACTCATGCACAAAAACAATTATAGATAAACTCACAATAAATGAGACGACAGGGTGCAAAATTCCACCAAAATAGGGAAAAACTTCCAAACTTTTTCTAGCTCCCCTGCATCTGAATTAACTCTGCCGCATAATTTCGTGCCAGTGAATCAAGATCAAGAATATTACTTAAACAAATTTCCGTTTTATGGCAGTTTTTCAAATGGCAAATTTCAGTAATAGTTTTTTCAACAATAATGGACATGTCTAGAAAACCAATTTGTTTTGCTAAGAACCCGTCAAGTGCAGTTTCTTTAGCAGCATTGAATACAGCTCCAGATATACCCCCTAACGCCATCACGTCATATGCCAAACCGATTGCAGGAAAACGTTCTTTATCTGGCTCTAGAAATGTAAGAGGACTACTTTTTGTAAAATCTAACTTTTCTAACGGCAATGTTTTACGATTTGGGTAGTTTAGGGCGTAGCCAATAGCATGGCGCATGTCTGGCGGACCTAAATGAGCCAGCATACCACCATCGCAGAAGCCCACTATTGCGTGGACTAGAGACTGTGGATGCACAAGAACCTCAATTTGCTTTGCTGTCAGATTAAAAAGTTCTTTTGCTTCAATTACTTCCAAGGCCTTATTAAACATCGACGCGCTATCAATAGTAATTCTTTGACCCATGTTCCAATTTGGATGGGTTGATGCCTGCTCAGGGGTAGCCTTGGCTATTTCCTCAATTGTCCAATCACGGAACGCACCACCGGAGGCAGTTAAAATAACCCTTTCGATCGAGTTAACATTCTCTCCATGTAGCGCTTGAAAAATAGCAGAGTGCTCGCTATCAACTGGTATTAATTTACAATTGTTTTTAAAGGCCGTTTTTTTTACCAGATCCCCCGCTGCAACCATACTTTCCTTATTTGCCAGCGCTAAATTAGCTCCATTTTCCAGTGCAATCAATCCTGGCTCAAGGCCTGCAGCACCAACAATAGCTGAAAATGCCAGATCACACTTTCTAGACGCACTTTCGAGCAGTGCCGCTCTACCTGTTCCAATGTTGATTTCGGTATTGCTTAAAGCATTTTTTAATTCTTTAAATTGATCATTGGTTGCAGCTACAATGGCCTGAGGTTTGAATTGTAAAGCTGCCTTGATAAGTGAATCAATGTTTGAGCCTGCAGTTAACACCACAATTTCATAGGACTCTCTATCACGGGAAATTAAATCAAGAGTATTTTGCCCAACCGAGCCTGTAGCTCCAAAAATAGAAATTCTTTTTTTATTCATGAAAATAGAGGTTCCGAAATACCACAAATTAATATCGCAACAATGATACCATCAAATCTGTCAAGAAAACCACCATGTCCTGGAATAATATTTGAACTATCCTTCACCTTACATTTTCTCTTCATAAAGCTTTCGAACAAATCACCAACTTGTGAGCAAAAAGAGAGTAAGATTGCAAATAAAAATAAAGTCTGTCCGGTAAGCGTAAAATCCGCAAAGGCATTGAATTCCATGAAAAAATAGGTACAAAGGAAGGCCCCTGCCCAACCAGACAGCACTCCGGCCCAAGTTTTATTCGGCGAAATACTAATAAAAAATTTTGGACCGCCAATTAACCGACCGCCAAAATAACCAAATGTATCTGTCAAAATAACAAGGCAGACAATCCATGCAACAAATAAAATTCCGAAATGACTTCTGAGTTCTATGATATAGAAACCGCCTAAAATTATAATCAAAGAGTATAGTGCACCCAAAAGCTTTTGAGTTCTCATTAAAAAGTACTGGCATATCAAGGAAACTGCTAAAATACTCAAAGACAATATCCAAAGATCTGCATAGGTTAAGAATAAGATGGTTATCAAAGCAGCAATTGAAGAATATATTGGAGCGTCCAAGAATAGTGGACTCTGCATTTTGGCCAATTCGTAATGCATAACGAAGACCAAACCAGCTACAGTAACTAGCAAGAATAGCCCACCGAAAAACATTGCTGAAAAACCTGCTAATCCCAAAGCACTAGCTGAGTATAGGCGAGACGGTAAGTCACTCCATCGCGCCACTGTCATGATGCCAGCAACCCGCCGAAACGACGCTTACGAGAACCAAAAATAGATACAATTTCTTGAAAATCCCTGACTTTAAAATCTGGCCATAAAGTTTTGACAAATTCATATTCTGCGTAGGCCGATTGCCATAACAGAAAATTAGAAATTCTAGCTTCTCCAGAAGTTCTAATAACAAGATCAGGGTCTGGAAGTACATAAGTATCAAGATAACGAGCCAAAGTTTGTTCATTAACTTTGTCTGGATTAAGTTTACCCTTTGCGACATCTTGCGCCATTCGCCTGCTAGCTCGAGCCACCTCATCTCTTCCACCATAATTGATTGCAACGGTGAGGTTAACAAGTGTATTTTCCGAGGTCATCTTTTCCAGCTCATCCATCAATTGGACTAACCTTGGCTCCAGGCGCAAACGATCGCCGATAAACCTTACACGAACCCCGGCATCTACCAATCTTTTTGCCTCGCTGAGAATATATTTCTTAAATAATCTCATCAAACCTGCAACTTCTGTTTGAGTACGTTTCCAATTTTCGGTGGAAAAGGCAAAGACTGTTAGGTATTTAACACCGAGTTGAGGACAAGCCTCAACAATGTCTCGTACTCGCTTTGCACCGGCTCGATGCCCATACAGACGAGGTTTGCCTCGCGCCTTGGCCCATCGACCGTTACCATCCATGATTATAGCAACATGCTCGGCTGCACCAATAGTTCCTTTATTTTCTGGCATTCTTGTTTTAGTCAAACCTGCATGATCTCATCTTGCTTAGTATTCAGAAAACTATCAATTCGCTTAACGTAGTCATCGGTCATCTCCTGGACTTCGCTCTCCCAAAACTTTTGATCATCCTCAGACATTCCATCTGATTTATATTTCTTTACCTGATCCATTCCGTCTTTTCTAATGTTGCGAATTGATATCCTAGCTTGCTCGGCATATTGAGCCGCAACTTTACTAAGTTCTTTTCGCCGCTCCTCATTTAGCTCCGGTATTGGAAGCATAATCAAAGTACCGTTCATTTGAGGATTTATACCTAAACCACTTTCTCGAATTGCTTTATCTACTAATTCTACAAGCGATTTGTCCCAAACATTAATTGTTACCATCCGAGGTTCCGGAACATTTACCGTCCCCACTTGATTAATTGGAGTCTTCTGACCATAAGCCTCAACCATTATTGGGTCTAGCATCGATGAAGATGCTCTACCCGTACGAAGCGAAGCAAATTCCGACTTCAGAGCACTCATTGCCCCATCCATTCTGCGTGTTAAGTCATCGACATCTAATTCAAATTCTTCTGACATTTTTCTGCTCTTTTCAGTAAATCATTGCATAAGAAGCACAATAATCCTAGCTATTTTCATATACTTTTGTGTAGGTACCATTTCCAGCTAAAATTGTCTTAAATCCGCCAGGTTCCGCCAGTGAAAAAACTATAATGGGCAGTTTATTGTCACGGGCAAGTGCAATAGCCGAGGCATCCATGACCTTTAGATGTTGCGAGAGTACCTGATCATAAGAAATATGATCAAATCTTTTTGCATCAGTGTGTTCAACTGGATCTTTATCGTAAACTCCATTTACTTTTGTGCCTTTAAATATAGCGTCGCAAGCCATTTCGCTCGCTCGTAAGGTCGCAGCCGTATCTGTAGTGAAATAAGGGTTTCCAGTTCCAGCAGCAAATATACATACTCTTTTTTTTTCTAAATGCCTTACTGCCCTACGACGAATATATGGCTCGCTAATTTGATCCATTGGTATGGCACTCAGCACACGTGTGTAAACACCGACACTTTCTAAAGCGCTTTGCATAGCTAAAGCATTCATTACAGTTGCAAGCATACCCATGTAGTCCGCAGTAGTTCGCTCCATCCCTTGAGCACTGCCCTGCAAACCCCTGAATATGTTTCCTCCCCCAATGACCATACATATCTCCACGCCTAACTCGTGGACAGATTTTACTTCTCGTGCAATTCTTTCAACGGTTGGTGGATTTAATCCAAAACCCTTATCTCCCATCAAAGCTTCACCCGAAATCTTCAGCATTACCCTTTTAAATTGAGGAACTTTGCTGTCAGATGAGGCCATTGATATCTCCGTCTTTAACACTTGAATGATTAGGGCAAAACAGCTGTGATAGCTAATATTATTTTCATCACTCAAGAAATTTCTTGGTTTATCTCAGAATAATTTATAAAGCACAACAGCATGACTGATACGATAACTAATAATTTTCTAAAGAAAGTAAGCAATAAGCCAATCTTACTTGTTGGACCTACAGCGTCTGGAAAATCTAAACTTGCGATGTCTTTGGCTATCAAATTGAAAAGACACATTGTTAATGCAGACTCACTCCAGGTCTACAGTAATTGGCGGATTTTAACGGCCAGACCTACATCAAAAGATGAAAAAATAATACAGCATCACTTATACGGGCACAAAGCACCTGACGAAGAGTATTCCGTTGGACATTGGTTGCGGGAATTATCAGAAATTTTAAAAACTAACAAAAATTTAATAATCGTTGGTGGAACAGGCTTATATTTTACAGCACTCACAGAGGGTCTCGTAAACATACCTAAAATTTCCAATAAAGTAAAAAATTTAAGCAAGAAAAAGCTCAATGATAATGGTATCATGGGCCTTCTACAGGATCTTGACAACGAGACCTTAGAAAATATTGATGTTAAGAATCCAATGCGGGTTGTTCGAGCATGGGAAGTTTTCCATGAAACTGGTAAGTCCTTAAAAAGATGGCAAAGTGAGACCGAGCTTGCAATTTTACCTGTAAGTGAATGTCATCCGTTAGTAGTTAATCCAGACAAAGCTGATTTAGATAAAAAAATACGACTTCGCTTTGAACAAATGATCAAAATGGGGGCTTTGGATGAGGCAAAAAAAAATCTGGTTAATTGGAATGAAAATTCACTCGCAAGCAAAGCAATTGGCGCCTCAGAATTGATCGCACATTTAAAAGGTGAATTGTCGATTAACCAGGCAATAGAAAACGCGTCAATAGCTACAAGGCAATATGCTAAAAGGCAAAAAACCTGGATTAAAACACGAATGACTGACTGGAACGACATAACCGATCTAACTTTGTAAAGGTATGTCGTTTATCAATCATATGCCTGTCGTATTTTGACAAGGAAATGCCGATAACTACTGTTGACCTTCACTATCTTTTAATGCCTCATATCAGGTACGGTTGAAGTTTCAGGCATTATTTTGTATGCTTCTGCTTCTAGATTTAAATTAGGTGTCATAACAGGGAGACAAAAATGACGCATAAAAACGTACGAGGAGAAATCCATCCAGTTGCTCAGATGTATGCTAAAGAACATCTCGATGGCGAAATGGATAGAAGAGAATTTATGGCTCGAGCCACAGCCCTGGGAGTCACGGCTGCTGGTGCATATGGACTTATTGGCGCTTCGACGCCAGTAGCAGCTGGCGGACATTTACAACAAGGTGGCACAATGCGGATGGCAATGGAATGCATTGCACTTAAAGATCCAAGAACTTTTGATTGGACACAACTTGCGCATTTCACTGCTGGGACACTGGAATATCTAGTTGAATATAATAACGATGGTTCAATTACACCAAACTTATTAGAAGGTTGGTCTGCGAACTCAGATGCTACAAAGTATACACTTAACGTTCGTAAAGGCGTAAAGTGGAACAACGGCGACGATTTCACAGCTGACGACGTTGCGCGAGTCATTGAAGGCTGGTGCGATAAATCAGTTGAAGGTAATTCAATGGCCGGACGCATGGCTTCATTGATCGATGCGGATACTGGCAAGGCAGCGGCTGGTGCAATTAAGGTTGTAAATAGCCACACAGTTGAAATAACATGTGTCGCTTCTGACATCACGGTAATCGCAGGCATGGCGGACTACCCAGCTGCCGTTGTTCACTCTAGTTTCAACCCAGACACAATGGGAACATCTGCCCTAGTAGGAACAGGTCCTTTTATACCAGAAAGTTATGAGACAGGCGTTAAAGCAGTGACTGTAAAAAATGAAGGGCACGATTGGTGGGGCTATGCTGTAGGCCGAACAGTTCCATTGGATCGTATTGAATTCATTGATTACGGTACTGATCAATCTGCATACATTGCAGCTGCTGAGGGCGATGAAGTGGATGTTTTCTACGAAACTGTTGGTGAATTCGTTGATATTGTACCCTCAATCGGATGGGAAAACTCTACAATTTCCACGGGCTCAACCATCGTAATTCGGCCAAACCAACTAGCCGACGCGTATAAAGATAAGCGCGTTAGACAGGCTCTTGCAATGGCTGTTGATAACTCAGTTTGCCTGGAATTAGGCTATGCGGGGAAAGGATCCCCAGCTAATAACTTCCATTCTGGGCCAATGCACCCGGAGCACGATGATAGCGTAACCCGGCTACCATTCGATCCTGCCAAAGCGATGGCTTTGATGAAGGAAGCTGGTATGGAAGACTATGAACATGAACTGCATTCTATAGATGACGATTGGCGCAAAAACACCACAGACTCTGTTGCAGCGCAGCTGCGAGACGCTGGTTTTAAAGTCAAGAGGACTATTTTACCTGGCTCAACATTCTGGAATGATTGGACAAAATATCCGTTCAGCTCAACGAACTGGAACCACAGACCGTTTGCAACCCAAGTTTGGGGCTTAGCTTACCGGTCAGGTGAAGCTTGGAATGAGTTCGCGTGGGATAATAAAGAATTTGATGCTCTATTGGCAGAAGCAAACTCTATTGCTGATGCTGACGAAAGACGTAAAATCGCTGGCAAGTGTCAAGCTCTAATCAGAGATGAGGGTGTAACAATTCAACCGTACTGGAGAAATCTCTATAGAAGCCACAGACCTGACCTGCAGTGTGAGCAGCACATAGCGTACCACCCACACGTTTATAAGTGGGGCTTCAAAGCTTAATATTAAATAAACTAGGGCCGCGCCAAATTTAGGCGCGGCTTTGATATAACCTCTTTAATCTCTAAAGTTTACGGGTAATAAATGGCACTATTCATACTTCGACGAATAGCGATAATGCTGTTTACGTCCCTATGCCTGACATTCGTAGTATTCTTTCTCACAAATCTTTATCCAAATTTGGAAAAAATGGCGAAAACCCAGGGCAATTTTCGTATGAACGATGAAGCCGTCCTCTCCTTTTTGGAAAACAGAGGGTATCTCCTACCGCTACCGGTTAAATATGGTGAATGGTTAGGAGTATATCCAGGATACGTAATTGAAGGCTCAGACGGAGAGATACGAGGGAGATGTTTTAAAAGTGATCAAATTCCATCTGAAGCTCCCAGGTATTGTGGCATATTACAGGGTTACTGGGGGTACTCTACCCGCTTTAAAAGCGATGTGTGGGGTATAGTCACAACCCGATTGGGCCTAACTGGAATTTTAATGTTTTGGGTCATGGCTCTGATGGTGCCAAGCGCTTTAATCATTGGAATATTAGCAGGAATGCGCGAAGGAAGCCGTACCGACAGATCCCTATCAACTTTTTCAATTGTCACGACTGCGACCCCCGAATACGTATCTGGGGTCATTCTAATAGCAGTTTTTGCATCAAGCGCGTTTGGACTTAAATGGTTTAAAGGTACTGCTACAGCAGCGATGGACAATCCAAACTTAGAAAACTTTTTTCTACCAGTCGTAACAATAGCCATCTATGGGATGGGTTACATTGCTCGAATGACCCGTGCCTCAATGGCTGAGGTAATGACAGCTCAATATATCAGAACAGCCCGTCTGAAAGGTGTATCTTTTCCAAACATAGTTTTAAAGCATGCTCTAAGAAACGCACTGATTGCTCCATTCACAGTTATAATGCTTCAATTCCCATGGCTGTTAAATGGTGTTGTAATTGTTGAGACCCTATTTAACTATAAGGGTTTTGGATGGGCTCTTGTGCAAGCGGCAGGTAACAATGACATAGAACTTTTGCTGGGCGTATCTGTTGTATCAGTATTCGTCGTTTTAGTTACACAACTCATATCTGATATTGGGTATGTATACCTAAATCCCCGCATCAGTGTCACTTAGGGATTATTGATATGGATTTGTTAACTTGGAGTGACATAATTATCCAGATAGTACTCAGACTAGGGCCAGTTTGGGTTGCTTTGGTTATTCTGTTTCTTGTTTCATTTAGATTTAAACGTTCACTTGGTCTCTACGGAAAATTATTTGACTCAACAATCGGCATGATTGGCTTTGCAATAGTGATGTTCTGGGTTTTCGCAGGTTTTTTTGCTGGAGCCCTTGACTGGATTACAACACACGATCCATTAGCACAGTTCTCTGGTATGAAAAATAAAGTCCCTGGGACACCACTTCGCGGCGCCGAAGATGGCGACTTTAGTCACTTTCTATTAGGAGGCGATCATCTCGCTCGCGATGTTTTCAGCAGAATGATTGCAGGTTCCACTATAGTTATCATTATTGCTCCGATGGCGACATTATTTGCTTTTATGGTGGGTATAACTTTAGGGGTTCCTGCAGGATATTACGGAGGGCGCCTTGATACAACGATTTCGTTTATAGCTAACTTGATATTAGCATTTCCAGTTATTTTGCTATTCTATCTTCTGGTCACACCAGAAATTCGGTTAACTGGATTACCCCAATATATGGCTGTTGTCCTTTTCCTATTTCCTCTGATATTCTTTACTGTGCTTGTGAATTCGCGCTTTCACATAGTCCCAACTAAAAGAAACGCATTGCTCGGTATTGGCCTCGCTGTCCTGGGTATTTTATATATTTCACTGATTAATGAAGCCGGCAGCAAAATTTCCTTTTTATCATCTATCGATCTATTCGATGTCGACGCGGGACTACTAACAGTATTTGTCTCAGTTGTTTTTGTAAATGCTCCAACAGTTTTCCGTATTGTAAGGGGTTTAACGATGGACATAAAAACCAGAGATTATGTTGCAGCAGCTCAAACCCGAGGTGAAGGCGCTTGGTATATAATGCTGTGGGAAATATTACCGAATGCTAGAGGTCCTCTTATCGTCGATTTTTGCCTACGAATAGGATACACAACTATACTTTTGGGAACTCTGGGTTTTTTTGGCCTTGGGCTTGCACCAGAGGATCCAAACTGGGGTGCTACTATTAACGATGGTCGTAAGTTGCTTTCAATTTACCCCCACCCTGCTCTAGTCCCATCTATTGCTTTGCTAAGTTTGGTCCTAGGATTAAATTTACTAGCAGACGGCCTAAGAGAAGAAAGCCTAAAAGATTAAAAAAGTTTGTGCTATTCACAACAAGAGGTCTAAACAGAGAATATAATGTCAAAAATTAGCTACGATGGACCAATTTTAGAGATTGATCAACTTTCCATTTCGTTCTTCACCCGCCTTCGAGAAATCCCTGCCGTAATGGACTTCTCTGTGGTCGTACAACCTGGAGAAGCCGTTGGTTTGGTGGGTGAATCTGGCTGTGGAAAATCGACAGTTGCTTTAGGTGTTATGCAGGACTTAGGAGTAAATGGCCACATTGTTGGAGGAAAAATTAAATTTAAAGGGCAAGATCTGGGTAAGATGAGCGCTGAACAGTTGCGAGATATTCGAGGCAATGAAATTGCAATGATTTATCAAGAACCCATGGCGTCTTTGAACCCAGCCATGAAAGTTGGAAAGCAGCTGATAGAAGTTCCTATTATTCACGAGGGTGTATCGGAGAAGGAAGCTTTGCGAAGAGCAAAAGAAGTTCTTATCGATGTAAAACTACCGGATCCAGAGAGAATTTTGCAGTCATATCCTCATCAACTTTCAGGTGGTCAACAGCAGCGCATAGTCATCGCTATGGCTTTAATGTCTAAACCATCTCTTTTAATTTTAGATGAACCAACGACAGCGTTGGATGTAACAGTCGAAGCCGCCGTGGTAGATCTAGTTAAAGACTTAGGCAAAAAATATGGCACTTCTATGCTGTTTATCTCGCACAATCTGGGATTAATTTTAGAAACTTGTGATCAAATTTGTGTTATGTATTCTGGTGAAGCCGTAGAAACAGGTTCAATATCAGATGTTTTTGATAAAATGCAGCATCCCTACACTCAGGCTCTATTCCGATCCATCCCTCTTCCAGGCGCTGATAAAAATAGTCGCCCCCTGGTAGCAATTCCAGGCAACTTTCCATTGCCTCATGAACGACCAAGCGGATGCAATTTTGGTCCAAGATGTAATTATTTTAAAGATGGCTTATGTAACACCCAAGCTATCCCGATGAACAAAATTAAAGGTTTTGAGCGACATTTCAGTCGATGTTCGAGAATAGATGAAATTGATTGGGATACACCAATTTCAAATTCTTCACAGTTCGAAAGTCTGCCACCTGGGGATGTGGTTCTAAAAATAGATAATCTGAAGAAATATTACGAAGTAGCAGCTAATGCATTATTCGGCTCAAGTGGCACATATAAAACAGTGAAGGCAAATGAGACACTTTCGTTTGAAGCTAGGGAGAGTGAAACATTAGCGATAGTTGGCGAATCTGGCTGTGGGAAATCTACATTTGCAAAAGTATTGATGGGTCTGGAGACCGCGACCGACGGCGGCATCCTTTTAGACAATGAAAATATAGGATCTACGCCAATAGAAGCTCGAGACACTCAAACGGTCGCAGATATTCAAATGGTTTTTCAGAACCCATTTGATACGCTTAATCCATCAATGACAGTAGGCCGTCAGATAGTAAGGGCACTGGAAGTATTTAAATACGGCCAAAGTGATGACGAGAGAAATGACCGCATGCTTCAGCTACTTGATTTGGTGAAGTTACCCCGTGCATTTGCAACCAGAATGCCTCGCCAACTTTCAGGAGGTCAAAAGCAGCGGGTTGGAATAGCGCGCGCTTTTGCTGGTGGCGCTCGGATTGTAGTTGCAGACGAGCCAGTATCAGCGCTGGATGTATCTGTGCAGGCTGCAGTCACTGATTTACTAATGGAAATTCAAAGAAAAGAAAAAACAACTCTGCTCTTTATAAGTCATGATCTTTCAATTGTACGTTATCTTTCAGATAGGGTTATGGTGATGTACCTTGGTCACGTTGTTGAGTTGGGAACAACGGACCAAGTCTTTTCACCGCCCTATCATCCATACACGGAGGCACTACTGTCTGCGGTTCCAATTGCCGATACGAGTATTGAGAAAAAACATATAGTGCTAGAGGGAGATATTCCGTCCGCGATGAACCCACCTTCTGGTTGTCCATTTCAAACTAGATGCCGATGGAAAAAAGACGTTCCTGGTTCACTATGCGAAACAGAAGTACCACCAATAAAAACTTTAGACGGCGGACACCAAATCAAGTGCCATTTAGTAAAATCTAAATTGGAAAAAATGGAACCAGTTATCAAAATTGCAGCTGAATAAGTTTATATTTTATTAGCAAAAGTTATTCCAATGCCAGTTCGGGCCGATCTCTAAAGTAATCAAGGGCTTCCGGGTTAGCGAGAGCTTCTTTATTTTTTACCTCCCTTCCATGAACAATATCCCTAACAGGTATTTCAACGATCTTACCTGACTTTGTTCTTGGTATATCTTCTACCTGAAGTATTTTTGATGGCACATGACGACTGGTGCAATTATCTTTTATTAATTTTTTAATAGTATCAGCCAAAGTTTCAGTTAAATTAATCCCCTCTCTTAACTTAACAAACAAGACTATTCGCGTATCACTTTCCCATATTTGTCCTATAACAATACTTTCTAAAACTTCGTTGACCCTATCCACTTGTCTGTATATCTCAGCAGTCCCAATCCTTACGCCTCCAGGATTTAAGGTTGCATCGGATCTGCCATAAATAATATATCCGCCATCAACTGTTTGCTCGGCAAAATCACCATGAGCCCATACTCCCTCAAAACGATCAAAGTAGGCTGCATGGTATTTCTTACCATCGATATCATTCCAAAATTTAACTGGTCTGGATGGAAACGGCTTTGTGCAAACTAATTCCCCTCTTTCTCCTCGATTAACCCTGCCACTGCTATTCCAAATTTCTACCGCCATACCTAAGCCAGCACCCTGAATCTCTCCACGTCTTACCGGGATAGTGGGAACTCCTATAACAAAACATGACACGATGTCTGTTCCCCCCGAAATGGAAGCTAAATGAACATACCCCACATTTTTGTAAATATAATCATAACACTCTGCACTAAGGGGTGAGCCTGTTGAGCAAATAACCTTCAAATTACTCAGTTTAAAAATTGCACTTGGATTGACATCATTTTTCATTAACGTTTCGATGTATTTTGCCGAGGTGCCGAAATGGCTGCACTGCTCTTCATCTGCAAACTTCCAAAGAACGGTATTATCTGGATATGTAGGAGATCCATCATAGAGCATGATGGTTGCTCCGGTTCCAAGAGCTGAAACCAGCCAATTCCACATCATCCAGCTGCAAGTTGTAAAATAAAATACTCTATCGCCGGAAGAAATGTTTGTTTGAAGCTGGTGTTCTTTCAAATGCTGAACAAGAGTACCTCCATGCCCATGTACGATGCATTTTGGCACGCCAGTGGTACCAGAAGAATACATTATATAAAGGGGATGATCAAAACTCACACGCTCAAAACCAATTTCGCTTGCTTCATAGTTTTCTGCAATTTCCTGATAGGAAACTGAATTATCAATAATAATATTACTTAGAGACGCATAATCGAATATAACCACCTGCTTTAAAGAGGGTAATCGAGCTGTGAAGGACTTTATTTTATCTAAACAATTATGTGTTTTTCCATTATAAAAATATCCATCTACGCAGAAAAGGACTTTAGGCTCAATTTGTCCAAACCGATCAATCACTCCCTGTTCCCCAAAGTCAGGCGAACAGCTAGACCAAATTGCTCCAACTGAAGCAGTAGCTAGCATTGCCACTATTGAGCCTGCAAAATTGGGTAGAAAACCAGCCACTCGATCACCTTTAGTCACGCCGAGTTCTTTCAGATGCTGTGCTGTCTTACTTACTTGATTATATAGTTCAGCAAAACTAAGTGTTTCTGAAATACGATCTTCGCACCGGAAAATCAAAGCCTCATCATCACTTCGATTTTTTAGCATATTTTCAGCAAAATTTAATTTTGATTGAGGAAACCATTTTGCCGAAAATATTTTTTCTCCCTCGTATATAGGTCCATTCCATTCACCTTCAACTTTGCAAAACTCAATTATAAATCGCCAAAACTCAGGATTTGATATGGAAAAGTGATGTAACTCATCATACGACTTGAGGTGTTTACCAGTATTTTCTTCAACAAAGTCAGTAAATTTTTTTAAGTTTGAATTCAAAATTTGATCTTGTGAGGGTATCCAAACAACCGCCATTTTATGTATACCTCCATATTAACATCCAATAAAAACAAATTACTTCGAAAAGTATGGCTCTTTCTTAATCATAATCAGAAGCATTAAACAGCTTAAAATAAGTAAAGGAATGCAAAGGGAAAAAGACCATCTTAGACTATAAGCCTCTCCAACAAAGCCAAGAATGGGAGGTCCTAAAAGAAACATTCCAAAGGCAAACTGGGTAAGAGATGCCACATTAGTTTCTGCTGGACGATCACTTCTAGAAGCAGCTATTGAAATCGCCATCGGGAAAATTACTGCACTACCAGCTCCCATAAATAGGAACCCCAATATTGCCAATATACTTGAGTTTGATAAAACAACTAAAAATATGCCTAAGAACATGAAAAAAAGGCTCGCAACGCTTATCAAAATGGGTCCAAATTTATTTAGTAAATTATCGCCAAAAAATCTTACCAAAGCTTGAGAAAAAGCAGCCATTGCGAGAGAAAAGCCAGAAATAAAAGGAGAAGCAGAATGTATCTCCCTCATAAATATTACTGACCAGTCAATATTAGCACCCTCTACCAGCATTGCTGACATGGTGAATAGGACCATCACAAAAATAGGGCCGGTTGGAAGTGAAAACTTTTTAATCTTTGTAACATTGGTGTGCCTTGGAGAGGCAACGATATAATCCTCGAAAATTATTTTTGATATAAGAAAAGCTATTCCACAAACTAACAAAAAATGTATTTCTAACATCACTTTAAATTGAGAAAATAATGCCCCCACTACGGCGGTGGAAAAAAATCCAATAGACCAAAAAGCATGACTTCTATTCATGATACGGCTGCCCAAAGCATGCTCAACTCGATCAGCCTCAAGGTTAATCGCCACTTCCACTACAGCCACAAAGGCACCACATATGATCAGAAAAAAAGCAAAAAATGCGATTTGATTTACTGCAACTGCTGCAAATTGTGTAAAGCAAATTGATGGAATTCCTAAACAAATAACATTTTTTAATGAAATGGCTCTAACCAACCTATCAGCGAATAAAAGTGTGACCTGAAGCCCAAGAGGAATGCAAAGAAGCAACAAACCCAATTCGGCTTTATCAATCTCTAAAGAAGTTTGAATATCATCCAAACGAGGAAACATTGCACCCAGGGAAAATGCATAAATAAAGAAACCCACAAAAACTATTTGATGAGGGTTTCCCTTTATCGTCTGTATTATTTTTGGATTATTCACATTTATTCTATTATCAGACTATTTCTCAAAATGAGAAATGTCACAAATGTATCGAGAACTAAAGAGTATTTATGCCTAAATAGTTTTTAAGCGTGATAATCTTTTGAACAGCATCAGCATTACTTGGAAAAATATTTACTAAGTCCTCGTATGCTTTCAGAGCTCTTTCGGGATCTCCCAACCGAAGGTGTATCATGCCAAGACCAGATAGCGCCCCAAAATGTCTCGGTTCCAGAGTTAGAACCTTTTCGACATCCTTGAGCGAACCTTCAAAATCCCATAACATGAATCGAAGGGTTGCCCTTTTATTCCAAGCCTCAGTAAAATTTGGATTTACTTCTATTAGTTTTGTGAAAATATTTTCAGCTCGACCCAAGTTTCCTTCTGACATCGCGACTAAACCCTCAGACATCAAAGACTCTTCATCACTATTCTTATGAGCGCTAGTCCATTCTCTCCAAAGCTTATCGACAATTGGACCCGCTTCATCCATGGACTGCGCACGCTCAAGTTGGTCTAAAAGTGTTTGTGTTGTGGAGCTCGCATTTAATATAGAGGCTACCATTAGCCAAAGGCAGCCGGAAAAAATTGTTAGACTTCTTTTCATAAAAAAGAAATAGCTCTCTAAATCTTTGTAGCAAGTGAAAGTCGAAAGCATCGATTAAAAAGATTGAATGGAAAATACTGATTGATCAATTTTACTCTTTCATTCTGACTTGGAAATGCTGTACTACTTTTCTTATTTGGATCGGAAAGGTAAGTATTATGGCAGGGTCAGTAAATAAAGTAATCCTACTAGGAAATTTAGGTCGTGACCCGGAAGTCCGTAACTTTCCAAATGGTGGAAAAGTGGCAAATTTCAGTATTGCGACATCTGAGACATGGAAAGACCGAAATACTGGCGAACGACGAGAGAGAACTGAATGGCACAATATTTCGATTACGAATGAAGCACTTGTACGTGTTGCTGAACAGTACCTAAAGAAAGGTTCTAAAGTTTACGTGGAAGGACAGTTAGAAACACGTAAATGGCAGGATCAAGCTGGAAATGATCGATATACTACCGAAGTAGTTCTAAGGCCATATAGAGGCGAACTCACAATGTTGGATAGCAGGAACTCAGGTTCAGATATAGAAGGTTCAGATTACTCACAACTTGAAAATAAATCTCAAAATAGTGATTTATCAAATAATGATCAGACGAGTTACGCCTCTAATGATCTCGATGATGAAATACCCTTTTAAGGTGTACTTAAAGTTCCAAGGACTGCTGTAGAACTTCTAATATTAGGGCTTTGTCTATATTCTCGTGGACCATAGCTTTTCCTATATCACTGGCTAATATGAATCGTATCACTCCATTCACGACTTTTTTATCTTGGGCCATTAAATCATATATTTGCTCTGCGTTCCCCACAAAACCATTTATTTGAAAAATATCAGTCGCTACGTTGATGGAATGATAATGCTCCCTAACTCTACTAGGCACCTCCTGAGAGCATAGCCCAAGTCTAGAAGAGACTTCAAATGCTAAATTACAACCAATAGAGACACCTTCTCCGTGCAATAATATGTCACTGAAGTTTGTGACTGCTTCCAATGCATGACAAAAGGTATGTCCTAAATTTAGAAGTGCACGCTCACCATATTCTCGCTCATCATTTTCAACAATTTTAGCTTTTATTTGACAAGACCTTTTAATAGCTTCCATGCGGAGTTCAACATCCCCATCTATTAAAGAGGCAGCGTTTTCTTCTAACCATCTAAAAAATTTCTCGTCGCCAAGCAATCCGTATTTGGCCACTTCTCCGTAACCAGATAAAAAATCCCGATGAGGAAGTGTCTCCAACGCTTCAGTGTCTGCAATAACAACTGCAGGCTGATGGAATGCACCAACTAAATTTTTACCGAAACTCACATTAATACCCGTTTTACCTCCAATGGAGCTATCGACTTGAGCAAGCAAAGAAGTCGGAATTTGCGCAAATTGTACGCCGCGTCTTACGGTTGCGGCTGCGAAGCCCACTAAATCACCTATCACTCCACCACCGAGAGCAACCACCAGATCGTTACGCTCTACTTTCTGCTCTAAAATCCATTCCACAACTCGAATTAAGTACTTCCAGGACTTTGTACTTTCACCACCGGGAAGAACTAATGAGGAAACGGATACTCCTGCTGATTTCATCGAACTTTCAAAAAAACGCAAATGTAATGGGGCAACGTTCTGATCTGTGATTACAACAACACGATTGTTAGATAGTAACGGTGCAATTATTTGACCAGAATTTTTAATTAAACCATGGCCAATTAATATGTCGTAGGAGTGTTTATCTAAACCTACACTTACCTTTTGCATTAAATTATTCCTCAAACAAGTTAGGAAATGATCTTAGACTATTTATTACTTTTTGGGCCATATCCTCAACGGTGTAATGCGATGAAGCCTTAACTGAGAGATCAGCTTTCTTATATATGGGCTGCCTTTCAAGGTGAAGCATTTTTAAAGTTTCAAAAGGATTTGGAGATTTGAGGAGAGGCCTGGTATCTTTGTTTTTTACTCGCGACCACAGCAAATCAATCTCGACATCCAGCCATAAGGATACACCAAGCGAACTTATTGCTTGTCTATTGGCTTCTTGTATAAATGCCCCTCCCCCTGTGGATAGAATACTTGGGGAACCCTTCATTAAACGTAAAATTACTTGAGCTTCCCTTTCTCTGAAAAAATCTTCCCCATCACGGGTAAAAATTTCTTGAATAGACATATTAGCTGCTTTTTCAATCTCAGTATCAGCATCAAGGAATGGCACGTTTAGTTTTGATGCAACTACTCTTCCCACGGCAGTCTTCCCCGCACCCATCATACCAATAAATGCAATGGTTTTTTTTAATTGTTCTTTCATAGCTCCTTTATCAAGAAACTAGGTTCAAATTTCAATGACTGTTTGTTATTAGATTAACTTGACAATACTTTCAGGACTAACTTCAATAATGTTTGAATAGCAGGTATATAATATGGGTAAAATTATTAAGTGGCTTTTCTATTTTTCCGCATTAGGAGCGGTAGCATTAATTATATTTGCCTATATTGGACCTTTCCTGGGATTTGATTTCACTCCAAAACAAAAAATTATAAATTTACCTGTGGAGCTTCATGAGAACTAAAGCGAGCTTTATTTTTACTTCAATTGCGGCTACCGCAGTTTTTACTGGAACAGTCTCATCAAAGTTTCTCGAAAATAATTATTATGTGTATAATAGCCAAAAGTTAATTAATTCTCATAATCTGGTCCAGGTAAGTCAAACGGCCCTACCAGAAATAGAAGTAACCAAATTAGACGATGTTCCACGCAGTTCAGTTGGCCTTTTACCACCAACGGTTACCGGCTTTCCTGCTAGTATGTGGAAGGAAAGCCAAGCAGACGATTTAGTGCGATTATTACGGGAACTTGGGTCGCCAACCTCACCAGCCGCACAAAAGTTACTATTCCAAATGCTTTTAGCGGAAGCAGAAGCACCTTTATCATTGGACGATACAGAAGAATTTCTCTCTGAAAGGATATCGATTTTGATTAGTTC
Source organism: Candidatus Salinivivens marinus (assembly GCF_965655845.1). Lineage (NCBI taxonomy): Bacteria > Pseudomonadati > Pseudomonadota > Alphaproteobacteria > Rhodobacterales > Paracoccaceae > Candidatus Salinivivens > Candidatus Salinivivens marinus. The sequence continues at coordinate 101,550 of NZ_CBFHHX010000001.1, forward strand.
AGGAGCGATTGATCCAGCAATTGCGCTTCTAGAACGCGCTTCACCATTACCTCCACAGCTCGTGCCTAAATTGTTCGAAGCATCATTGTTAGGCAGTCAATACGAGCCAGCCTGTAAACAAGTATTGGAGCTTGGTGCTAATTATAAAAATGATGCTGGTAGAATTTATTGCCATGCACTTGAAGGTGATTGGCTAACTGCATCGCTGATTTACAACACATCGAAAGCTCTGGACAGTGTTGAAACTTCTACTTTGGTACTATTAGGGGAATTTTTGGAAATTGACGAAGCAACGCAAAAATTTTTTCCAACGCCAGAAATAAACCTAAGTCCATTAGATTTCAAATTATACGAAACACTGGGCTACCATATTGTAAGAGAGGATTTAGCTAACGCATTTATCTTTAGTGATTTATCAGGCGAGAACGGGTGGTATGCCCAACTCACTGCAGCTGAAAAACTAGCAGAATATGGCGTTATTGATGCTAACAGATTTTTGGGAATATTTACAGCCTATGAACCTACTTCATCCTATGGCATTTGGGAAAGAGTAAGCGCTATACAACGTCTTGATAAAGCTCTTGCCTCATCAGATAGCACTAAAGAAGTAGAATTAGCACTAAAGAATGCATGGCAATTATTTCGATTCACTGCAAATTCTTCAATTTTTGCGGAAATATTTACCCCAAGACTTTTAGAAACAAAACTCACTCCAAATTCAGAAATTATGGCTATAAAAATTGGAATGCTTTCCTCAAACTACAATAACATAATATCTAACCCACTGGCAATTAACGCTTTAGAGCCAATTATTTTTGCTTTCACAAACCGCGAGGTGCAGTTTGTCAAACCAAAGAATGCTCTTGAAAAAACTCTTTTGGATGCATTTTATCGCCCAAGAGTGCCCAGTTATGTGAGATTACAACTGGCAGATGGAAAATTAGGGGAAGTTATTTTGAATGCATTAATACAATTGGAGCGAGGTATATCCGGTGACATGCAAGATTTACTTGAATCAATATCTACGCTTCGACACGTTGGGTTGGAAAGAGTATCACAGCGAACTGCCTTATGGTTAATACTGAGTGAAACTTAAGAATGAGCAAAGATCTTATTTTTACTTTTTTGGAAGCTAAATCTGTAGATATTGACGCATCTGAAAATACCATTAAATCTTACAGCCAAGATTTAGACAAATATATCGATTGGTTAGCGCCCAGTAAAATTCAAATTCTAGATGTACAACTTCAGCATATTGAGCAATACCTGGTTCACCTCAAAAATCGAGGACTATCAATAGCAAGCCGGGCTAGACATTTATCATCAATAAAACAATTTTATAGATTTGCTGTTGAGGAAGGATGGACACAGACTAATCCAGCGCTTCAGATCTCGGGCCCAGGTAGATCAAAAAAGCTTCCTCAGTCAGTAACTTTAGAGACAATAGAGCGACTTTTAGAAGCGGCCGGAAAAGAAGCAAAAAACAAAAGTTTAAAGGCTCGTAATATTTGCTTGATGACACTCCTATATGCTACTGGAATGCGTGTTTCCGAAATGATGTCACTTCCACTAGACTCTGTAAAAGGCAATCCCAACATGGTTTTAGTCTCAGGTAAGGGATCGAAAGAACGTCTTGTTCCTGTATCAAAAGTAGCACGATCCTCAATTAATATCTGGCTCAAACACCGAGAAATTTTACTGAAAGCTTCGAACAAGCACGATAGCTTTAGTTCGAAATATTTATTTCCATCTAACAACAAAAGTGGTTATTTAACGCGTCAGTGGCTATTTAAAAAATTAAAAAAGTGGGCAATTCTTGCCGAAATAGATCCAAAAAAGGTTAGTCCACATGTCATTCGGCATGCATTTGCCACACACCTTCTGGCCAATGGAGCAGATTTAAGAGTAATCCAAACTTTACTAGGCCATTCAGATTTGGGTACCACTGAGATATACACACATGTTGTAGACGACAGCCTTAATAATTTGGTATTTAATCATCACCCGTTATCAGAAAAGTAGTTATGCTTTGGAGAGTCTCAATATTTACAGCAAAATTATCGTTAAATTATTTATCTTTTGGAATCTTCTTTGATTTTTATTGGTAATTAACTATAACACTCTTTTTGTAGCGCAGGACTTTTAAACTTAGGAAAAGGTATGGAGAGCGATTTAACGTTTATAGATCAAAGTTTTTGGATAACGATTGGGGCAGTTTTTTTTCTTTTGCTTCTTTCCGCTGTATTTTCTGGTAGCGAAACTGCTCTGACCGCGGCTTCACGCGGCAAGTTGCGCACGCATGCGGACAAAGGCTCAAGAGGTGCTGCGAAAGCGTTAAAAATAACTGAGGACACAGAGGGGTTAATTGGATCTGTTCTCTTAGGTAACAACTTAGTAAACATTTTAGCTACCTCCCTAACAACAGCATTATTTACGCAAACTTTTGGGGAGAGTGGCATCGCCCTTGCTACATTAATTATGACAATCCTCGTCTTAATTTTTGCGGAGGTATTGCCCAAAACATATGCTATTACAAATGCCGAATTAGCTGCTGCCAAAGTTGCTGGTTTTATCAATCTGATCATTAAAGTTTTATCTCCCATAGTAGCCTCTGTTAGATTTCTTGTAAGATTAATCTTGCGGGTCTTTGGGGTTAAAACAGATCCTAACAGTCATATATTAGCTGTACGGGAAGAAATTGCTGGAGCAATTCAACTCGGGCATTCGGAGGGTATTGTTGAAAAAGAGGACAGAGACCTGATTTTGGGGGCCTTAGATTTGTCCGATAGAACCGTGGAAGAGATAATGCTCCATAGGTCGAACATTGAAATGATTGATTCAAGTGACGAACCAACCAAAATTTTAACGCAATGTTTGGAGAGCATTCACACCAGACTTCCAGTATTTCTAAATGATCCAGATAACATAATCGGCGTAATACATGCCAAAGATTTAGCACGGGAAATGTATAAAGTTATAAATGAAGAATCTCCGAACATTAACCAGCTGAATAACTTTGACATCAGCCATGTCGCCATGAAACCATATTTCGTACCAGACACAACTTCTTTAGATGATCAAATGAGGCAATTTTTGCATCTTAGAACGCATTTTGCGCTCGTTGTTGATGAATATGGTAGTCTCCAAGGCTTGATTACACTTGAAGATATTTTGGAAGAAATCGTGGGTGAAATATCTGATGAATTTGATCCAAAGGACACAAACGATATTAAGCAGTCGAAAGACGGATCATATTTTCTGGAAGGATCAACAACGATTAGAGATATTAATAGAGCGAACGATTGGTCACTGCCGGATGATGAAGCAAATACCCTCGCAGGATTAGTGATCCATGAAGCACAAATGATACCGACCGTTGGGCAAGTATTTAGTTTCCATGGTTATCGCTTTGAGGTAGTAGAAAGGAAAGCAAATAGAATAACTTCAATTAAGGTTATTCCTATCTAATTTTATTCATCAAAGGGTTTTACTCGGCCGCTGAAATTTCTTTTTTGAAAACCAACTCATTTAAGTAATGTGCAGTATAGCTTTTTGGGTTCAACGCAACATCTTCCGGCCGACCCTCGGCAACAATCTGTCCCCCTTTATCACCACCTTCAGGACCTATATCTATTATCCAGTCCGCTGTTTTTATCACGTCAAGATTGTGTTCAATAACTACGATCGTATTTCCTTGGTCAACTAACTCATGAAGTACTTCCAGAAGCTTTCGCACGTCATCAAAATGTAATCCAGTCGTCGGCTCATCTAAAATATACAGAGTGCGGCCGGTTGCTCGCTTCGATAACTCTTTAGATAACTTTACTCTCTGTGCCTCACCTCCAGATAACGTTGTAGCTTGCTGACCAACCTTTATATAGCCGAGACCAACTCTCATTAAAGCATCCATTTTTTCTCTTATACTGGGAATAGCACTAAAAAATGATTGAGCATCTTCGACCGTCATATCCAGAACATCAGAAATAGATTTTCCCTTAAATTTTATCTCTAACGTTTCTCGGTTATATCGAGCACCTGCACATGTTTCACAAGTTACATAAACATCAGGCAAAAAATGCATTTCAATTTTGATAACCCCATCCCCTTGGCATGCCTCACAACGGCCACCCTTCACATTGAAAGAAAACCTTCCAGGCTTGTATCCCCTTGTTTTTGCCTCCGGCAAACCTGAAAACCATTCTCGAATAGGTGTGAATGCCCCTGTATATGTTGCTGGATTTGATCTTGGCGTACGACCTATTGGCCTCTGATCAATATCGATTACTTTGTCTAAATATTCTAGACCAATAATTTTTTCGCAGGGGGCGGGTGTTTGCTTGGCTCCATTTAGTCTCATTGATGCAACTTTAAACAATGTTTCTATGACTAAAGTTGACTTACCTCCACCTGAAACACCCGTCACGCAAAGAAACTTACCCAAAGGAAATTTTACATCTAAAGATTTCAGATTATTGCCAGTAGCTCCATTAATTGTAATGTTTTTACCGTTACCTTTTCTTCTAACAGATGGTACCGCTATACTTTTATCACCTGACAAGTATTGACCAGTTATAGAGTTTGAATTCGCAATAATTTCGCCAGGTGTGCCCGCTGCCACTACTTGGCCCCCGTGAACGCCAGCGCCTGGTCCTAAATCAAACACATAGTCTGCTTCAAGAATGGCTTCCTCATCATGTTCAACTACAATTACCGTATTCCCCTGATCACGCAGGTTTTTTAAAGTCTGCAATAGTCGACCGTTATCTCGTTGGTGTAAACCGATAGATGGTTCATCCAACACGTAAAGAACACCTGTTAGTCCGCTCCCAATCTGACTAGCAAGTCTTATTCGCTGACTTTCACCACCCGAAAGCGTTCCTGAGCTCCTAGATAAAGTCAAATACTCTAGTCCCACATTGTTCAAAAATCCAAGTCGTTCGATAATTTCCTTCAAAATAGAATTAGCGATTTCCTGTTTTTGTAGTGAAAGCGAGTTTTTCACTTTTGAGAACCAGTTTAGAGCATCTTTAATTGACATCTCCACAATTTCACCGATATGGAACTCATTAATTTTGACAGAGCGTGCTTGCAAATTGAGACGATAACCTTCACACGTTTCACACGGCCGTTTGTTTTGATAACTCTCAAATTCCTCCCGTATCCAACTGCTATCAGTTTCTTTATAACGGCGTTCCATATTTGGAATAACACCCTCAAATGTTCTCTTTACCTGATATACTCGGCCCCCCTCATCGTACCTGAATAGGATTTCATCCTCTCCGGAACCATAGAGAAATACTTGCTGTACAGATATTGGTATTTCTTTCCACTTAGCGCTAAAATCAAAACCATAGTGATTGGCGAGCGCCTCAATAGTTTGCAGAAAGTAAGGGCTTTTACCCTTTCTCCATGGAGCAAGAGCGCCATCACTTATTTTTAATTCTTTATCAGGAACCACTAGACGCTCATCAAAGAATAACTCAGCACCCAACCCATCACAGTCAGGACAGGCGCCGAAGGGAGCATTAAAAGAAAAAAGCCGAGGCTCTATTTCTGGAATAGTGAAGCCACTGATAGGACAGGAGAAATTCTCCGAAAAAGTGTGGCGTTGTGGCTCTCCATTTTCAACCAATGTTTCCAATATTGCAATGCCATCAGCCAGATCTAAAGATGTTCTTAAACTATCGGCGAGACGTGTCTCTAAACCCTCTTTGATTACTAATCGATCGACCACAACATCTACGTCATGCCTGTATTTTTTATCTAATTCAGGGGGCTCATCAAGATCGTAGAAACTACCATCAACCTTTACTCTTTGGAACCCTTGTTTTTTGAGCTCCAAAAATTCTTTTTTATATTCACCTTTCCGATCACGAACAATGGGAGCTAAGAGAAATGCTTTAGTTCCAGCCTCTAGCGACATAATTTTATCAACCATTTCCTGAACTTGTTGAGCTTCTATCGGAAGTCCAGTGGCCGGACTATAAGGTGTTCCAGCTCTGGCAAAAAGCAATCGTAAATAATCATAGATTTCTGTAACGGTTCCGACCGTTGATCGGGGGTTTTTTGAGGTAGTTTTTTGCTCAATAGAAATAGCTGGAGATAATCCCGAAATATGATCCACGTCAGGCTTTTCCATCATATCCAAAAATTGTCGAGCATATGCTGATAAGCTTTCAACATATCTCCTTTGACCCTCAGCATAAACTGTATCAAAGGCTAAAGAAGACTTACCAGAACCAGAAAGACCAGTTATAACAACAAGCTGGTCCCGTGGAATATCGACATCCACTGACTTTAGATTGTGCTCTCTAGCACCACGAACTTCAATGAATTTAAGTTCAGCCATAAAGAAACTCCGCTATTGTCTGAAGACATAGCTTCTTTCATAAAACTCTCCAATACAAATTTCAAATATTCTGGTTTTTATAACTTTCGAATTGACTATATGTAATGCATAGCTTTCAGCGATACTGGCAAAAGTGGGCTAGGTGTATAAATAATTGTTTTAATTGTATTATTTATTGTTGCAGCATTAAAGAAATAGACTTAATGGATAATATTATACGAGAAATTAAGAAAGCCTTTGATGAAAAACCAGCTATGTCTAGCCGCTGATATCGGTGGCACAAATACAAGAATTGCGTTGTTCGATAGTGAGGTACTTCTCGAAGACACTTGTATGACATACTCAAACAATAAGTATGACTCATTTGAAACTATTCTAGCTGATTATTTGGACCTAGTTAGCATTAGCTCTGTAACGTATGCAGGAATTGCTGCCGCAGGGCCCATCGAAGGGAAGTCTGCAAAAATGACTAATCTCTCGTGGAGTTTCAGCGAAGGTTCCATAGCCTCAATAACGGGCGCTGAACATGTAGGAATAATTAACGATTTACAAGCTCAGGGATATGGGCTGACAAGTCTAGATAGTTCTCAGGTAGAATCCATCAGGATTGGAACTCACAATTCAAATCCAAACGAAACAAAACTAGTGTGTGGCATGGGTACAGGCTTCAATGCTGCTCCAGTATTCAAAGTTGGACAAAAAACCTTTGTCCCGCCTTCAGAAGCAGGCCATTCACAAATATCTTTAGCAGATAAAAATTATCGATCAATTTTAAATAATATAGCTTCAGAAAATTCTTTTATATCAGTTGAAGATATTCTTTCAGGGCGAGGGATTGAAAATGTAGGAGCGGCCCTTTGTGGAAAAACGGAAACTGCAGCTCAGATAATGCAGAAAGCATCTCAAGGTGATGAAAACTCAAAAAAAGTTGCCCAGTTTATAGCGAGTTCTGCCGGATCGTTTTTTGGAGACCTTGCCCTAATATTATTGCCATTTGGCGGTATTTTTTTAATTGGAGGCGTTGCACGGTCTCTGAAAGAACATTTAAACTCAGAAGACTTTACTAAAGCTTTTTGCAATAAAGGACGGTTCTCAAAATTTAACCGAAGATTTTCAATATACCTGGTATTGGATGACTTTGCAGCCTTAAAGGGGTGCAACAATTTTATGATGCAAAATAATCATTAATAGTTAACCAGTATTTTTCGAGTGCACGTAAATAGTAGAGCGGAACTCAGAATAAAATAGGTAGCAAACAAAATATATTGCGAATTTAAATTAAAACCCACATCGATTAAAACACCGCTTATTAAGGGACCCAGCGCTGAACCAATTACCATTATCCCAGCAGCTAAAGACTTTATGCGACCTAAATGAGACGTCCCAAAGCACTCAGCCCAAAAAGCGTTCGGAATAATATTGTTTGAACCAGCAGTTACCGCAAATAATATTAGCCCGACTGAGAACCCCATTATAGTCTCACAAATAGAAAACATGTAAAATCCAAAAACTGCCGGTATTTGGTACAAACCAATTAATTTAGTTGCCCCATACCTGTCGATCAATGATCCGGATAAAAACGAAACTCCAACAGCCATAATCGTAAAGAGCGGATATGCTTTAACCATTGAAAGATGATCCCAGCCTTTGAGAAGAGCATAATTGACTTGCTGAAAAAAAAGAACAGTTCCAAATGCTGGTAAGCCTAGCAACCCAGGAAAAGCAAACCAAAAAATACTACTTTTTAGAACCTGGGATCTGGACCAATGCCGCCCTCCGATACCAAAACTAACTTTATCCTCTTTAAAAGACTTAGGAGATCGCTCATCCTTAAGCGTAAAATATATAGCTACGGCAACAATTATAGGAAATATCGCAGAAAACAACCAAACCGATCTCCATGGTAGCCACACTAAAAACCCAACAAAAAACATTGGGAGGAAGGACTCTCCCAGTGAATAACCCAAATTTGCAACTGCGAGGGCGCGACCTCTGTATCTAGAAAACCATCTGGACATAGCTACATGAGCTAAGTGTGTAGACATCCCCTGACCCATCAGTCTCAGTAGAAAAATAGTAATAATTAGGCCCGCTACAGATCCTGTATTAGCCATAGTCAACATGGCTAAAGTTAAAATTCCTAAAACTAAGAAGGAAATATTTCTAGTTTTATAATCATCTACTAGCCCACCGAAATAAATCATTGCCGCAGCGGATAAAAGAGTTCCTGACGCATAAATCGTACCCCACTCAGAATTTGAAAGATTAAAATTGTGCATTATTTCAGCAGCAAATATTGAAATAAAAAAAGTTTGACCAAAACTGGAAGACAAAGCCAAAAGAAACCCTGCCGATAACCATAATTTATTGGCTATTAAAAAAGATAAGAAATTTAAATGCATAAACTTTTATAGCCATCTGAGTGAATTGAGATTATATTTTGATTTTCAATAAAAAAATTACATTGCAAGCGGAAATCAAAATATTTACGGCTGCACGTTAATCTCATACTTTTTGCAATACAAGGACTGCATTGAGACCGCCAAACGCAAATGCATTGGAAATAGCCAACTCAACTTTTGCTTCCCTTGCTTCGTTAGGTACAATATCAAGTGCACATTCAGGATCTTGCTCCTCGTATCCAATAGTCGGCGCTATTATCCCGTCTCGAAGTGCAAGAATACAAGCCAGCAGTTCGACAGCACCAGTTCCGCCTATTATGTGCCCATGCATAGATTTGGTTGACGAAATCATTATCTTGTCAGCATGGTGGCCAAAGACGTCCGCAACAGCGGAGCATTCTGTTTTGTCATTTGCTGCTGTACCAGTACCATGAGCATTAATGTAACCAACATCCTCCACATTTACTTGAGCATCCTGCAATGCATTAGAAATTGCGCGGGCGGCACCTTGCTTAGAAGGATTTACTATATCAACAGCATCTGAGGACATCGCAAAGCCCTTTACTTCACAAATAATATTTGCTCCCCTACGTTTTGCATGCTCTAGCTCCTCAAAAACAAAAATTGCCGCTCCCTCACCCTGTACCATTCCATTTCTATTCAAAGAAAAGGGACGGCAGGCATCCTTACTCATCACTCTAAGCCCTTCCCACGCCTTTACACCACCAAAACATAACATGCTCTCTGAACCTCCAGTGACCATAACTGGGCTTTGGGCGGATCGCACAATTTGGAAAGCTTGGGCCATTGCATGATTAGAGCTGGCACAGGCAGTTGAAACAGTAAAGGTTGGACCTTTGAGGTTATATTTCATTGATAGATGGCTTGCGGCAGCGTTGTTCATGAGTTTAGGGACTACAAATGGGTGCACTCTGTTTTTCCCTTCTTCGTAGACAGCTCTATAATTATCGTCCCAAGTACTGACTCCTCCGCCCGCAGTACCTAGAACAACACCAGTTGAGGCTGCAAGCTGCCCATTGAAGATTAAACCAGATTGTTCAATTGCTTCATTAGCGGCAATTAGCGTTAATTGCGTATAACGATCATACAGTGACAACTGCTGGCGATTAAAATGCTTATCTGGCTCGAAATCATGAATCTGGCCACCAATTTTAATCGATAAACGTTCTACATCCTTAAATTTAAGATCAGAAATGCCACAACGACCTTCTTTAAATGAATTTATTGTTTGTGAAACATTTTGACCGATGGAATTAATTGTACCGGCACCAGTTATGACGACCCGTTTCACGATTGTTCCTGAATTAACTCTTCTATTCCCTGTACGATCGTCGCAACAGATGACAAATCAAACGGACTTTCGTTCGGTTGATTTGCGTTGAAAGGCACCTGAATATCAAAAGCCTCTTCAATAGCGAAAATACTTTCGACTAAGCCAAGACTATCTATGCCCAGACCTTCAAGAGTACTTTCATCACTCACATCGGAAGTCTCAATTATCGCTTGATCGGCGATAATTTCTATGACTTTGCTTCGAATATCCATGATTTTTTCCACTGATTTGAGCTTCTCAATTAGCACTAATTATTTTTTATCTTTTTTTTGAAATAGTTTTTTTCAGATCCGCAAACTGCTTAACTAAATTTGGTAATTTTCTTAGAGCTTTGTAACTTTCTATTTGTTTATCCATACTGGTAGCAGGATAACCGAGCATTATTTTACCTGATGGCACATTCGACAAAACCTTCGTGGCCCCTCCCGTAATTACATTGTCTCCAATTACAATATTGTCACTTATACCTGTCTGACCTCCTAAAACTACATTATTTCCTAATCGAGAGGACCCAGCTATCCCAACCTGAGCGCAAATTAAACAATTATTTCCTATCGATACATTATGTCCTATTTGCGAAAGATTATCAGTTTTTACATTATTTCCAATTCTGGTTGCTCGCACAGTGCCACGATCAATAGTACTGTTTGCGCCAATCTCTACATCATCGCCAAGAACCACTCCTGCCAGAGAATGAATTCTCACCCATTTATTCTCATTATTTGATCTTTGAGCTTTACCTAAACTTTCTCGAGCCATTTCTGCGTCAGACACATCTTTTGTTACAAAGGAAAAACCATCGCTGCCTATGACGGCACCAGATTGAGCTATGAACCTTTTACCAATAATGACATCGGAGCCGATCTTTACTCCTTCACGGAGGTACGCATTATCACCAATTTTTGTGTCTACGCCTACAAAACACATTGGGCCAATTACCGAACCCTCACCAATATCAACACCATCAGATATTATGGAATATGGACCTATACTCACGTTTTTTGCGATATTAGACTTATTAGAAACAATAGCTGTACTATGAACTCCTGTTGGGTAGCGCTGACCTTGATCAAAAATTTTAGTTAAGCCTGACATAGCAAAACGAGGCCTATCTACGATTAAAGCCCCATCTAATCCATAATCTCTAAAGTTCATACCCGGCGACAGAATTGCAACTCTAGAGGCACCATCTTTAATTTGATTGGCAAAATTAATATCAGCTGCGAAGGCTAAATCGATTTCACTGGCCAAACCAGGTTCTGCTACAGAATTCACGATTATAGTTGCGTCACCCTCAGTATAACCACCTACTGCTTCACAAATTTCTTTTAAAGTAAAACCCATTATAATCCTGTGAGGTATTTTATACTATATGTTTTCACTTAATTCTAAGCCCAGCTCTGCAAGAGCATCATATATTTTTTGGTCACGTCCGTAGATATCTCTGCGAAATTCTATACCTCCACCAGCTTTAGTAAAAGCGGTTCTGTAAGTAATATGAACAGGAACGCTTTTCGATAGTAAAATAATAGTTTCTTCTTCACTTTTCAAAGCATTCTGAAATTCACTTTTCGGTTCATCCGTTTGCTTTTCTAAAAGAGCATAAGCGAAGTCAAAAGGCTCGTGCAACCTAATACAGCCGTGGCTAAAGTCACGGACTTCTTTCATAAATAAATCTTTAGCCGGGGTGTCGTGTAAATAAATATTGTAAGGGTTAGGAAACATGAATTTAACTAATCCCAAAGCATTAGTTGTGGATGGTAACTGTTTCATTTCATATGGAAAATAATTTTTACCTAAAATAGAGAAATCTATACTTTCCCGATCAACAAGAGATCCTGAGCTGTCAAATAGCTTTAAAAATGGCAAAGCCTCAGGATCCTTTTTCAATTCCGGCAAGTATTCATTTTTAGCGATTGAAACAGGAATGTGCCAAGTAGGGTTCACTACCATATACTCCATTTTATCTGAAAATTCAGGACTGCGCATACTTTCATCGTTAACTCCAAGCACAGTTCGGGTTTCGAAAACTACCGCCTGATCTTCAATTATTTTTGCCTTAAAATCTGCTAAATTTACCCATATATGCCTTTGGCCCAGCGTATCACCTAGCCAACGTTCACGCTCCAAAGCTACAATTATGGAAGATAATCTTTGCTCTGCGGTAATATTTAGCTCCAGAATTGTACCTTCACCGACAATTCCATCCGGAATCAAACCATGATCAGATTGGTATTTTTGGACAGCTTTTAAAAGTTTTTTATCAAATTTGGTTGATATTGAATTGGACATGTAGCCTTGGTCGAACAAACGATTTCGGACGGCAACCACATCATCACCTGATTCACCAAACCGCAGAATTCTGTCTGTGGCGATATTCGACCAACCTCCATTTCTAATTATTTCCAACAATTTTTGGTATTCTACTAAAAGGCGAGCATATTCACTCGACTGAGGACCAAGCGATCGAAAATAGTCGTATGGATTTCGCGAAAGAAGACCTTGAATATAAAAATCCGTGTCTTTGAGCTTAATCTGCCTTACAATATCAGTGTCAATTTCCGATGGGATCAATACTCCAGTATCTAAGTCGGAAGCATATTCGGTAAAAGCAATCATAAATAACCCTTCTAGCAACCCTATTTCAAATAGACTGTCGCTGGTGGATAACTTGCTTAGTAGGCTATTTACTTGATACTTTTTTTTGGGAAGGCCATGAAATGAAGCCGACTGAAGTGAATTGACTAATTCAGCTCTTCTTTGACTTGCTAACTCATTATTTCCAAACCAAATGAGTTCATAATCGTTTTCCGAATAAAAATCTAGGATCACCGGGTGTTGCTGAAGTGCAGAAATCAGGCCAGCTCTTAGATTAACGTTTGAGAATGGGTCCGCAATTAATTTTTCTGCAAATGTAAACCAAGCAATAAATGATGTAATAAGAATTCGAGTGATTATTTTCATTTTGTTATAATAATGATTCATTTCAATTTTTTGAAGTCTTCATCAAATTATTCTACAGTTTTTGCGCTCATGTCGCACAAAAAAATTAAATTAATGAAACAAAATTTTTTATTTAATATTTTTTGTTGGATTAACATGATATTTATGTAATAAACCAGCCGTTAGATATTTAATAGTACAAAAGAGTTATCTAAATTGCAGGCAGATTATTTTTCTGAAAAAGATTACTTTTTTTCTCGCCGTAGTCTCCTTGGGGTCTTTGGTGCTTCTGTCATTTCTGCAGCACCAGTTTTTGCGAATGCCACTGGTTTTATAAGAGGCGCAGGTGATATTCGGAAACTTAAAATGGTCTCTCACAAAACTGGAGAGAGAATCGACACGATTTACTGGATAGATGGCGAATACATTCCAGAAGCGCTGCATGAAATAGACGTGTTAATGAGAGATTGGCGTAGGAATGAAGTAAAACCAATTGATCTCAGAACTATAGATATATTGGCTGCTTCTCACTCGATTCTCGACACAGGTGAACCATTTCGACTGATGTCTGGCTATAGGAGCGCTAAAACCAATGCTATGCTACGTAGACAGTCCAGGTCTGTATCTAAAAACTCTCTCCACATTACTGGTCAGGCAGCAGATGTGAGACTTGGCACACGTTCGGTTAGACAATTAGCTAAAGCTGCTCAAGCATGTAAATCTGGAGGAGTTGGCAGGTACAGTAGGTCGAACTTTGTGCATTTAGATTGCGGACCTGTAAGAATCTGGGGCAGATAGAACTCAGATCAGAAGATACTCATTATATCTCTGAGTGACTTTTTGTTTGTAGAGGCCTCAGGTATTGTTGCGGCTTCACTAGCGTATCCTACCGGTAATATCATAATCGGCTTTTCATTTGCGGGCCGCTTACACATCGAATTCAGAAATTTCATTGGGTTTGGTGTATGCGTCAAGCAAACAAGGCCAGCATTATGAAGCGCTGAGATGAGAAACCCCGTCGCAATACCAACACTTTCATTAACATAATAATTTTTTCGTCTTGAGCCATCTTTATTAAAGCCATAGCGTTCTGCAAATATAACAATTAACCAAGGCGCATCTGTCAAATGTGGCTTGGATGCATTGGTTCCTATTGGTTCCAATGCGGCTATCCACTCATCATGCCCCCTGCCGGAATAAAATGCTTGTTCCTCATGTTCAGCCGCAGCTCTGATTTTAGCTTTCTTTTCAGGATCCTTAATAGCTACGAAATGCCAAGGCTGCTGGTTTGCACCGGACGGTGCTCTACCCGCCGTTTCTATAATTTTTTCTATAATGGCATTGGATACCGGTTCTTTTGAGAAATCTCGTACCGAATGCCGTTTACACATGTGGATATAGTAATCACTGACTACTTTTATCGCCTCATTTTTTTGTATATTTACACGATTGGGCAGTGGAATTGGAACGTAGGTCATTTATTCCTCTAAAATTTTTAAAATATAATAAAACTCAGTACATATTGCCTTTATGCATAGCCACATCAATTAAAAAAATGAACATCTTCTAACCGAATTCGATCAGAAAAGGTAACGCAAGCAGTAAATTCAGATTTACAATGCTCAACAACAAATTCTTTAAGTGCCCACCAATATTCTCCCTCATTCCATCGGGCAAAATGATGGCCTATTTGAATAGGAGCATTTCCTTTTTTTCTCGCATGCAAAAAATAACGCCTATACTCATTGAGCATCCTTGCGCCTGCTCCTAATTCTTTACCTTGATCTAGCATGAAAAAGTTATAATCCATTGAAATGGTTTTACCATATTCTGTATTCAGTGAATTTAAAGGAAATATAATTACATCGTCGTATAGGTAACGGTACTTGGTGGAAAGTGCTAGGACTAAGGAAGTATCATAGATATACCCCATTTCTTTGAGGGCTTTATACATTTCTTTATTATTAATAAGCAGCGGAGCCCGAAAACCAACTATACTATCAGAAATAACCTTCCATTCATTTGGATCAGGGTCTAAAATCTCATTTATTTGATAAGCATTTCGAAAAAAATATTCAAATTGGCGTAACTCCAAAATCCAGTCTTCATACGTAAATTCACTACCATCCCAATGGCCGTTCCCATGTCCTGCAATCTCGTGCCCTTCCCTAAAAGCTCTTCGAAGCATATTTAATCTACTTTCGACCCTAGTTTTATTTCCCCCAAAACCTACATCAGATCGTCCACGGTCCCGCCTCGGAGGATTATATAAGTTTGCCAATGAATCTTGCAGCAGATGAACTCCGACGATGAAAAAGGTGAATTTAACATTATTTTCCTGAGCAAAATCTAAGGTTTCCTCCCAAACCGCTATATTTTCGCTACCATCTAACGCTATATTTACAACAAGTTTGGAACTTGATCTTGAATTGGGATCGTAGTTAGGTTTTATTTTTGTCTCGACTTCCATAAATGAAATATTCTTTGCAGAAATATAATTATCATCTTTCTGGTTTTCGCTTTTTTCACTAACTCCTGTTATTCTGCATGAAGCCAACATCAGGAAAGTAAAAAATACCAAACCTCGCAATAAATATCTCAGATTCATATTCATATTTAAAGGCCAATCAAATTTCGATAATCACGAGTTCCTATCTAGACTTGACGAGATAGATTCTAAATTAAAAATTGTCTAAATTATTAAAAAAATTGAATTTTGGAAAACCATTCAGACAAAGCTGAATTTGAGATAATGTGCCATTTTCAGTAAGCTCCGTGATATATTTTTCTTGGTCTTTTTTACTTTTCCAAATTTCAAAAGTAACGGCTACGTTTGGATTGTTATCGGAAATTGAAAAATAGATTTTTTCACATCCATTCAACTTTCTGGCAAGAGGTAACGATTTATGAAAGATAGCTATCAGTTCATCAATTTTACCTGGCGCACAGGGGAATTCAGAGACGCACGTTATACCCAAATTAACCTCCATAAAACTTAAAATTAATTAATTTCCAGATAATTGCTTAACTCCTGTAAATTAGAGTCAGAAGTCCAAAAGCAATTAACATAGCACCCACAGTCATGTTCATATTAGGAGCAATTTTAAAAAACACAAAATCATTTAATATAACCCAGAACGGAACCAGCAAAGTGTACGCACTCACAATGGGGGCTGAAAGTCTTGGCGAAGCATAATTTAGGCAAGTAATCGAACCTATACTTGCAAAAATAGCAAGATAAAAAATCACCCAAAAAACTTCGAACGTCATTTTATCTACGATGAATGATGACTGCTGTAAAATTAAAGATATTGCGAGGATTATCGAACCTGCAGCTAGTACTCCAAGTGTAGTCACATAAATATTTTCACCTTTAAACAATTTAGGCTGAATGATTGCATACGAAGCGTAACAAATGGTTCCAACTAGAAAAATTGCTTCGCCTTCCTCAAACCTGAATTGAAAAAGTCCGTTAATCGATCCCTCAAATATTATCCAAAGAGCCCCCATGCCGCTCAAAATTAAAGCGGCCCAAATAAGAGCTGGAGACGATTTTTTAAGGAATAGCCGTTCTAAAAGTGCTGCAAAAAGTGGAAGTAGCGTAAAAATCGCAGCAGTTGACACAGTAGTTGTATATTTTAAAGCCACAAACATAAAAACAAAATATATGGCATAAATTGCGCCCAAGACAAAGTAACGCCAGATATTTTTCAAATGATGCGAATAAATACTTTTATTGAAATATAGTATTACTCCCAGAATTATAGTAGCCAACAAAAACCTATAGAATGTTAATAATTCAGGACTTATTTCATTTGCAATCAAACTTCCAAAAGTAAATGAACCAGAGACAAAGACAGAAAAGGCGAGCATTGAACAGTGACTAAATATCTTTTCTTTCAACAAGTAATTCATTGATTTACGTTACAAATATCGCCTAACTTCCTATGTTCATGCAAGTAGCTATAACTATATGCATGCCAAGAGAAAAATAGATTTTTTTAGTTTCATAGTGTTACAGGGCCAACCTAAGCCGGACCTGTAACCTTTTTAAAAAACTTTTAACACGCAAAGTAGTTAGTTTAGAGCTGCGTCTGTTATTTCGTGTGTCCACGCACCTTCAGGCTTTTTAGTAATAACTGGATCAGATCCGCCTGCAAGAAGGGTTGCTACAGTTCTATCAAAGTCTGCAGGATCTAAACTTCCATTGGATCCTGCTGTCAGTTTTGCAATCTCACCCATCATGCGCTTCTGGTGTTTCTCAGTTTGTGCACCTGATGCATCATTATCTAAAACTATTTCAGCTGCTTCGTCTGGATTTGCCTCCGCATGCTTCCATCCTTTCATAGATGCACGTACAAATCTGACCATTTTATCTTTGAATGCAGGATCTTTAAGGTTTTCCTCGAGAGCATAGATGCCATCTTCTAGGGTTGCCACGCCCTGCTCTTCATATTTAAAAGTCACTAACTCATCTGGCGAAACTCCAGCGTCTATTACTTGCCAGTATTCATTGTATGTCATTGTCGAAATACAGTCAGCTTGCCTTTGAAGCAGAGGATCCACATTGAACCCCTGTCTCAAAACAGTAACCCCGTCGGCTCCACCGTCTGTTTTTATTCCCTCTTGGCTCATCCAACTTAAGAACGGATATTCATTTCCATAAAACCAAACCCCAATGGTTCTACCCTTAAAATCGGCTGGACTTTTTATCCCGGTATCTTTCCAACAGGTTAACATTAAACCAGAAGATTTAAAGGGCTGAGCTATATTGACCACTTGCAAGCCTCTTTCCCTAGCAGCTAATGCTGACGGCATCCAGTTAAGCATCACATCCGCTCCGCCTCCCGCTAATACTTGTGGAGGAGCAACATCAGGACCTCCAGGAAGAATAGTGACGTCCAAACCTTCATCTTTGTAATAGCCCTTATCCAGAGCGACATAGTATCCAGCAAATTGTGCCTGGGTAACCCATTGTAGTTGAAGCTTCACCTCGTCGGCAGCACTTGCCACAGAGGCCATCATAGCGGCAACAATGCCAATTAATAATTTTTTCATATTTATCTCCAATTTAAGAAATGTTTTGCTCTTTAGCCTCTCTGTGAGGGGTGCCAAAAAGTTACCCCTTTCTCAATTATTACGATGATACCATAAAATAGACTTCCAACCACCGCCGCAACAATTATTTCAGCCCACACCATATCCAAAGCTAAACGACCAACTGAAGTTGATATCCTGAAACCCATTCCAACGGTAGGCGATCCAAAGAATTCCGCAACTATAGCCCCGATCAGAGCCAAAGTAGTAGAAATTTTAAGACCATTAAAAATAAAGGGCATAGCAGCAGGAAGCCGCAACTTTATAAAAGCCTGCCAATTACTAGCCGCATAGGTCGTCATCAAATCGTTTTGAATTTGAGAACTTTCTCTCAGACCAGCTACGGTGTTAATAAGCATGGGAAAGAAAACCATTACAACTACAACAGCCGCCTTTGACTGCCAACCAAAACCAAACCACATAACCAATATTGGTGCCGTCCCAACTATTGGAAGTGCTGCCATAAAGCTGGCCACTGGCATTAGCCCTAGACGTAAAAACTCAAACCGTTCAAGCAAAATCCCCACAAAAATTGCGCTCATACAACCTATAACATATCCTCGAAAAGCGCCCTTAATAAAAGTTTGAACTAAATCTTTCCATAATATTTCCAAATTTTGTGCAGCTGTTTCAACAACGAGGCTTGGTGGAGGAAGTATAACGAGAGGAACATTGAGACCACGAACCAAAAGCTCCCAAACTCCAATAATGGTCAATCCAAAAATTAGAGGAACTAAAAGTTTTACGGCTCTTGTTTCAGCTAGGGCACTATCTGCCAACTTTGCATTTAAAATCCATGCAGAAACCCAAAAAATTAAAGCACTAAGGATTAGGGTCATGTCATACCCATCCTATTTAGTGTAAATTTTTGCAGTAGTGCTAAAATTCCGACCAGCGCTGCAGCCAATATCGCTGCCATTATCAAAGCTGACCATATTTGAATCGTTTGGCCATAATATGAACCAGCCAATAACCTTGCCCCAAGACCGCGCACTGCACCAGTTGGAAGCTCTCCTACGATGGCCCCGACTAAACTGGCTGATATGCCAACTTTTAAAGAAGCAAACAAAAAGGGCATGGAAGTTGGCAACCTCAATTTCCAAAATTTTTGAAAGTTAGTAGCATTATAGGTATGCATCAAATCTTTATCTATTTTATCTGGACTTCTAAGACCTTTCACCATTCCGACAACGACTGGAAAGAAACAAAGGTAGGAGCTTATTATAGCTTTTGGCAATAAACCCTGAACGCCGATAGAATTGAGCACAACTATAATCATTGGAGCTAT
The DNA here is from genome assembly GCF_965655845.1 of Candidatus Salinivivens marinus. Lineage (NCBI taxonomy): Bacteria > Pseudomonadati > Pseudomonadota > Alphaproteobacteria > Rhodobacterales > Paracoccaceae > Candidatus Salinivivens > Candidatus Salinivivens marinus. The sequence goes on from NZ_CBFHHX010000001.1 coordinate 120,983, forward strand.
AGCTAAAATAGGAATCGTTTGGGACGCGATTGCCCACGGCATAATACTCATATTCATTGCGTTATTATGAACAATACCGATTGCTAACAGTATTCCCAAAGAGGTCCCGATTAAGAACCCAACTAAAGTAGAAGATAAAGTGATCCAACTGTGAAAAATCAAACTTCTTTTAGAAGTAATCTTTTTTTCTACCGTCGTTTTCCAAAGTTCTGAACCGACCTGGTGAGGGGCGGGAAGCTTCGGTTTTTCTTGTGACCATGTATCGAGTATTAATTCTTTTGAGCTTATCTCCACCCCAGCCCTTTTGACTTTATCGAGCGCCCAAGTTGAATTCAGTAAAAATGCGCCAAGATACCATGTAAAAATCAATGCGCCAATCACAACACATATTGAAGCCAAAGAACGCATTAATGCCTCACATTTGTTAATTTTATAAGTGACGTTTTAGCAAAAATCTCATTCATATGAGTGTCCTGAACGTAGTCCCTCTCTGACCCTCTGTGCTATGGCTATAAATTCAGAAGACTCTCTAATATCTAGGGGTCTTTCATTGGGAAGTGAAGTCTCAATAACATCAATGATCCTTCCTGGGCGGGGTGACATTACTACTATTTTTGTGGACAGATAAACGGCCTCGGGTATCGAATGAGTCACGAAGCATATTGTTTTGCTCGTTGTTCGCCACAAGTCTAATAACTGTTCATTAAGATGATCTCGAACAATTTCATCCAAGGCACCAAAAGGTTCATCCATAAGCAATATATCAGCATCAAATGCTAAAGCCCTAGCAATTGATGCTCGCTGCTGCATGCCCCCAGATAATTGCCAAGGAAATTTGTTTTCAAAATCTTGTAAATCGACAAGCCTTAAAACTCTTTCAACACGATCATTTTGCTCCTGTTTACTCAATCCAATTATTTCGAGGGGAAGCTTGATATTTTTACCTATTGTTCGCCATGGATAGAGACCAGGAGCCTGAAAAACGTAACCGTATGCTCTACTCTTTCTTGCATCCGTCGGAGAAACCCCATTAATCTGAACTTTGCCACCAGTTGGTTTTTCTAGATCCGCAAGAACTCTTAGAAAAGTAGTCTTACCACAACCTGACGGCCCTATAAAACTAACAAAATCACCCTCATTAATATCAAGATTAACATCTTTGAGGGCATGAACTGGCCCATCATTTGTCGAAAATGTTAAATCCAGTGATTTGGCAAAGATTTTAGGGCTCATTTTATAAATCGCCGGCTTGCCAAATCAAACACCACTGGCGGGTATGCCAGTTCTCTTGATCGGACGTGGCGCATTTAATTCCTTCCAATTGGATAGTGCTTTATTAACTGGCGTATTTCCTGATCTAGCCACAAATTCTCCATGGCCTTCCTGAGTATTGATTTCTCCCTCTGTGACAGCCACTTGTCCTCTGGTCAAAGTGTAGCGTGGCAATCCAAAAACTTTTTGTCCCTCAAACACGTTGTAGTCAATGGATGACTGTTGACTATCTGCCGAAATAACCTTTGTTTTATTTGGATCCCAAACTATTAAATCTGCATCAGCTCCTACTGAAACGGCACCTTTTTTAGGATAACAATTCAGTATTTTAGCAATATTTGTTGATGTTACAGCAACAAATTCATTCATGGTCAGCCTGCCGGTGCGAACACCATGTGTCCACAGCATGGGCAAACGGTCCTCCAGACCGCCAGTCCCATTTGGGATTTTTGTAAAATCACCGACACCATACCTCTTTTGCTCTGTAGTAAATGCACAATGATCTGTTGCAACGACACTTAAAGATCCAGATTGAAGGCCCGCCCAGAGACTGTCTTGGTGCATTTTATTCCTAAATGGCGGAGACATTACACGTCTAGCTGCGTGATCCCAGTCCTTATTGAAGTACTCACTCTCGTCTAAAGTTAGATGTTGAATTAGGGGCTCTCCCCACACTCTTTTGCCGGCTTGCTTTGCACGCCTTATAGCTTCGTGGGCCTCTTCACATGAAGTATGGACAACATAAAGAGGTACGCCGGCCATATCTGCAATCATGATTGCTCTGTTGGTTGCCTCTCCCTCTACTTGTGAAGGACGAGAATAGGCATGTGCTTCTGGCCCCGTATTTCCTTCTGCTAATAATTTTGCACTTAATTCAGCTACCACATCACCATTTTCAGCATGGACCATGGCAGTGCCACCTAGTTCAGCCAATCGGGAGAAAGACGCGAAAAGCTCATCATCGTTCACCATAAGTGCACCTTTATAAGCAAGAAAATGCTTAAATGTATTTATCCCTTTCGTTTCGATAACAGTTTTCATGTCATCAAAAACTTTTTCTCCCCACCAAGTAACAGCCATATGGAACGAATAATCACAATTTGCTCGTGTAGATTTATTATCCCACCTTTTTATTGCATCTAAAAGGCTCTCACCGGGACTGGGAAGGGCGAAATCTACGACCATAGTTGTTCCACCAGCGAGTGCTGCCCTTGTCCCACTTTCGAAGTCATCACTCGAGTAAGTCCCCATAAATGGCATTTCCAGGTGGGTGTGAGGATCTATTCCACCTGGCATTATGTAACAACCAGATGCATCCAACTCATTATTTCCTTTTAAGTTGGCACCAATCTCCGCAATAGCAGAGCCCTCAATCAAAATATCTGACTTATAAGTTAGATCATGTGTTACGATGGTTCCATTTTTTATAACTGTAGACATCTTGTTCCTCCGGTTTTTCTATTGAATAATAGCTGTATTAAGCACAGCATGTAGAAGTACGTCAGTGCCAGCTTGAGCCCACTCTTTAGAGATTTCTTCAGCCTCGTTGTGGCTGAGGCCATCAACACAAGGACACATGATCATTGCAGTTGGCGCTATGTCGTTAATCCAGCATGCATCATGGCCAGCTCCAGAAACTATATCCATATAACTGTAGCCAAGTTCCTGCGCAGCACTTCGAACTGCATTAACACAATTTTCATCAAAAGCAGGAGGATCAAACTGACCTACTATTGAACATTCAAAATCCACTTCAATATCTTTGCAGATCTTAGGTGCTCTCTCCTGAAATTCAGAAACCATTCCGTTCAACTTATCCAAGAGATGTGTTCTCATATCAACCGTGCATACTACTTGGCCAGGAATTATGTTTCTAGAGTTTGGATACACATCTATATGACCAATCGCACCCACTGCATTTGGCTGATTAGCCATTGCGATTTCATGAACAAGTTCTGTAATTAATGCTAGACCTCTACCAGCATTCTTTCTCATCGACATAGGTGTTGACCCAGTATGGCTCTCCTTCCCGGTGATTTTACATTCGATCCAACGCAACCCTTGGCCATGTGTAACCACCCCGATATCTTTTTTCTCGGCTTCCAATATCGGACCTTGTTCGATATGTAGCTCAAACATCGCATGCATGTCTCTTGAACCAACTTCTTCTTCGCCGACCCAACCAATGCGATTTAGTTCGTCACCAAATGACTTTCCCTCACTGTCAACGCGATCATAGGCCCACTTCAATTTGTGCTTTCCTGCAAAAACACCGGAAGCAAGCATAGCAGGAGCAAAACGGGTTCCTTCCTCATTCGTCCAATTTACAACAGTAATTGGATGTTTGGTTTTTATATCTAAATCATTCAATGTGCGTATTATTTCAAGCCCACCTAACACACCTAAGACACCATCGTATTTTCCTCCAGTGGGCTGCGTATCAAGATGAGAGCCCACATATACTGGAAGTGCTGTCGGGTCCGTTCCTGGACGAGTCGCAAACATATTGCCAATTTTATCCACACCCATCGTCATTCCTGCATCTTTGCACCAAGTTTCAAATAAGGCCCTGCCTTCCGCATCCTCATCTGTTAAAGTCTGGCGATTATTTCCACCCGCAACACCTGGGCCTATTTTTGCCATTTCCATTAAGCTGTCCCAAAGCCGATCAGGATCGATTCTGAAATTTTTAACGCCATTCATACTTATACTCCCTCTGATGCCCAGTATGCTGATGCGATTCCAAGATACATTAAAACAGTTGATCATATACAGTAACTGGGTCAATATTTTTTTGACCAAATGGACAACTATTTAACAAATCTGCTTGATTGCAAAGAAAATGTTCGAACATAGTGCATAAAGAAAATTAATTAGTTCGAAAATTTGCGTGAGAGCAACTTTAGTTTACTAAAAAATAATTATGACAAAGATTGTACAGATTAAACAAACTAGAATTCAGCGTGAAAAACGTCTTTTAATACAAAAGGCTGCGCTTCAGGTTTTCTCAGAATTTGGACTTAGGGGTGCAACTCTTGACAAAATTGCAAAAGCTTGTGGGCTAACAAAACCTAATATTTTATATTATTATTCCAGCAAAGATGAAATTTACGCAGAAGTTTTGCAGAGTTTACTTGAGGAATGGATTAGACCGTTAAAAGATATTTCAGAAAATGGAGATCCACTTAAGGAAATACTAAAATATGTTCAAAAAAAGCTGACAATGTCCAAAACGAAAAAACAAGAGAGTAAACTTTTTGCTACGGAGATATTGCACGGCGCTCCTCTTACACAAAATATACTTGCTGGAAGTCTGAAAGAAACAGTAGACGATAAGGTCAAGCTTTTAAATAAATGGATCTCGGAAGAGAAAATTGCTCCCGTAGATCCCTATCATCTTATTTTCTCAATTTGGTCTATGACGCAGCATTACGCAGATTTTGATGTTCAAGTATATTCTCTTTTGAACACCAAGAAACGAAGCAGGATATTTCAGGATGCAGAAGATTTCTTGCTAACTTTTTTTACCAGATGTCTAAAGCAGGATTAATTCTTTACAGACCGCAATTTAAAAAAGTACTATTCTGCTGCAACCTTACTAGGATTATTAGGGTGCTCAGTCCAGTTACCGTATTCCTCAGCAACAACTTGTCCTGTTCTTTCGTCTATTTGACCAGGTAGTAGCTGAACCATAGTAATACAATCATCCACGGGGCATGTATTAACGCATAAATTACATGCAACGCACTCATCATCCTTTACATCAAATACGCGATCCTCACTCATTGTAATTGCCTGATGCGAAGTATCTTCACACGCCGCATAGCAACGCCCGCATCCAATACATTTTTCCTGATCTATACGAGCTTTAGTAATATAGTTTAGATTTAAATATTGCCAGTCAGTAACGTTAGGAACTGCCTTTCCTACCAATTGATCAACTGAAGTATATCCATTTTCATCCATCCAAGAAGACAAGCCAGAAGTCATTTCATTAATTATGTTAAAACCATACGTCATAGCTGCAGTACAAACCTGAACATTTCCAGCGCCTAGCGCCATGAATTCAGCAGCATCTCTCCACGTTGTAATACCGCCTATTCCAGATATTGGAAGACCTGCGGTGACATCTGTTCTCGCTATCTGCGCAACCATATTTAGAGCAATAGGCTTTACCGCTGGGCCACAATATCCACCTGCAGTGCCTTTACCATCAATGGTCGGATTTGGCGCCATATTCTCCAAGTCTACTGAGACAATTGAGCTTATTGTATTAATCAAGCTAACCGCATCTGCTCCACCATTCTTTGCAGCAGTAGCTGGATATATTATGTTAGTAATATTTGGCGTCAACTTTACTATTACAGGCAAATCTGTTGACTCCTTACACCACTTGGTTACCATCTCAATATATTCAGGGACCTGACCGACGGCGGATCCCATACCACGTTCAGACATTCCGTGCGGGCAGCCAAAATTTAGTTCAAAGCCATCCACGCCTGTTTCAGCAATCTGCGGAATAATGTCTTTCCAGTAAATTTCTTCACAAGGCACCATGACCGAAGCAACCAGCGCTCTATCTGGAAAATCTTTTTTAATTTGCCTCATTTCCTTGAGGTTAATTTCTAATGGCCTATCAGTGATCAATTCAATATTATTCAATCCCAACAACCTTCTGTCGGCGCCCCATATTGCTCCATATCTTGGGCCATTGACATTTACTATTGGCGGCCCCTCTACACCGAGTGTTTTCCACACTACACCTCCCCACCCTGCTTCGAAAGCTCTACGAACATTATATTCCTTATCCGTAGGGGGTGCTGAAGCCAGCCAAAATGGATTGGGTGATTTTATTCCACAAAAACTACTTGTTAAATCTGCCATCATATTTCTCCACTCAATGAAGCATGAATATTTATTGCTGCATCACGACCTTGTGCTACAGCAGTTACAGTCAAATCTTCGCCTATACTGGTGCAATCTCCACCCGCCCAGACATTGGCTACATCTGTTTTAAAATTTTCATCAACTTTTATCTTGTTATTCTCACGAGAAAGTTCAAGCGGCAACTCATCCATTATTTGGCCAATAGCTTTCAAAAGATGATCGGCTGGCAACGAGAATTCCGTGTCATGTTGAGTATTCTGGAACTTAATACTGCTTATTCCTTCAGTACCCACAATTTGGACTGGACGTGAATTGTAAATAAATTTGACACCCTTGGACTTTGCTAGTTCTTGCTCGTATAAAGAGGCTGGCATTTCTTCCACGCTGCGTCGATAAACAACGGTAACGTCATGGGCACCAAGTAGCTTTGATTGAACTGCAGCGTCTATTGCTGTCATTCCTCCACCAATCACAACCACATTCGATCCCACTTCCAGATCAGCCAAATCTTCTGCTTGCCTTAATGATGATATGAATTCAACTGCATCTTGCACATTTCCTAAACTTTCACCATCAATATCCAAACTACGTACATTACCTAATCCAGCTCCGATAAAAACAGCATCATATTCATCTCTTAACCCAGATAAACTAAAGTCACGGCCAAGCAATTTACCATAATTGATTTTAATACCTCCAATTTTCAATAGCCATGCCACCTCTTTCTGGGCAAAATCATTTGTGGATTTGTATGCAGCTATTCCAAACTCATTCAAGCCACCAGGTTTTTCTTTTGCATCTAATATAACAACGTTATTGCCCAAAAGTGCCAACCTATGGGCCGCCGCCAATCCAGCTGGCCCTGCCCCTACAACCGCAATTTTTTTGTTTGTAGACGGAGCTCGCTCAAACGGGTGATCATCAACATTCATCAAGACATCGGTTGCATAACGTTGCAAAAGACCAATCTGAACAGGCTTACCTTCCGCTTTTTCTCTGACGCATGCTTCTTCGCACAGAGTTTCCGTGGGGCAAACTCTGGCACACATACCTCCCAATATATTTTGATCCAATATCGTTTTCGCAGAGGCAACAGGCATCCCGGTTGATATTTGTCTTATAAAAAGGGGGATATCAATATCCGTCGGGCATGCAGTAACGCAAGGAGCATCATAACAAAAATAACATCGGTCTGCTGCAACTGCCGCCTCATGGCTATCTAAGGGCGGATGCAAATCAGAAAAGTTTTTTTTCAGCGATATCTGGTCAAGTCTGCCAGCAAGAGGGCCTCCAACCTCTGAATTATTAGACATTCTAAAATCTCCACATTTCAAAAATCAATTAAATATTTTACCAACTGGTCAATTTTTTACTATTTGGTCTAATTTTTTTCAAGAAAGCAAATAAAAAATTTTACTTTATGAATCTAAATTAAAAATGTTAGACTTTTTGTTACAAAAATAGACAAATATGGAATATGAAAGGAACTCCAGTGACAAAAGTTTATCAAGTTGTGGTATACCATAACGTAACCAACCCAAAAAAATTAGCAGCTTATGCAGAATTAGCTGGGCCAGCCATGAAAAGCGCCGGAGCAACATTTTTGGCTCGAGGGATTCCCTACCTAGTACGGGAAGAAGGGGTTGCTACAAGAACAGTTTTGATAGAGTGGCCGTCCAGAGAAGCTGCAGACGCAGGCTATAATAGCCCTGAATACCAAGAGGCCATAAGGGTTTTAGACGGTGCCGCTACAAGAGAATTTCGCTACATGGACGCATTGTAGAATAAGAGCTAGCCAGCCACTTAAATATGTGTAGTTAAACCACAACCTTTTATTCAAACAACTTATCTTCCAATCTTTCAAAAACTAAAACTTAACGACTACCACCAATATCTCATAATAAATTTACTTGGTTAATAACGTCTGGGAATATTTAGAATTTGGACCAGGGAAAAGGCTTGTATTCACTAGAAGCTAAAAGAAATTCTGAGGCCTCCCCAAACCAATTTTTCATAGATGTACCAAGATCAGCGATGAAATTATTTTTCTCTTTTGCAAAAAGCATCCAGAAAAACTGAATCAGGGCCAATAAGCCAATAATTGTTACACCAAGATTAAAAATAAAGCCTATAACTAACATTTGGAAGCCACGTATAACTAAAGTTTTTCTGTATTCCGATTTAATAGACATCTCGCTACTCCAAGAAAGTTCAGATTGCCCAGTATTTAAAATAAAGCAGTCACAATCACAATGAGTTTATAAAATACCACAGCCCTACCGCAAAAGCAGACATTGCGATTGCCCAAAAAATACTATCATAACGAGGCTCCGGGCTTCGGCTTTTTTTTCTCTCAGCTATTTCTCTGGAACGCTGAAAATCACCAGATTTTTCGGCGACAGTAAGTTTCTCAATAATTTTTGACTCATCACTTAATTCTTCTTTGTTGAGTTTATCTTCAACTATTCCAGAATTAATAATCTCTTGGCAGAAAAAAGTGGCAAGATCATTTTGTATAAAACCACCTCGTAAGCCATTAACTATTCGAAATAAAAGAATTCGTTTTTCTTCTTCAACTGCAATTAAATCTTCTTGAAACTCTTCAAGGCCTATACCCAAATCTGTACCCAGCAATGTATCACTGGACGGATCGTAAGAATTCTTTAAACGTTGCAATAAATCTGTAATCATTTTCGACTTACCTAACGATGAATGCTGAGAGGGCTCTGCAATATCAGAATTCAAGAATTCGATGATCCGTGACTTCTTTAAAATGTTCTCATCGCGGTATAGAGTAATTATTTTCTGCTCCTTTTCGTTTAACTCTTCGTTGAGAAAATCATCCGTTAAACCCATTTTTGAAACCTGAGTTTCGAAATCTAGAAGAAGTGATCTGTAGTCTTGGCGTTTCACTCCCCTTTTCACTTGGGGAAAGGCACTTAAAACTCGCAATAGCAGTCTAACCTTTTCTTTTTCAGCAGACTGTGCATAGTCAAGTAATCTATTCATGGCATTTATATAATGTTGATCGGAAGAGCTAAAATTAGCCACAATATTTTGGAGACCCGAAATCTCTTCTACAAATGCTTTTCTATTTTTTTTACCCTTGATCATGCATTTCTTAAATCAAAAAGTTTGAATCTAAGTTATTTAATAATAATAATTTGATTAGTTTTGACGAAAAGATACTATCTATTTTCTGGAATAGTTGCAATAAAAACGGCAGTAAATCTTATCATTAAGACAGCAGATCACGAGCCAGCTCTAAACCCGACAGTAATTTGTCAACTTCCTGTTTAGTATTATAAAAGGCAAATGACGCCCTGCATGATGCATTAATTCCCATGTGATGCATCAAAGGACCCGCACAATGTTGACCGGCCCTAACTGCAATGCCTTGCTTGTCTAGGATGGTAGAAATGTCATGAGCGTGAGCAGAGCCTTCCAAAGTAAAGGCAAAGATTGCCCCTTTCTTACTCGGCTTACCTTGTATATTTAGCCAATTTAAACCTTCCAATTTTTGACGCGCGTAGAGTGTTAACTCGCTTTCATACATTTCAATATTATCCATACCAATACTCATCATGTATTCCAAAGCGACACCAAAACCGATCGTCTGGACAATGCCTGGAGTACCAGCTTCAAACTTCATTGGTGGATCATTATAAATTACTTTATCCGTAAAAACGTCCTTAATCATGTCTCCACCACCAATGAATGGTCGCATTGTTTTTTGAATTTCTTGTTTAATATAAATTGCACCTGAACCTGAGGGACCGCATAATTTATGCCCCGTGATTGCGTAAAAATCACATCCTATATCTTTAACATTGACTGACATGTGAACCGCAGCTTGCGAGCCGTCTACCAAGGATACAATTCCTCGCTTTCGTGCTTCATGACATATCGTTTTGACATCAACTACAGTTCCTAAAACATTAGACATATGCGTTATGGCAACCAATTTGGTTTTATCAGAAAACTGATCAATAATAGCCTGTGGGTCGAGATTGCCACTCGCATCACAATCAACCCATTTGATTTTCACACCGAAGCGCTCACGCAAAAAATGCCAAGGAACGATGTTAGCATGATGCTCCATAATACTCAAAATGATTTCATCGTCATTTTTTAGATGCTCCATTGCCCATGCATAAGCCGCAAGGTTAATGCCCTCCGTTGTTCCAGATGTGAACACTATCTCTTCTTCATGCTCAGCACGCAAAAATTTTTGTACAATAGATCGGACATTCTCATAGTTATCAGTCGCTAAATTTGAAAGATAATGGAGTCCTCTATGAACATTGGAATACTCGTTTGAATATGCATTCGAAATAGCATCGATTACTACCTGAGGTTTTTGAGAGGAAGCACCGTTATCTAAATATACTAATTGCTTCCCGTTAACTTCCCGCGAGAGTATTGGAAATTCTGATCGTAACTTGTTTACGTTTATCATGATAACAACCTGTTTATAACACCGCCAAAAATTATGCCGGTGCCCAAAAAGGCAAATAGAGACGCTAGTATAACTATAATACCGGACATCAGCAAACTCGTTAATCCATGCGCTGCCTTAACAAATGAAATAAGAATGTAGACTCCCAAAATCACAAATCCAATTTGCACAATCCCCGCAAGTGGGGCCAGAATAAATAGCACAACAACCACTATCGTTTGAAAGATTACTTGTAATACCTGGGTCCAAGCCATAACTGACAAAACCTGACCGAAATTTGCTACGCCGCCAAACCAAGCGCCACCTCTAGAAATAAAAAATGCTGCTAAGTAAGAGGATATAAGTACTATAATCGCTGTGCTGATCGGCGAAAACATCAATCCATTTGCACGGATCTCTTCCGAAACATCAGGGTTTGGGATAAAAGCCAAAATTGTGCTTATACAAGTCGCTGCAGTCAGAACCATAGCAGCTACTGTCACGCTCCAGCCTTTCGAAAATAGAATACTCGTTGCTTCTTCAGGATTCAAAATGCTTATTTTAGCCAGGTAATAAATCTGGTTCACTGAGCCGCACCCCCGACCTTAGCACGAACCACTGCGCAAAGGATAAAATAGGATAGGGCCATAAACCAGAAAAACCCAACAACATTTTCGGCAGTTCCGCTGCCAAGGAACCCTTTTACAAGCCCGAAAAGCATCATCATTGGGGTTGCCGCAAAGAACGACCAGAAGAGACCCACTCTGATTTGTCCAGATGTCTTACTACCCCCTAAAACTCTGTGCAAAAAGTACACTAATATGGCAACGCAATATAATAAAAGTGGCGCGATCAACAGCCAAGCCAACAAACTTGCCGCTAAACTAGTTTGTAAATTAAAGTCCTCTAAATGCGATTGCCGCGCAAGATACGGCCATTGCGCAACGTAAGTAAGAAAGCATGCACCCATTAAATAACCTAGAGATGTTGCCTCGTTGGTTGGGCGACCATATATGAACTCAAATACTTTTGAGGGCGATCGATAGGTATATATAACATTTGAAACTACAGACATTATTATCGACGCCGTTCTAACCAACCACTTAAAAGCTCAAGTATAACATCTTTTAAATTATCGTTATCAATTTCGTCGACTGCCTCTGCTAAGAAGGCCATTGTTAGCATATCTATCGCAACCGGTTTCGAAATACCTCTAGACGTAAGATAAAATAAGGCGTCTTCGTCAATTGCACCAGAAGTAGAACCGTGTGAGCAGGCAACATCATCTGCGTATATTTCAAGTTCTGGCTTGGCTAAGAACTGACTGTCGTCATCCAAAAGTAACGACTGACTAATTTGATACCCATCTGTTTTCTGAGCATCTGGTTTTACAAGAATCTTCCCTTGAAATACCCCTGTAGCACCATTCCTCAAAACTTTCTTGAAAACCTGCCTACTCTCTGAGCCGACCGCATCATGAGTTACAAATACAGTATCATCGTGATGGAAATCACCGTCACCTACGCAAGCACCAGAAATATGTGCCATTGCATCATCGCCGGCAATATTAAGGAAACACTCATTTCTAGTTAAAATACCATTTACTGTAAGAGTGAAAGACTTAAATATGGAACATCTACTTAGTTCACCAAAGATGTGAGTAGCAGCTCTGCGCTCATGATCCCGACCTAAAACTCGAATATGGTTGAACTTTGCATCTTCGTTAACTTCAACTTCTAATACCTGGTTTAAACGTGCAGCAGCTGCTCCACTTTCAAGCAATGTCAACTCAGCATTGCTATCAATTTTGATGACATGGTGGAGAATTACATCTGAATATTCGTTTTCATGTTCGTAAATAATGTTTATTGGGCGTTCAACCCGATCCGTTACATGGATAATAAGGCCTTCATTTGCATAAGCAGTATTATAGGCGGCCAAAGGACGAGAAACAGACAGTTGACCTAACTTTTCATACCTTCCGTACAACTCTTTAGCCCAATGCAAATCTAATTTTTTTATCGTATCTAACCGCTCTATTGAGAGACCCGAAAGCATTAATTTATCCGATTTTTCAGGAGAAAACTTACCGTCAACAAAAACAATTTTAAGCGGGCGTACGCTTTTAAAAATATCACTCTCATGCTCCGTTACAAGTGATGCTTTCTCAACTATTTTATTCGTTAAGGTTTTTGGGTTTGTGTACTTCCAGTATTCATCACGAGCAGTCGGCAAACCTGACTTTGCTATTCGGTCAAAAGCATCACTGCGCGCCTTGGCACTCCAACCAGAATTTAAAACAGTTGATTTTTTAACTTCAAGTTCTGCATCGGTATTATGCTTTGACATTTCCATCAAGAAGCCTCGTCCAATAAGTCTGAATAACCATTGTTCTCAACTTCAAGGGCTAGCTCTGGACCACCACTTTTAATAATCTTACCATCTGCCATAATGTGCACTACGTCAGGTTTAATATGATCTAATAAGCGTTGGTAGTGTGTTATTACCAAAAATCCTCTTCCTTCATCACGAAGAGCGTTGACTCCGTTAGCCACTAGTTTCATTGCGTCCACATCAAGCCCTGAGTCTGTTTCATCAAGGATACAAATTTTAGGCTCGAGCATAGCCATTTGTAGAATCTCATTGCGTTTTTTTTCACCACCCGAAAATCCAACATTCACAGGCCGTTTTAACATATCAGAATCAATTTTTAACGCAGCAGCTTTTTCTCTAACCATACGCAAAAAATCTGTCGCGCCGATTTCGTCTTCACCGCGGGCTTTCCGTTGCGCATTTAAAGCTGTTCGCAGAAACGTCATATTGCCCACGCCCGGAATTTCAATAGGATACTGGAATGCCAAAAAAAGACCAAGAGCCGCCCTTTCTTCGGGTTCCAACTCCATTATATCATCACCATTTAACTCAACCGAGCCATCCGTCACATTATAGCCCTCTTTACCAGAAAGCACATAAGAAAGCGTAGACTTTCCAGACCCATTTGGCCCCATGATGGCGTGAACCTTTCCCGCGTCCACAGTCAAATCCACTCCCTTCAAAATTTCCTTATCTTCATCTTCCAAAGAAACGTGTAAATTATTAATTTTTAACATTTTTTTCCACCATTAGTGACACAATTCGTCGTTTACTTATGACATTGTAACCATAATCGCAACTACCCAACTGATCCCTCGAGTGATATTGCAACAAGTTGCTGAGCTTCCATCGCAAATTCCATCGGCAACGCCTGCAAAACATCTTTGCAAAAGCCATTAACCACTAAGGCTACGGCTTCTTCCTCACCCATGCCTCTTTGCCTGCAATAGAAAAGCTGATCGTCATCGACTTTCGAAGTCGTGGCTTCATGTTCTACTCGAGAAGAATTATTTTTAACCTCAATGTATGGAACGGTGTGAGCACCACACTTGTCACCTATTAGAAGACTATCACATTGGGTATAATTCCTACTATTTTTTGCCCTAGGATGCATATTGACCTGACCTCTATAGGTATTTTGAGCCACACCGGCCGAGATACCCTTCGATACGATGCGAGACTTAGTATTTTTGCCAAGATGCAGCATCTTGGTACCAGTGTCGGCCTGCTGATGATTGTTTGCGATAGCAATCGAGTAGAATTCACCCTGGCTTTCATCACCCCTTAATATGCAGCTAGGGTACTTCCAAGTGACAGCCGACCCAGTTTCGACCTGCGTCCACATCACCTTTGCTCTGTCACCCCGACAATCAGCCCTCTTTGTAACAAAGTTGTAAATGCCACCATTTCCATTTTCGTCGCCTGGAAACCAATTTTGAACGGTTGAATACTTAACTTCAGCGTCTTCTTCCACTACTATTTCAACAACTGCGGCGTGTAGCTGAGCCGTATCTCTTTTCGGCGCTGTACACCCTTCTAGGTAAGAGACATATGACCCTTTATCTGCAATTATTAAAGTTCGTTCAAATTGCCCGGTATTTTCGGCATTGATACGAAAATATGTTGATAGTTCCATGGGACATTTAACTCCCGGAGGAATGTAAACAAATGAACCGTCAGAGAAGACAGCACTGTTCAATGTTGCGTAAAAATTATCAGAAACTGGAACTACTGAACCTAAATATTTTTTAACTAACTCTGGATGCTCCTTAATAGCCTCAGAAATGGAACAAAATATTACTCCAGCTTTCTTTAATTCAGACTTGAAAGTTGTCCCCACTGAAACGCTGTCAAAAACAGCATCAACCGCAACTTTTCTCTCACCATCAGGTTTATCTGCTTGACCCTCGACTCCCGCAAGTATCATCTGCTCTTTTAACGGAATCCCCAGCTTCTCGTACGTTGCCAAAAGCTTAGGATCAACTTCATCGAGAGACTTTGGTTTTTCAACCATAGACTTAGGTCTTGCGTAGTAGTATTGATCCTGAAAATCAATTTCCGGATAATCTACCATAGCCCATTTGGGCTCTGTCATTTTTTTCCATCGTTCTAAAGCTTCTAATCGCCAGTTTGTCATCCATTCAGGTTCTAAATTTTTCTCAGATATCAGCTTTACAATGTCTTCATTTACGCCTTTTGGAGCATACTCCATTTCGATGTCAGTATCCCAGCCATACTTGTAAGTACTGACCTCCTTTACAGCATCTATCGTTTCCTGATCGACGCCGTCTTTAACCTGTAATGTATCCCCTGCTTCCATAACCATCTCCTAATTAAGCACTTCTTCGGCTCATAAATTTCTTACCTTCTTTGCAGTATGCACCTACAAAGCCATTGATGTCTTCTATAGTTGTACCCACACCTAAACTAACCCTTAAAGCGCTTTTTGATTGTTCATCATCATAACCCATGCATTGCAAGACAGCCGATCCCTTAACTTTTCCACTGGAACAAGCAGATCCGGCAGATACCGCGTATCCAGCCAAATCTAACTGCATTACCTGAGTTTCACCTCGCCATCCGGCGTTAATTATTAAGCTAGTATTCGGTAATCGCTTTATCCCTTTCCCTACAAAAATAGTTTCGTTAAAAGATTCTTCAATCGAATTTTCTAGAATGTTTCTAAGTTCTTCAACACGGCTCCAAACACCTTTCTCTAAATCAACCAACGCTGCCGCAGCAGCGGCCGCCATACCTACCGCGCCGACAATATTTTCTGTCCCGGATCTTCTACCCATTTCTTGACCGCCACCAACTATTAGCGGTGAGAAAGGTATATTATCCTCCAATAAAAGAGCACCAACCCCTTTTGGACCTCCAAATTTATGTGCAGAAACGATTGCTCTTTTTGCTCCTAGCCATTCAAATGAAAACGGTATTTTTCCAATTGCCTGCGTCACATCACTTAAAAATATATCTCTGGGCAAATCTTGAATAATGCCGGTCTCCGAATTAGCCAATTGAACAGCAGACGTTGAAGGATCATTAATTAAGACTTGGCCCGAAGGAAAAGTAGTCAAAGTTGTTTCACACAAACTCTTAACGGCATCATGTTCAATCTCAGAACACATTATTTTATGAGCGTTTAGGGCCAACGAGGCAGCCTCTGTCGACCCAGATGTAAAGACAATAGATTGGGGCTTACAGCCAAGTGAGCCAGCAAGACTATCTCGAGCATTTTCTAACAAAGATTTCGCCATGCGGCCCTCAAAGTGAACAGATGAAGGATTACCTAAAACATTCATCGCATCCAGCATTGCCCTGCTCGCTTCTGGTCTCAAATCGGTAGTAGAATTATGATCTAAATATACTCTTTGCATTGGTTCACATCAAATAAAGCATACACTTTAGATCCATAAATCAATCTGCTGGTTCTACGATAGAGATCAGGTCTGGGACAGCTGGGCAAGGAGCCAATTCATTTTCAATTACATCTGAAAGTCTCGTTTGATGTAAAAATACATAAACATGTGCACTTAAACCTTCCCATAACCTATTGGACAAAGACTGGGCTTTACTGCCAGAAACAGCGCCCTTAGCCCCTGCTCCGGTATGCAAAGCGTTCAACGACTCATCAACCGCCTCTAGCACATCTGAAACTCTAATTTCATGAACAGTTTTACCCAATTTGTAACCGCCGCCGGGACCGCGAGAAGCAATAACTAACTCTGCCCGTCTAAGTTTTACGAATAATTGCTCAAGATAGGCCAAAGAAATTTTCTGCCTCTTAGAAAGATCTGACAGAGTTACTAAGTCAGAGCCACCGTGGAGAGCAATATCGCATAATGCTACCATCGCGTAACGTCCTTTGGTGCTTAGCTTCATCAACCGGCCTTTCTAAATTCATTGACGTTAACTCAAACAATGCTTAAGTGCACTGTATGGCAGCGCATCAGTCTAGTTTAGAATAATTCTAAAGTTTATGCCGAACACTGTCAACGTAATAGAAAGCTTATTTGGAGTATTAGTGTATGCCTGAGGTAATTTTTCCCGGACCTGAAGGGCGTCTCGAGGGACGTTACCACCCACAAAAGGATAGAGATGCCCCAATCGCTATTGTACTGCACCCTCACCCACAGTTTGGGGGTACGATGAACAATAAGGTTGTCTATAACTTGCACTATACATTTTACAATATGGGTTTTACGGTCTTAAGATTTAACTTCCGAGGTGTTGGCCGTTCCCAGGGAGAATATGACCAAGGCGTGGGAGAGTTATCGGACGCAGCCTCTGCCCTCGACTACTTGCAGTCAATGAATAACAATTCGAAACATTGCTGGGTTGCGGGATTTAGTTTCGGTGCATGGATAGGGATGCAATTATTAATGCGTAGACCTGAAATCACCGGTTTTATATCAGTGTCTCCGCCCGCAAACATGTACGATTTTTCTTTTCTAGCTCCCTGCCCATCCTCAGGGATGATTATAAACGGCGCAGCTGACAGAATTGCCCCACCTTCAGCAACTGTTGAGCTAGTCGAAAAATTAAGAGAACAGCGCGGTATTACAGTAACGCATAATGAAATGGAGGGAGCAGGCCATTTTTTTGAAGATCCTTATATGGACGAAATGCTAGACACAGTAACCTCGTACGTTAAAAGACGTTTAACTGAGACTACACGTTGATTTATCTAAAAAATTGACAGGCTTAGTGCTTAATTTTTAGCCTGAGCCAATTTGGCTAGATCTTTCGCTAAATTGAAGGAGCCTCTAATTCGATCACGATCTTTTGCCCAACTTCGAATAACCACCAGTTTGTTATCACGAATTTTTGCATAACCATTTTCGTTATCTATAAATGTAACCAAACCTGAAGGTGATTTAAATTTGTTATTGTAAAATTGAATAGTTGCTCCCTTCGGACCGCCATCAAATTTAGAAATTTGAGCCCTTTTACACATCGCTTTTATTCTAACAACCAGAAGCAATGTATTCACCTCTCTAGGCAACTCCCCAAATCGATCAATAAGTTCTGCAGCAAATCCTTCAAGTTCAACTTTTGAAGTCAAACCTGATAATCTACGATACAAGCCAAGTCTTGTATCAAGATCTGAAACATATTTTTCAGGAATTAAAACCGGCACCCCTAAATTTATTTGCGGTGCCCAATTATCGTCAAAATCCGACAAACCCTCGAGTTCCCCAGATCTCATTTTACTAAGAGCATCTTCCAACATAGACTGGTACAGTTCATAGCCAACTTCACGTATTTGACCCGATTGTTCGTCACCCAGCAAGTTGCCTGCTCCTCTAATATCTAAGTCTTGACTAGCTAGAGTAAAACCAGCTCCCAATGTGCTTAAAGACGCTATTACCTTCAATCTTTTTTCTGCTTCATTTGTAAGTTTCTTTCTGGGCTTTGTGGTTAAAAATGCAAATGCTCTGGTTTTAGAACGACCTATCCTACCCCGGATCTGGTATAATTGAGCCAGCCCAAACATATCAGCATTACCTACAATTAAAGTATTAGCTCTAGGAATATCTAACCCAGATTCCACTATTGAAGTGGCGACGAGAACATCAAACTTTCCATCATAAAATTTATTCATGCGCTCATCTAACTCTGATGAAGACATCTGGCCGTGAACCTTAGTAAATCTTATTTCTGGAACTTGCTCCGTCAGAAAATTTTCTATTTCTTGTAAATCAGATATGCGCGGAGCAACAAAAAAAGACTGGCCGCCTCTGTAGTGTTCTCTTAGTAAAGCCTCCCTTACAACTATGGCATCGAATTCACTTACATAAGTTCTGATTGCGAGTCGATCGACTGGTGGTGTCCCAATAATTGAAAGATCTCGAACTCCCGAAAGTGATAACTGTAAAGTCCTGGGTATAGGAGTAGCCGTCAGTGTTAGAACATGGATGTCAGATTTTAATTGCTTTAATCGCTCTTTATGTCGCACACCAAAATGCTGCTCTTCATCAATTATCAGCAATCCAAGATTTTTGAATTTTACAGAGTTTGCCAGAACGGCATGTGTCCCTATTACTATATCAGCATGGCCCTCCGTGAGTTCCTTTCTAGTTCGCTCATTCTCTTTTAAACTTTCAAACCTACTCAATCCGCGAACTTCAACAGGGAATCCCCTGAACCTCTCTTCAAAACTCCTTTTGTGCTGTCGGGCAAGCAGTGTAGTCGGTGCGATCAATGCAACCTGGAAACCAGACATAGCAGCGACAAAAGCTGCCCGCATCGCTATCTCAGTTTTACCAAACCCTACATCGCCACAAATCAACCGATCCATTGGCTTGCCAGATCCAAGATCACTAATTACTTCTTTTACCGCCACCAATTGGTCATCTGTTTCTTCATATGGAAATCTTGCAGCAAAAGCCTCCCACATTCCACTAACAGGTTCACATATTTGACCACGACGCAGCGATCTTTCGGCTGCTACACGAATAAGTTTTTCGGCTATGTCTTTTATTCGGTCCTTCAATTTGGATTTTTTAGCTTGCCAGGCACCGCTTCCTAATCGATCCAAAAGGCCCTCATCGTGGCCATAGGATGTTAAAAGTTCTATGTTTTCGACTGGCAAATAAAGTCTAGAATTCTCAGCATATTCGATCAGCAAACATTCATGTGCAGCCCCACCGATATCTAACACTTCTAAACCCATGTAGCGGCCAACGCCGTGATCAATATGAACAACAAGCCCACCAATAGAGAGACTTTGAGCGTCCGTAAGAAAATTTTCTGGTCTTCTCTTTTTTGGCCTCCTTATTAACCTCTCACCTAAAATGTCCTGCTCTGATATCACTGTAAATTCAGGAGTTTGAAAACCTTGATCTAGTGGCCAAACGCTCATGTGTACGACTGAGCTCGCAACCATACTCCAGTTTGACACGGCTACTGGCCGATCAAGCCCCTCATCTGTTAAAAGTCCTGATAGCCGCTCCAGCGATCCTTCCGAATAGGATGCAATTAGTACTGGCCCATACTGCAATCTAGTTTTCAAATGATCAGCCAAACTGCTAAAGAGATTAAGATTATTAGATTGCCTCTCAGGCGCAAAATTCCTTCCAGCCCGCCCGCCCGAGTCTATAATGTTCGGCCCCAAAGGTTGTGTAAGAGGATCAAAAATCAAGGTTCGATGCGTTTTAATCAAATTGACCCAATCAGCCTCGTCGAGATACAATGCTGTGGGTTTTAATGGCTTGTATGCGTAGTCTTTTGTGGGCTTATTGTCATTTGCAAAATTTCTGGCCTCATATTGATCAGCCACTAACTTGCAACGTGAAGAGAGATCCGCTTCGAGATTCTTGTACATCGTTACTGTTGCTGAGGGAAAATAAGAAAAGAAAGTATCAAGTTTTTCATAGAATAAAGGTAGCCAATGTTCTAGACCTTGATACTTCCGACCCGCACTAACAGACTCGTACAAAGGGTCATTACTCAGAGATGATCCGAATTCAGCTCTGTAAGATTGCCTAAAATTTCTAATAGAAAATTCATCAAGAATAACTTCTGAAACGGGTGCTAATTCAATTTCATGCAGTTTTTTAATTGTCAGTTGAGTTTCTGGATCGAAAAGACGAGCACCATCCAAAATAGTTCCAAAAAGATCTAAGCGGACTGGGTTCGAATATCTTGGAGGAAATATATCAATAATTCCTCCACGAATTGCATATTCACCAGCCTCCCTAACTGTCGAGGATTTGGTGAAACCCATCCTCACGAGAAATTCTCTTAAATTACTTTCATTAATATTTCGCCCCACCACTGCTTTGAAACCATAACTTTTAACTACGGAACTACACGGCACTTTCTGTAAAACAGCGTTCAAAGTGGTTAAAACAACATACTCTTTGGCTATATTATCTGCAAATTTAGAAAGTATTCCCATTCTGGCCGATGATATCTCTAAATTTGGAGAAACCCGATCATAGGGTAAACAATCCCAACTGGGAAACTCGAAAACCGAAAGGTCAGGTTTAAAAAATTTAAGCGCATCGCCCATAGCGCGCATGCGTTTGTCATCTCTAGCGATATGAATCACTGAGTTTCCTTGATGCTTTATTTCATTCAAAATTATTTTGGCATCGTACCCTTCTGGGGTGCCGCTCACCAGTATTTCAGTAGACATCAGGAGGTTTGGCCACTTATAGTTTGGTATACATTATTGTTATCTTGCATTGTCGAGGTGCAATAGCGGATCTTAAAATAGTGTAATTTCAAATAGTTTGATGCTTGATAATTGTAAACATAAACCAGCAAAAAATAGTAATTAAGGATAAAAATCCTAAAATTTTTGTGTTCCGCCTGTATAAAAAAATTTGAACATGTAATTCTGAGGGCGTTAATTGTTGTGCAATAAACTTTTTTGCTAAATTTAGCCTAAAGTGGATTAAGGCTATAATTGGAACAAATAAAAACAGTGATAATTGTAAGAATTCATTCTTATAAAGAAATCCGGTTAGTGTGAGAAAAGTGATTAAAAAAGCAATAAGCAAGATGTAACACCAATGGTTCAGAATTCGATACTTTTTAGTGAAATGAGCAGCAATAAATCGTGTAAAGCGGCAAAGATCTGCTAGTTCGTCTTCATTATTTGATGCGATAAACCACGCTCTATAAGGTACACCAAACACATTGCTAATTGAAAAGTACCAGATCATAGCTAAAAATAACCAAAACCAAATGGAACTGACTGATGTTAAAAAGAGATATTCAAATGGCACCGTTTATATCCGTTTATAGTATTCATAAAATAAAGTGTATGTTACCCAAAAGACAAGTTAACTGTTAAGATATTTAATCAAGCTTGTTACGAGTCCCAAAGCGTGACACTTTTCAGGAACTAAGTTTAAGAGAGGACCTATGAATGAATCTTCGACAAGCACCGTATCCTAAAACTCGACATAGACGTTTAAGAAAATCTCCTGAAATTAGAGGCTTATCGCGAGAAAATAAACTTAGTGTTGAGGATTTGATTTGGCCAATATTTGTTTGCGAGGGTAAAAACCTTGAGGTCCCCGTCGAGTCTATGCCGGGCGTTTTCAGATATAGTGTAGACCTTTTAGTCGAAAAAGCTAAACTTGCAGCAGATTTGGGTATTCCTGCTATATGTATATTTCCATACACAGATCCAAAGCTCAAAACCAAAGACTGTGCTGAAGCTTGGAATCCAGAAAACCTATCCAATAAGGCCACGAGGGCAATAAAGAAGGCGGTACCAAATATAGCTGTAATGACTGATGTCGCTTTGGATCCATATAGTATAGACGGCCATGATGGGTTTGTAGAAAATGGTCGTATCGTTAACGATAAAACCGTTGAAGCGTTAGTAAAACAGGCACTATCTCAAGCAAAAGCAGGCGCAGATATAATCGGCCCGTCAGACATGATGGATGGGAGAATTTCAGCGATACGTACTGCTTTAGAAACTGAAGGATTTCATGATGTAATTTTACTTTCTTATGCTGCCAAATATGCAAGTGGTTTTTATGGCCCATTCAGAGATGCAGTTGGAGCTTCCGGGGCACTTAAGGGAGATAAAAGCACCTATCAAATGGATCCAGCCAACGGAGAAGAAGCACTCCGAACAATAGCGAGAGATCTTGATGAAGGCGCAGACATGATTATGATTAAACCAGGAATGCCTTACTTGGACATTTGTAGGCGAGCAAAGGATATGTTTGGAGCTCCAACATTTGCTTACCAAGTTTCAGGAGAGTATTCGATGCTTCAAGCGGCAATAAAGAATGGTTGGCTCAACGGGAATAAGGTTATTATGGAAAGCCTATACTGCTTCAAAAGAGCAGGATGTGATGGTATTTTGACTTATTTTGCCCCAATAGCTGCCAAAGAGCTTAATAATTAACGCTACATCTAGCGTCGAGATCTAAGTACTGCTATAATATGTTTCATGGGTACATTTGGAGCAGTAAATAAATGAAAAATATAACACGTAGAAACGCACTAATACTGGGATTGTTGTCAGCAACAATCAGCGCTTGTTCTCTACGACCATTTAGTGGATCACGTGACCGACAAGATGGTGCTGATAAAATAGACGCACGTGTTTTGCAAACAATTCAGCAAATGCAGGCGGAATTCCCAGAAACTTTAGAGTTAAAAAATCAAGCAGCAGGAATGCTTATAATGCCATTGATTACCGAGGGAGGCTTTGGTTTCGGTGTCGGGTATGGACGAGGTGCGCTGTTAATTAACGAAGCGACGGTTGATTATTATTCTGCAGCAAATGCAAGCTACGGGTTGCAAATTGGAGCAAGTCAATACGCTCATGTTCTATTTTTCATGACAGAAAGCGCATTGAACGAATTTAGAAATTCTAGTGGATGGTCAGCTGGAGGTGACATTGAGTACGCATACAGACGATCAGGAGAAAGTTTCAGAGCCAATACAACAGAAGCAAACTCACCAATCATCGGCTTGGTTTTTGGTGAGGCCGGCTTCAAAATTGGAGCAACCATTGAAGGCACAAAGTATACAAAAATAATACCGTGACTAATTTTATAGCTTTTCGATAACAGCAAAAAAAGTAGAGTTTAACATTGATCAAAATCGATATTAAAGAAGATGAATTTGTAACTCGCATGCTAAATTTACTGATGGCCTTTACCTATAAAAAAGTGAAAAAAACTTGACCGACGAGACTCGAAATACAGATAGCTCAAGCGATGATGAAAAGCCTATCAGCATCTATCACGGTCCTAGCGTTTCGATAACGAAGGAACTGAAAACGTCGTATTTGGATTATGCGATGAGTGTTATCGTTAGTCGTGCGATACCTGACCTGCGAGACGGCTTAAAACCGGTACATAGACGCATTTTATACGCAATGCACGATAGTGGTAACACACACGACAAAGGTTATCGAAAGTCTGCCCGTCCCGTTGGTGACGTTATGGGTAAGTTCCACCCTCATGGAGATAGTGCGATTTATGACGCACTTGTCCGGATGGCCCAACCTTTTTCTATGTCTCTTCCGCTACTAGACGGACAAGGTAATTTTGGATCAATGGACGGAGATAATCCTGCCGCAATGCGATACACAGAAGTTCGCATGGATAAACCCGCAAGTTTTCTACTCGCAGACATTGAAAAAGATACTGTTGATTTTCAAGATAATTATGACGGAAAAGATAGAGAGCCAACGGTTTTACCAGCCCGATATCCAAATATGTTGGTTAATGGAGCTGGGGGAATCGCGGTTGGGATGGCTACCAATATTCCACCACACAATCTTGGTGAAGTGATCAACGCTACATTGGCTTTGATTGAAAATCCAGACTTAACTAGTGAAAACCTTGTAGAGTTTGTACCTGCCCCCGATTTTCCAACAGGAGGCATAATTCTTGGCAGAACTGGCGCACGGAAAGCTTACACTGAAGGTCGTGGCAGTGTCTTAATACGGGCAAAAACTAAAATAGAGGAAATTAAAAAGGACCGTTATGCAATAATTGTGGATGAGATCCCGTACCAAGTCAATAAAGCGTCAATGATTGAAAAAATAGCTGAACAGGTTAGGGAAAAGAAGATTGAAGGGGTTTCCCATGTACAAGATGAAAGCGATCGAAATGGTGTGCGTGTCGTTATTGAACTAAAGCGTGATGCTACGCCCGATGTAGTATTAAATCAGTTATTTAGATTTACGCCCCTGCAAACATCCTTTGGTTGCAATATGCTAGCTCTCAATGGCGGCCGCCCAGAACAACTCACGCTACGAACATTTCTAACGAATTTTATCGCATTTCGTGAGGAGGTAGTTGCTCGAAGGACTGCATTTGAATTGAGGAAGGCCCGAGAGCGAAGCCATATTCTTTGTGGGCTGGCAGTTACGGTTTCTAATGTTGACGAAATAGTTGCAACTATAAGAGCGTCATCCGACGCATCAGAAGCGCGCGAAAAGTTAATGCAACGAAGTTGGCCAGCTAACGAAATTCAAGAATATATTGCCTTGATTGATGATCCAACACACAAAATAAATGATGATGGAACCTATAATTTATCAGAAGCTCAAGTCAGAGCTATTTTAGAGCTTCGCCTGCAACGTCTCACGCAGATCGGCGTGAAGGAAGTTACAGATGAATTGGAGGCGTTATCTTCGAAAATAAAGGAATACTTAGAAATACTCGCATCAAGATCAAAAATAATGGCGATAATATCATCTGAGCTCAATGAAGTAAAAGATCAGTTTTCCACAAATCGCAGAACTGAAATAATCGATTGGGCTGGCGATATGGAGGATGAAGACCTTATTGAGCGAGAAGACATGGTCGTTACTATTACATCTGGCGGCTATATAAAAAGAACGCCCTTGGCAGATTTTAGAGCTCAAAGACGCGGTGGCAAAGGTCTAGCTGGCATGCAAACAAAAGATGAAGATGTTGTGACTACTTTGTTTGTAGCGAATACGCATACGCAGTTATTATTTTTCTCCACTGATGGAATGGCTTACAAGCTTAAGACTTGGAGGTTACCACTCGGTGCCCGCACTGCCAAAGGAAAAGCAATTGTTAACATTTTACCAATTCAAACAGGCGTTTCTATAGCAGCAGTAATGCCCGTAGATGCACCAGAGGAAGAATGGGAAAAGCTTCAAATAATTTTTTCCACGTCTTCAGGCGATGTTAGAAGAAATGCACTGTCAGATTTTACAAATGTTAGATCAAATGGAAAGATCGCAATGGATCTTCCAGAAGATATAACATTGGTTAATGCTAGGATTGCAAATGAAGATGATGATGTGATGTTGGTTACAGATAGTGGCCGGGCTATTAGATTTTCAACTACGGCTGTCAGAGTATTTAAGGGAAGAAAGTCTACAGGCGTAAGGGGGATTAAACTTCTGGGAGATGACAAAGTAGTTTCAATGTCAATAATTCGGCATTTTGAGGCCTCACCAGACGAACGATCTGCATATCTAAAAATGAGGAGAGCAGTGGCAGGAATGTCAGATGATGCAGTGGGCTCACCAGAAGAAGAAGACGAGGAAATTAATGCCAACGCAACAATAACACCGGAAAGATATGCAGAGATGTCAGCTGCTGAAAATTTAATACTTACTATAACCGCAAGTGGGTCGGGTAAACTTTCATCAAGCCATGATTACCCAGTTAGAGGTAGAGGGGGTATGGGTGTATCGGCGATAGATAAAAAAATGCGAGGTGGTCTTTTGGTCGCCAGTTTTCCAGTAGAAATAGAGGACCAAATTATGCTCGCTACATCAAATGGACAATCAATCCGTGTGCCAGTAGAAGGGATTTCGTTTCGCTCTCGTTCTGCCGGGGGGGTAAAAGTATTCAATACTGGCGAAGAGGAACAAGTGGTGTCGGTCGCTTGGATTGCCGAAAAGGGAGAAGATGCTGACGAAAACGAACTAGAAGCATAAGACCCTACCTAAGAAAGCAAACAAAAAAGATTTACTAGTTCGGACAAGTTATCCTAAACAGTAAATTGAACTGTATTTTTTCTCGATATAGGAGATTAGCGGTTTCGCAGTTATTTCAAATCCACTAGCATCTCTGATTAACTCAATTGGCGAGTACAACGAACCATGCTGATGCACTGAGCTTGAAAGCCATTCGGTAGCTTCCGATAAATTACCAATTTTTAAATTTTTGTTTAATAAAGGCAGCTGATTTTGCATAGCTTCAAACAAACATCCAGCATAAACATTGCCTAACGAGTAGGTGGGGAAATAACCGAAAAGCCCCTCAGACCAATGTACGTCCTGCAAAACACCATCACTGGGGTATTTTATGGATAATCCAAAATCCTTTTCAAACTCCTCGTTCCAGACATATTCAAGATCATCAGCATTCAGGTGACCATCAATTAACCATTTTTCAATCCTATACCTCAATAAGATGTGGAGATTATATTGTAATTCATCTGATTCAGTTCTTATAAAACCGTTTTTAACAGAGTTGATAGATTTATAAAAAGAAGCATTGTCCTCAATGCCAATATCACCAAAATAATCCAAAAACTTTTTAAATAGCCATTCAGAGAACGCTTCGGATCGACCTAGCTGGTTTTCCATAATTCGGCTCTGGCTTTCATGAACGCCCATCGACACACCTCGACCAATACTGGAAAAGTTATATTCTTTTTCAATGTTTTGCTCATACAAGGCATGTCCAACTTCATGAATGGTAGAATATATACTACCCAAAGGATCATTTACATCAAAGCGTGTGGTAATCCTTACATCATTACCACTGCCTGAACAAAAAGGATGAACAGCAGTATCTATGCGCCCTCTCGAGAAATCATATCCAAAAGTAGCAGCAACTTCGTTACATAATGCCCTCTGCTTATCTACAGGAAAATGGCCATTTATTTCTTGGACAGGTGGTCGATCAAGCACTTGAGCCCTCAATTCGACTAGCGCCGGTCTCAGTGTATCAAAAATAGTATCAATATAATCAGATTTTATATCTGGTTCATAGTCTTGCAACAAAGCATCATATCTTGATAACTCAGTATCCTGCCTGATTGCATCAGCTTCTTCTTTTCGGAGTTCCAATACTTTGGAAAATTGTGGCAAAAACCTTTGAAAATCGTTATTTTTACGAGCATCAACCCATACAGAATGAGCCAGAGTAGTGTGCTTTGCCAAGGCTCCAATCAAGTCATTTGGGACGCTAAGAGCACGTTTTAACTCTTTTTTCATTAAAGAAATTTGTCTCGATTCATTTTTTGATAAATTTTCTATCTTGATGGAGTTTAGTAAATCTGAAAATTCATTAGATGTCTGTCGCTTATGTGCAATAACCATTAGACATGCTTGTTCTTCTGCTCTATCCACCAATGCACCAGAGGGCATAATAGCCTCCTGATCCCAGCTATTTCTCTCAATAACTTTATTTAAAGCTATAGTAATTTTGTGAAACTCAAATAATTTATCAAGGGCACTAGAAGTTTTATTCAAATCTAATTTTACCGTCTAATTTATTGATTGTTGAGGTGGATAAGCTGCTAAAAAACGAGCTCTCATGACAACATACCACAGAACAATTGCACCGAATTGATGAAAAATGGCAATATGCCACGGCGCCGAATACATTACCGTGATAATCCCAATCAACATTTGCAGGAACATAAATAAAATAACAACATTAAAAGCTTGTCGTATTTTGAAATTCCCAGATTTTCGTGCATTATACCAAACGAATATTCCAAATAAAAATAAAATGTATCCGGACATCCTATGCATGAACTGAACTAATCCGTCATCTTCAAAAAAGTTTCTCCAGACGGGTTCCAATGCAAATAGATCCGGCGGCAAAAATCCACCAGCCATTAAAGGCCAATCGACATAGTTTCTTCCAGCATCAATCCCAGCCACCAAAGCGCCAATTAAAATCTGCAAGAATACAAAATGCATCAATCCTGTACTTTTACCAAAAATTGACTGGTCTCTTATTCTTTGACGCGCAAGTATTTCGGCTTCAGATAAGCTCATCATGAAAATGTACCAAAGAGTAAAACCTAATATGATAAAAGCTAGACCCAAATGGGTGGCGAGGCGATAGCTTGCTACATCAAGCATATTTTCCGAGAGACCGGAAGATACCATCCACCATCCTACTGCGCCTTGAAAACCACCTAATATACCCAGCAATAATAAACGTATTGTCCAACCGTTTGGGATCTTTTTTGACAGTAAAAACCAAGAAAACCCGGCAAGCCAAACTAACCCAATAATTCTTCCAAGCTGACGATGCCCCCACTCCCACCAATATATTACTTTAAATTCACTCAAAGACATTCCAGAATTCTGCAATCTATACTCAGGAATAAGCTTGTATTTCTCAAACTCAGTATCCCATGCTTGTTCAGAAATGGGAGGGAGCGCCCCTAAGATTGGCTTCCATTCCGTAATTGAAAGCCCACTATCAGTTAAGCGGGTCAAGCCTCCAACTAAGATCATAAAAACTAATAGAATGAATAAACAAATCAACCAAGATCTCACATGTCTTCGATCTGAAATATGTTCAGACTGCTCGATTATTCCAGTTTTAATCTCTGAATTAGCAACTTTTGTTTCAGACCCAGAAACTTCTTCAAATATATTACGCTTGGATCCCATCTTTTTTCCCAAAATCTGCACCGCTATTAAAGTTGATCTTAATGATAATACTCTACTTCTTTATTACAAATTGCGTGACTTTAACAAGTGACGCAAAATCCCGTGAAATGCTCGTACATCAGACACGGTCAACGGCAACCTTGACCAAATATTTCTTAGACTACTCTTCATTGAGATAGCTTTTTCTTCAGGAAAGAAAAAACCAATTTTGTCTAATTCAGTTTCATACTGCTGGGAGAGTTTTTCAATCTCCATCATTGAAGCCATTTCAGTTTTTTTCTCATAAGAAAAATTCTCTGCCTGACTGTGCTGAGCTAAGAACCATTCATAAGATAAAAGCAATACACTTTGCGCTAGGTTTATAGATGAAAAGTTGGGGTTGACCGGTACGGTAATCAATGCGTTTGATCGGACTACCTCCTTATTTTCTAATCCAGCTCTTTCAGGGCCGAAAATAATACCAACGTTTTCTCCCTCTGAAATTTTTTCTGAAGCTATTAGCATCGCTTCCTTTGGGCCATAAACGGGTTTGGTGATATCACGATTCCTTGCAGTTGTTGCAAATACATAATGACAATCGCTTACCGCATCATTGAACACCGAAAAATGTCTTGCCTGGTCTAGTATTCTGCCCGCTCCAGAGGCCGTCGCTACGGCACTTTGACTAGGCCAGCCATCCCTTGCAGCAACAATTCTCATATTTTCCAATCCAAAATTTAACATTGCCCTCGCTGCTGAACCAATATTTTCACCCATTTGCGGCTTTACCAAAATTATTGCTGGTTGTTTGTTACTTGCATGCATATTTTAAATCCTGTTCTTATCAAAAGACTTAGGATAGAAGTGGAAAGATTAAAACCTTTATATTCCCGCAAATTTTGAATTTTAAGACGAATGCCAATTAGTAAAAAAATAAACCATAATAAACCAAAAATATATTTGATTACACCCTCTGAATTTGAACTAAGGATCTTTTCAGAAACATTGAAACGAATTCTGGATAATCATGAGGTGGCGTGCATTCGCTTGGAGCAGTCATCGAGAAATGAACTGCTTATTGGTAAATCAGCAGACACTTTACGAGAGATTTGTCATAAGCGGGACATACCAATTATTATAGATAGCCATTTTATGTTAGTTGAAAAATTCGGGCTTGATGGAGTGCATTTAAAGGATGGCTCTAAATCGGTTCGAACTGCCAGAAAAGTTCTTGGTAAAGATCTCATAGTTGGAGCTTACTGTTTTCAATCTAAACATCATGGAATTAATGCTACAGAAGCTAGCGCGGATTATGTTAGTTTTGGCCCTATGTCTGGAGATTTGGGAGATGGGAAACATGCCGACCCTGACTTGTTCGCATGGTGGAGTGAAATGATAGAATTTCCTGTAATTGCAGAAACTGGCCTGACCTCGCAGCTGGTTAGACAAATACAGAATGACGCGGATTTTTTTGCGTTTAGAGAGGAAATTTGGAATACAGAGAACCCATCCAAAGCTCTAGAAAAAATTTTAAATGAAACCTGATTTAATCAAACTTACCGTGGTGTACATGACCACTCCTGACGTCTGATTCTAGTAGTTTTGCCAGTTGCTTTCGGTTTTGCTGATCGGCAATCGCTCGAGGCTTATGGAATATTAGCTCTATCCATCCTTGCTTGGCACTTGCGAGTGTGTGTACTAAATGAGCACCAAAACTCATTTCTCCCCACCAACCGTAAAACCATGGATTTGAGCCCATAGGTGCATGATAAATCACGGTAACTGGTTGAATAAATAAGTTTCGAGGCACATTAGTTTCAAAAAAAGCCGCAAATAGACTGCTTTTGAATGACAGTACACGTAAACTGTCCGTTGAGGTACCCTCAGGAAAAAACAATAGTTTATGACCGGCTAGCAACCTTTCAGTGAAGATATTTTTTTGCTTATGAGCTTGAAGTGCTTTTCTTTGGATAAATACTGTGCCAGTAGCTCTGGCCAACCAGCCAATTCCTGGCCAATTCGCAACCTCAGATTTCGCTACAAAATAAATTTTCTGCGTGGCGTTTAAAGCAAATATATCGAGCCAAGATGAGTGATTAGCAACTACCGCTCCTCTCTCTTTCATGGGGAAACCTTCAACAGTTATTGAAATACCCAGAAGAAATAACGATGTCTTGCATACGACCTGCGTAACATATTGTGTGAGCGGCCGCCGAGAGCCCAGAAATGGATATTCGAAAATACGCAAAACTGTGTGAAGGATTAGCCCGCCGAAAACAACGATGGCAACTGGAATACCACGCAAAAGAACGAGTACCCAGTTTACCAGTAGAAGCTCTCCAGCTGTTGGTTCTTTTCTGCCTCGCCACGAAGTACTCATCGAAAATAAGTTTCTTTTCTATATGCGGACAGCTTTTTCAAATTCGCCCTCTCAATATCAAGAACCATACATACATCTATTGTATTGAATGCGTGATCTATATAAGCGTCTTTCCCAACAAAGCCACCGATCCGAAGATACGCTTTTATTAATGATGGAATTTGCTTCATAGCAACGACACGGTCGACTTTATGCATATCAACTAAATCCATCCTTTGCTTGTTTGGTGATTTTGCCGTTACCATCAGATCCGGCGGAGCAAGATATTTACTATGAAGTAAACTTAACGAAGGCGCAATTTTTGACGGATTAGTTCCATGAAAACTTGCAACGCCAAACAAAATTTCAATACCATTTTGGTACACATACTCTGTCAGCCCAGTCCACAGATGCGTCAGAGCTGTTCCTCCACGATAGGACTTATGAACACAAGATCGTCCCAATTCCATAATTTTTCTGCCCGAATTCTTTAACTTTTTTAGATCGTACTCTTCCTGTGAATAGTACTCCGCACATATTGGAAGCTTATGGTCTGGTAACAAGCGATAAACACCCACAACTCCCATATTTATTTCCCGTTTATTGCGGTCAAATAAAAGTAGATGATCGCAATACTCGTCAAACTTGTCGATTTCTAAACGAGCATTGTGATCAACTAGGTCAGAAGTTGCTCCCATCTCTTCAATAAAAACATCGTACCTTAGTCGTTGAGCTGCTTTAATTTCATTCAAATTGCGAGCGAGCCGTACCGTGAAGTTTTCAAAACTATATTTGTCCCACATCAAAAATTATACATCTTTCAACTTATAGAAAGGGCGCTGAGAACTATTTATAAGCACACAGTATTAGCAGTCAATTTACCATTTCCAACGCAATTAAGGATCCATCGATAACTAACTTTCCCATATCTTCAAAATTCACTGTAACTTTATTGCCTATTTTTGATTGCACTTGACCGTTTCCCCACTCGGGTGCGTTTGGATTGAAAACAATGGCTCCAGGCTCTAGAAAAGGATTTAAATCAATATTCTCTTTCACCATATCTTGCTTCCAAACATTTTTTAGATTTCAGATCAACAAATCACGATTTAAATATAGAGCCAAAATAAAACTCATAAAAAGAATTGACACTATTTTTAATCACGGACGGCACCATTACCTTCAACTAAGTATTTAAAAGAAGTTAACTGGTTTACACCCACCGGTCCTCTTGCATGCATTTTGCCAGTTGCAATCCCAATTTCGGCTCCCAAACCAAACTCTCCACCATCAGCGAACTGAGTAGACGCGTTGCACATAACTATTGCACTATCTATTTTCGAAAAGAAAAGATCCTTTGCAGAAATATCCTCAGTAATTATACAATCCGTATGACTTGAAGAATACATGGTAATATGTTGAATTGCTTCACTTATATCATTTACCTGTTTGACGGCCATGATAGGGGCAAGATATTCTCTCCCCCAATCATCGTCCGTCGCTAACTTTATACCATTTATTTTAGAAAACTCTGGGCTAACTCTCAATTCAACGTCTTGCTGACTAAGTGAGTTTATTATTTCAACACCCAATTCGTGAGATATATCTTGATGAAGTAACAGGCATTCAGCAGCACCACAGATACCGTACCTTCTTGTTTTTGCATTCAAAACAACATCTAAGGCCTTTTTTGCATCTGCCATCTTATCAACATAGATATGAACGACTCCCTCCAAATGGGCAAAAACAGGAACCCGAGCCTCTTCTTGAACTAAACCAACAAGACCTTTTCCACCACGAGGCACTATAACATCGACAAATTCCGTCATGCGTAGCAAATATTTTACGGCTTCACGATCTTGAGTAGGCACCATTTGAATCGATGAGACAGGTAAGTTTGCCAGTTGCAAACCATAGAGTAGACAGTCAAAAATTGCTTTTGAAGAATAAGAGCTCTCAGATCCCCCTCTAAGGATCGTTGCGTTGCCCGCCATTAAACACAAAGCACCAGCATCTGCGGTTACATTCGGCCTACTTTCATAAATTACCCCAATAACTCCAAGGGGAGTCGTTACACGCCTGATTTTGAGACCAGATGGCCGCTCCCATTGGCTTAAAACCCTGCCAAGTGGATCTGGTAACTCAGAGATAGCTTGAAGACTGCTTGCGATGGACTCAACGCGCATTCTGTCTAAATATAGACGATCTAACATTGCATCGTCCAATCCTTGGCCGCGCGCATTCGACATGTCAATTTCATTTGCTGATAAAATTAAGTCGATTTGATTTGAGATAGACTTCGCAGCCTCTGAAACGGCCAAGGACCGCTGTTCAAACGTCGAAAAAGCAAGAGTTTCCGCAGCTGCCCTAGCCTGCGAGCCTAAAAGTTGCATTTGCTTATCAATACTAGCCATAGAAACTTCTCCGATTAAAAAGCAATATTATCGCGATGCACAATAACGCCTCGACCAGCATATCCAAGAATTTCTTCTATTTCACTAGTCTGATGACCCATTATAGAACTCGCCTCATCACTAGAATACGCACATAACCCAAGCCCCAAAACTTCACCCTTCGTATTCAAAATTGATACTGCATCACCTCTTTCAAAGTCCTTTCGCACAATTAAAACTCCAGCCGGTAAAAGGCTTTTACCAGAAAAAAGCGCATTGACCGCACCTTCATCAATTACTAATTCACCAACGGGCTTCATTGTTGATATCCATTTTTTTCGAGCCGTTTGAGGATCCTTAATCTGCGCTTTAAATAGTGTTTTTTTATTTATATTGCCCATTGAAGAAATAGGATTAGAACCTGTTCCCTTTGCAATAATCATATCGCAGCCAGCCGCTGTGGCAATTTTTGCAGCTAACAACTTAGTTTTCATACCTCCTTTTGAGACCTTCGACTTTGTATCCTCTGCCATTGCCTCAATTTCAGGAGTTATTTTTTCTATTTTAGTGTAATGATTTGCATTTGCGTCAGTCATTGGATTACTTGAGTAAAATCCATCTACATCTGACAGGAGTATAAGCAGATCAGCTCCAATAGTTACTGAGACCTGAGCCGCCAAACGATCGTTGTCACCATACTTTATTTCATCTGTAGCCACAGTATCGTTTTCATTTACGATTGGGACAACACCCATTTCTAAAAGCGTTTCTACAGTGGCCTGAGAATTTAAATAACGCCGCCTATCTTTGCTATCTTCAAGTGTGACAAGTATTTGAGCCGTCCTAATACCATATTGCGCAAGTGCCTCCTGATAGGCTTGCGCAAGCTGAATTTGACCAACCGCAGCAGAAGCTTGTGATTGTTCCAGCGAAAGTGATTTCTCCGACCAGCTTAGCACTTTTCGACCAAGAGCAATAGAACCAGAAGATACTATTACCACTTCTAGACCTTTAGATTGCATATCACTAATATCTTCAGACAGTGATTGTAGCCAATCAGATCTTAGGGAGCCTGTTTTATCATCCACTAACAGAGAAGACCCGATTTTTACGACCACCCTCGCCGCACCATTTAAATATTCCATGGTGAGTCATCCCTTTCAGTCTCGCTCTGGATTGAATTCTCGCCGTTATCTTTAATTACGAATTTTTTAAGCTCTCGCAATACGTTTTCAACGTTCTCACCACTTACTGCTGACATTACTAAAATATCGGAATTTAATCTTTCGGTAAATTCCTGCTCAAGAAGAAGCCTTGCCTGCTCGTCAAGAGCATCAATTTTATTCAGAACCGTAAGACGCGGCTTTGAAGTTAACTTAGTACCGTAAGCTTCAATCTCCTTAACAATCGTATGATAATCTTTGATGGGATCGTTCGAAGTACAATCAACTAAGTGCAAAAGAACAGAACACCTTTCAATATGTCCTAAAAATAAATCGCCCAAGCCACGACCGGCGTTAGCTCCCTCAATCAAACCAGGCACATCTGCCACCACAAATTCTGTTTGATCTACCCCAACCACACCTAAATTAGGCGTTAGCGTGGTGAATGGATAATCTGCAATTTTAGGTCTTGCATTAGATGTTGCAGCTAAAAAAGTAGACTTACCTGCGTTGGGCATCCCAAGAAGACCAACGTCAGCGATCAATTTTAGACGAAGCCAGAGTATCCGCTCAACCCCTTCTTGACCAGGGTTAGATCTACGTGGAGCCTGGTTTACTGAAGTTTTAAAATGCAAATTACCGAAGCCACCATTTCCACCCTTCGCCAAAAGTACGCGCTGACCGATTTCAGTAAGATCTGCTATTATTGTTTCCTTATCTTCATCAAGTATCTCAGTTCCAACGGGAACGACTAATATTTTATCTCCACCACTTGCTCCAGAGCGTTGCTTACCCATTCCAGACTTACCATTTTCTGCAAAGAAATGCTGCTGGTATCGAAAATCGATCAAGGTGTTTAGACCGTCGGCTGCCTGCGCCCAGACCGAACCACCGCGTCCGCCATCGCCCCCATCCGGGCCACCGTATTCAATAAATTTCTCACGCCTGAAACTTATCGCTCCAGCGCCTCCCGACCCTGATCTAATAAATACTTTTGCTAAATCTAGAAATTTCATTCCCTAAAAACTCTTTTAGTAATTGACACGAGCAGTAGCGACTTTGCCTTAAATGCTCAAGATCTCGATCAGATAAACTTGGCAAAGAGATTTATTTGTAAATTCGTGTAGCCATTTGTGGCTAAGTTTTACATTTCAAGCAATTAGAGCCATCAAAACAAAAATAACAGTTACCAAGGCTAAAAACCACATAAAGAAACGTTCGTATTTTTTTCCAGCAATAAGCGTCGCGATGCGATCTCCAAATAACGTCCATATTGGATGACAAATGATCTGAATAATTAATAGACAAAACGCGATGTACAGTGTGGCAAAGAAGGTGGGCGTATCGCTATCTATAAAATTTGTAAAACCAGCGAGGATCATTGCCCATGCCTTAGGATTAAGTGGGTGAACCAAGACCCCAGCCCAAAAGCCAGGTACTTCTGCTGAAGCCTCATTATATGTCAAACGCATATTGGCAACGCGCCACGCCAACCAAATAATATACGTCGCAGACAAAAATTTTAAAATCGTAAAAAGAAGTGGTACGTGAGCAGCAAACTCCATAATACCGTATCCAATTGGCCATATAATTAGTTGCTTACCTAAAATTACCCCAACCACAAAAGGAAGCGCCGCCTTGAAGCCAAAGCGCGCACCAGTCGCCATCATAGCCATATTTGCTGGGCCAGGAGTAGCAACCTGCGAAAACGCAAAAGGTATAAACGATAAGTTAATCATAATATTGTTCGCGCAAATTTAAATAAAAAGGGATCGGGGCTAACCGATCCCAAAATGCACTCGTTAGTTGGACTACTATTCAGCTGCTTCAGCGACCGGTAAAACTGATATAAAGGTCCTACCCTTCAAGCCTTTTTTGAATTGAACTTTACCCTCGGCAGTTGCAAAAATAGTATGATCTTTACCCATGCCAACACCTTCTCCAGGAAACATTTTTGTTCCGCGTTGTCTCACAATGATATTGCCCGCGACAACCTTTTGACCGCCAAATATTTTTACACCTAACCGGCGACCGGCTGAGTCTCGACCATTACGTGACGAACCACCTGCTTTTTTATGAGCCATTTCTATCCGTCCTCCTACTTAGACAATTTCTTTGCCTGCTTAACCCAACCCTCTTTATCTATCTTTTCTTTTAAAGAGAGCGTTTCATCAATAGCAGTTACGTCTTTAGCTGTCCACGCAGCTATCTGCGAAAATGATGTTATACCTGCTGCGTTAAGCTTCTTCTCAAGCGCAGGACCTACTCCAGACAATTCTTTTAGATCATCTATTTTTGTCTTGAGAGCAGCTTTTGACTTTTCATCATTCTTTGCTTTTGGACTACTTTTTGGAACAGCCTTTTTCTGTTCTTTTTCAGTTTTAGCAGCCTTTTTTGCTTTTGGTTTTGTTTGTAGCGGAGCCTTTACCATTTCATCGGCGCCCAAACGCGCCCCTATTGCAGACTTTACTCCAGATTTTTCACCACCTGACGCTAAAATATCAGTGATACGCACCAGCGTTAAGTGTTGTCTATGTCCGCGTGTTCTTTGTGAGCCATGTTTTCTGCGACGCTTCACGAACTTAATCGTTTTAGCACCTTTCATTTGATCAATAACATCCGCCTGCACAGCAGCACCATTAACAAGAGGCGTTCCCACCACCGTTTTATCTCCGCCGAGCAACATAATTTCATTAAACTGTATTTTGTCTCCCGCATGCGCAGCAAGCTTCTCGAGCTTGAGCATATCACCGGCCTGAACCTTATACTGTTTACCACCTGTCTTTATTACAGCAAACAATTTTATCATCCTTTTCTTCGCGTCATTTGGCCTTCTAATATAGAACGTTTACAACTTTTGTTGTGCCTAAAACTGCGCGCCCTTCGGCGTTGTTAATCGGCAATTATTCCGATCCATGCGCTATTACAGTAATACAAGACGAAGTCAACACTTTGAAAATTATTTTAAATCATAAATCCTCAGATTTCATGAATTCTCCCAGTATACTTGCAAGACGCTGAGACTGATCCTTCGCCATCTCATTGTAAACCGAAAAAAGAGCTTTATTTAGTGCTATACCAAGTTCTGATTTTGAAAAGTCACTGTAATCGCTGAACTCTTTCTCGCTCATAGGCGTATACGCCATGTGAGAAAAGGCCATTAGCCACTCCAGTATTTCACTTTTAAGTTTTTCTTCATCGTTAGTAATTAAATCTATCATCTCTTGTTTACTGAGTTCAATGACACCAAGCTTTGAAAGCTCATACATAAAAGCAAACTGAGCGGCATATGCACCAATTAAATTTTGTTCAACAAGCTCCAACGTCCTAATAACAGACTCTATTTCATCGAGACGTTTGTTTTTTGACTTCACAGCTTCTTTGAGTTTTATTTTTGCCATTTCTTCTATATGCGCATCAGAAATAGCTATTCTAGCGCTCACTTCCAATTCTGAAGCAACTTTCCCTAAAGGCTTTTGATAAAAAAATAATATTTTATTTGCATCTGGGATGGATAAGTTTTGAGTTAAGAGACGCTTGAAATCTCTTTCCATCGCCTCCAGTTGATAAACAGACTTTGCTTGAGCCACGAAACGATCTACAGAATTTGGAGGCAGATACGCTTCACCGGTACCCTCCGCATCTTGTATGCCCTCTAAACGAATAATTTCATTTATCCTGTCCATGTGAAGTGCATCATAGAGGTTTGAAATAACATCGGCTTTACCGTAGCTGGCACATAAACTTATAATCAGAAAATTCCGAATTAGACGCAAAAAATACATTTCATAACCCATGGCGGACCGCAATCAGTCAGAAAGTAAAAACACAGAATGAAAAAGCATGGAAGATGCTTTGCCAAATTAATTTTACAATAGTTGCAACTTTAGCAGTAAAAATGGGAATTATCGACTTAGATTAGGTCTTTGAATAAAAACGACATTGGTCGTAATTGGGATAGATCGCTGCAACAATAGATGTTTTGATTTTAATTGTTAAATAAGGTCAGTTTTTGTGCAAAATCAAAGATCCAAAATATATTTGGTGATCATCACTATCGGTGCAAATCGGGGGAGAGCCGCTAGAGGCAGACCGTCATAGCTAAGTTTCTTTAAAATTTATTAATAAGGATCTTGAAAATGACAGACAAAAATAGCCGCCGGTCGGGTGGCAGAAATGCACGGCGAGCAGCAAGAGCAGCCCCTCTTTCAAAAGAATTACAACCCGTAAGAGCGGGTATGGAAAGTAACACATACAGACCATTAACTGAGGCTGGTGAGAAGCGAATTCATTCTGCCGCATTGGATGCGCTGGAAACTATCGGCCTGGGAGATGTGCCCGAAAGCGGCAAAGAGAGTATGTTGAAGTCAGGTGCGACTTTTGGAGATGATGGGCGGATTCGATTTCCTAGAAGTCTCGTAGAAGATATGCTTTCAATTGCGAAGCGAGATATCATTTTGTTTGGAAGGGACTCTGCCTACGATCTGGACTTAACAGGAACTAGAGTTCACTATGGAACTGCTGGTGCTGCTGTACACTTAGTCGATTTAGAAAGTAAAAACTACCGAGACAGTACAATACAAGATTTACATGACGCTGCACGAATAGCTCACGAACTCGATAATATTCATTTCGTTCAAAGGCCGATGGTCGCGCGTGATATAATTGATAACAAGGAAATGGACTTAAATACTGTGTATGCCTGTTGTACTGGCACGACAAAACATGTTGGGACATCTTTTACAGAGCCAGATTATGCGAGAGATGCTCTTGAAATGCTGTTTATGATGGCTGGTGGAGAAAAAAAATGGCGAGAACGGCCATTTGTTTCTAATTCAAATTGTTTTGTTGTACCGCCTATGAAATTTGCAACGGAGAGTTGTAAAGTCATGGAAGAATGTATCAAGGGCGGTATGCCAGTTCTTCTTTTGTCGGCAGGACAAGCTGGAGCGACTGCACCTGCGCCAATTGCTGGTGCGATAGTTCAGGCAGTTGCAGAGTGTTTAGCCGGGCTTGTTTATGTAAATTCAATAGTTCCAGGCTTCCCAGCGATTTTTGGAACATGGCCCTTCGTGTCGGATTTAAGAACGGGAGCGATGTCGGGTGGAAGCGGAGAACAGGCCTTACTTAGCGCGGGCTGCGCACAGATGCATAGATTCTACAATCTGCCAGGTGGCGCTGCTGCCGGTATAGCGGATGCAAAACTGCCCGATATGCAAGCTGGTTGGGAGCAGGCAACTTCCAATGTTATGGCTGGTCTTTCCGGCCTGAACATGGTTTACGAAGCAGCTGGAATGCACGCATCTTTATTGGGCTTCTGTCTAGAAAGTTTAATTTTAGGTAATGACCTTATAGGTCAAGCTCTTAGATGTGTTCGAGGCATTGAAGTCACAGAAGACACTGTCAGCTTGGATGTTATCCGCGCGACCTGTCTTGATGGTCCGGGACATTATCTAGGCTCAGAACAGACATTAAACCTAATGCAAACCGAATATATATACCCAGATTTAGGTGACAGAACATCACCAAAGGAGTGGCTGGAACTTGGAAAACCGGATTTACTGGAGAAAGCAATTATAAAAAAGAACGAAATTTTAAGTAAAAATTCACCAGGCGCATTAGATGCGGGCACTGATAGTAAAATTCGCTCAGCATTTAATATTCATTTACAAATTTAGTAAGTCGAATTAGGGTAACTCGCTAATTTGGAGGGCGGATGAAGTACTTATTCCTTGTAGCGGCGGTACTTTCTGAAACAATTGGAACTGCAGCACTTCAGGCCAGTAATCAATTTACGAAATTTTGGCCAAGTGTTACAGTAATCATTTCATATGCATTGGCATTTTATTTTTTATCAATAACATTAAAATACATTCCAGTTGGTATCGCTTATGCACTTTGGGCTGGTTTGGGAATAATCTTTATTACAATAGTCGGATTAGTCGTGTTTGGGCAAAAACCAGACAGTGCTGCGATCATTGGACTTACAATGATCATTTTGGGAATTGTGGTAATTCACCTTTTTTCCTCAACATCCTCACATTAACGGGTGGTATTTCTATAAAAATCAATATAGGTGGCCCTAAAATATGGAACAGGCTCCCTAAATGACATTAAGAAATATCGCAATAATAGCACACGTTGATCACGGAAAAACAACTCTTGTTGATGAATTACTAAAACAATCTGGCGCATTTAGAGAAAATCAGGCCATTACAGAACGTGCTTTGGATAGTAATGATCTCGAACGAGAGCGAGGAATTACTATTTTAGCAAAAGCAACGTCTGTCGAGTGGAAAGGTAATCGAATAAATATTGTTGACACTCCCGGTCACGCAGACTTTGGCGGAGAGGTGGAGCGGATATTATCGATGGTTGACGGTGTAGTTTTACTTGTAGACGCTGCCGAAGGGCCAATGCCCCAAACAAAATTTGTCACTTCAAAAGCTCTTAATTTAGGCCTTAGACCAATAGTTGTTCTAAATAAAGTAGACAAAGGTGATGCTGAGCCAGATAGAGCGTTAGATGAGTGTTTTGACCTCTTTGCTAATCTCGGCGCAAACGATGATCAACTGGACTTTCCTCACATGTATGCTTCAGGGAGATCTGGCTGGGCGGATCACGACTTAAACGGACCACGAAATGATTTAAACGCACTGTTTGATCTTATTCTTAATCATGTTCCTCCCCCAAGACAGGCAGAACACATTGAAGATGATTTCAGAATGCTGGCAACAACACTAGGAAGTGACCCATTTGTTGGCAGGATCCTTACTGGTCGCATTGAAAGTGGCACTATAAAAGTTGGGTCTACAGTTCAAGCCATCAGCAGATCTAGTCAAAAAATCGAACAATTTAGAGTAAGTAAAATAAGGGCATTTAGAGGACTAGGACATGCGGATATTGATGAGGGTATCGCCGGAGATATCGTATCCCTTGCCGGAATGACTAAAGCAACCGTTGCTGACACAATTTGTGCTCTAGCAGTTGAGACGCCATTGGAATCTCAACCGATAGACCCCCCCACAATAACTGTTACCTTTGGAATAAATGACAGTCCACTTGCAGGCAGAGAGGGATCCAAAGTTCAAAGCCGTGTAATTAGAGACAGGTTAATGAAGGAAGCTGAGAGTAACGTAGCCATTAAAATAAAAGACACTCCCAGCGGTGATGCCTTTGAAGTCGCTGGCCGCGGCGAACTGCAAATGGGTGTTTTAATCGAAAATATGCGTCGCGAGGGCTTTGAACTTTCAATTTCTAGACCTCAAGTATTGATGAAAGAGGAAGACGGCCAAAAATTAGAACCAATAGAAGAAGTAACGATAGACGTAGATGATGAATATACAGGCGCCGTGATTGAAAAGATAACGGGGCCAAGAAAGGGCGACTTAGTCGAAATGAAGCCCTCCGGAGTAGGCAAAACAAGGTTAATTGCCAAGGTTCCAGCCCGAGGCCTTATAGGTTACCATGGAGAATTTCTCACTGACACACGCGGAACAGGTATTATGAATAGGGTCTTTAGTGGTTGGTCACCATACAAGGGAAGCATAGAGGGACGGCGCGCTGGCGTTTTGATATCTATCGAAGATGGAGACACCGTGGCGTATGCCCTTTGGAACCTTGAGGAGCGGGGGAAAATGTTCGTTGGCCCCCAAACTAAGGTCTACAAGGGAATGGTTATCGGAGAGCATACTCGTGACAACGACTTAGAGGTAAATCCACTAAAAGGCAAAAAACTGACCAATGTCAGGGCGTCAGGATCAGATGAAGCAGTTAGGCTAACACCGCATATAAAATTCTCTCTTGAGGAAGCCATATCTTATATTAACAATGATGAATTGGTTGAAGTAACGCCCGCAAGTATCAGATTAAGAAAAAGGTTTTTGGACTCTCATGAACGGAAAAGACAGGCCCGAAATAATTAAAAATAAGGATCCCTGTTTTTAAGTTAGTAATTTTATTTTGAGACTATTAACGATCTGACAGCGTCTATAGCAGTTGTAACTCCATCCATACTAGAGCCACCCGCTTGCGCCAAATCGGGCCTGCCGCCGCCGCCTTTGCCTCCGAGCTTGTTGGCTGCAGTTTTAACAATATCTACGGCAGAAATATTAGACAAAAGGTCCTTAGTAACGCCAGAAGCGACTGCAACTTTTCCGTCGTTTTCCGAAAT
Source organism: Candidatus Salinivivens marinus (assembly GCF_965655845.1). Taxonomy (NCBI): domain Bacteria; kingdom Pseudomonadati; phylum Pseudomonadota; class Alphaproteobacteria; order Rhodobacterales; family Paracoccaceae; genus Candidatus Salinivivens; species Candidatus Salinivivens marinus. The sequence goes on from NZ_CBFHHX010000001.1 coordinate 164,143, forward strand.
AAGTAGTATAACACCTGAAGATAGCTTCTGTTTATAACCATCAATTAGGCCCGGAAGCTCCTTGCCAGGTATCCCATTTAATTGCTTTGCTAAAAAATTCACACCAGAAAGATCTTCGCTTTTCAACTCATCTTGTCCCGAAGAGCTGCCCCCCAGTGCCATATCCTTTCTGAGCTGCGCGACCTCACTTACGAGAGATTTTCGTTCTGCCATCAGGCTTTTTACTCGAGAAAGAATATCAGATGAGCCAGACTTTAGTTCAATTGCAATATCGGACAGATAATTTTGCTGTTTGGCAAGATGATCCATAGCTGCTTCGCCAGTTAAAGCCTCAATACGTCTTACCCCAGAACTACTGGCACCATCAGACAAAATAACAAATGCTCCTATATCCCCAGTGCGTTTTACATGGGTTCCACCACATAGCTCTAAAGAATATCCATTTCCATCAATGCCCTTACCACTTTTTTGATTATAACCCATTGAAACAACGCGAACTTCCTCACCATACTTTTCCCCGAATAAAGCCGTGGCTCCAAGTTCTCTGGCATCATCAGGAGACATTACCCTAGTAGTAACCTCTGTATTCTGGCGTATATAAAAATTTACAGAACGTTCAACTTCAAGCAACTCTCCTTTAGTAAGGGCTTTAGAATGACTAAAATCAAATCTTAATCTATCCGCTGCATTGAGTGAGCCCCTTTGCGCCACATGGTGGCCTAATTTAATTCTCAAAGCTTCATGTAATAAATGTGTCGCTGAGTGGTTGGCCTGAATAGACGATCTACGCAAATTTTCAACTTCCAACTCTACGGGGTCATTTAGTGACAAAACTCCAGCAGTAACTTTTGTAAAATGAACAAAAATACCCGCAGAGCGCTTAGTATCAACAATATTGGCTGCACCGTTTTTAAAGTTAATCTGGCCAGTATCACCAATCTGACCACCACTTTCTCCATAAAACGGGGTCTGATTAAAAACCATTTGAACACTATCACCCTGAGCAGCACTATCTACCAACAAACCATCTTTAACGATGGCAATAACTTGAGCCTGCGCAAACTCGGTATCATAACCCAAAAAATCAGTAGCTCCATATTTATCAAAAATATCATAAAATACTGCAGTATCCGCTGTTTCTCCCGAGCCGGTCCAAGCTGCTCTCGCCTTTCTTTTCTGCTCGTCCATTTCAACCTGAAAAGCGTCAGCATCAACCACACGACCTTTCTCTCGCAGTGCGTCCTGCGTCAGATCCAAAGGGAATCCATAAGTGTCATAAAGCTTAAAAGCAATTTTGCCAGGAAATGAAACATCCGACGGCAAACCATCAAGCTCTTCATCCAATAATTTAAGTCCACGTTCCAGAGTTTGCTTAAATTTTGTTTCTTCATTCAATAGTGTTTCTTCTATCAATGCCCGAGCTGAAACCAATTCTGGATATGCTGCTCCCATTTGCCCAACAAGGGATGGAACTAATTGATGCATTACAGGGTCTTTAGCGCCAACCAAATGAGCATGTCGCATCGCACGCCGCATTATTCTACGCAATACATAGCCACGGCCCTCATTGGAAGGCATTACGCCGTCTGCAATTAAAAAAGAGGTTGACCGCAGGTGATCTGCTATCACTCTATGATGATTTGAGTTATCTCCATCTGGTTTTGAACTCGTAGCTTCCGCAGATGCTTCGATAAGGGCCCTAATAAGGTCAGTTTCATAGTTGTCATTTGTACCTTGCAGTAAAGCCGCTACGCGTTCGATGCCCATACCAGTATCAATAGATTGATTAGGAAGATCTTTCCTTGTCCCATCTTCAAACTGCTCATATTGCATAAATACAAGGTTCCAAATTTCTACAAATCTATCACCATCTTCCTCAGGCGAGCCTGGTGGACCACCCCAATATTTCTCACCATGATCAAAAAATATTTCTGTACATGGTCCACATGGCCCAGTGGCCCCCATCATCCAAAAATTATCGTTAGTCGAAATTCGTATTATTTTATCATCGGGAAGCCCTGCTACCTTTTTCCACAGCAGCGCAGCCTCCTCATCTGTATGATAAACAGTTACAAGAAGTCGTTCTTTAGGAATATCAAATTCTTTTGTAATCAGTTCCCATGCAAATGGTATTGCTTCAGACTTAAAGTAATCCCCAAAGCTGAAGTTACCCAACATTTCGAAAAAAGTATGATGACGAGCAGTGTAGCCAACATTATCAAGATCATTATGTTTACCACCTGCTCTAACACATTTTTGAGAGGTTACAGCGCGTTTATAATCTCTTGTTTCTACCCCAGTAAACAAATTTTTAAACTGCACCATGCCAGAATTAGCAAACATCAATGTGGGGTCATTTCGGGGCACCAATGGACTAGATTGGACAACTTCGTGTCCCTGCCTTTTAAAATAATCTAAAAATGTAGACCTAATATCATTTAGCGTGCGCATTATATTCTCACATATTTTTTTTAGCTCTAATGATTGCTTCGTGTATTGTCCATAACGAACACTTAAAACAAAAAAAAGGGCAGCATAAATGCTACCCCTTTGATCGAGTTTTTATATTAAATCTACGCTTCTAAAACTTCACCATCAGCATCATTCTGCAAATCAAAATCCAACCCGTGAGCAGCTCTAATTTTATCTTCTATTGAGAGTGCTATGTTAGGGTTCTCCTTCAAGAAAATTTTAGCATTTTCTCTACCCTGCCCAATACGCTCGTCCATGTAGCTATACCAAGCTCCTGATTTTTCAACAACACCCGCTTTCACGCCCAAATCCAAAAGTTCTCCATTCTTGGATATACCTTCACCATACATAATATCGAATTCAACTTGTTTAAAAGGCGGCGCTACTTTATTTTTTACCACCTTTACCCTAGTTGCGTTCCCAACTACTTCATCTCTATCCTTAATAGCACCAATGCGCCTTATATCTAATCGAACAGAGCTATAAAATTTAAGAGCATTTCCACCAGTTGTAGTTTCGGGACTACCAAACATTACACCAATTTTCATGCGAATTTGGTTAATAAAAATTACCATACAATTTGATCTACTAATTGACCCGGTCAATTTCCGCATTGCTTGGCTCATAAGACGTGCCTGCACACCCACATTGCTATCACCCATATCGCCTTCAAGTTCTGATTTGGGCGTAAGAGCAGCAACTGAGTCAACAACAACCATGCTAACAGCACCAGACCGTACTAATGTATCTGTAATTTCAAGAGCTTGCTCACCTGTATCAGGCTGGGAAATTAGTAGCTCATCTAGATCCACCCCCAACTTTTTCGCATACTGTGGGTCAAGAGCATGCTCGGCATCCACGAATGCGCATACGCCTCCCTTCTTTTGCTCTTCAGCTACACAATGCAATGTAAGGGTTGTTTTACCAGAACTCTCCGGACCATATATTTCAACAATCCGACCCTTAGGTAATCCACCAATCCCTAAAGCTATATCCAAACCTAATGAACCTGTTGACGTGGATTCAATTTCTTGAATGGCATTTTCATCGCCAAGCTTCATAATTGAACCCTTCCCAAATTGTCGTTCAATTTGGCTCAAAGCGCTTTCTAATGCTTTTTGTCTGTCGTCGTCTTTTTTGTCGCTCATTGATAAAAGTTCTGCCATGTTTATACCTCTTTATTTCATAGTGAAAACGAAACAGCAATCACTCGTTTGTTCTTATAATGTTCTCTTATGGACGCAAAAAAAGAACATATCAAGAAAATTTTTCACTTTTCTTCAAAAATCCGTAGAAAAACCCATCCCCCAGATCAGACGGAAAGAACTGGCGAGCTTTTTTTATTTCAAACTCAGGGTAAGCATCACAAAATGTTTCTAGCTGCTTGTGATTCTCGGTCGATAGCACAGAACAAGTAGCATAAACTAAGGTCCCATCCGATGTAAGAAGTTCTTTAGCCTCATTAAGAATCTGAATTTGTGTATTTAGAAGGTTTTGCCAAGAATTTGCAGTTAACTTCCATTTTCCATCCGGGTCCCGCCGCCATGATCCGCTTCCCGAGCATGGAACATCACAAAATATTACGTCAAATCTATCATTTATTGGTTTACTGATGTTGAGTATTTTTGCTTTTGCTCTTTCTGCTCTAGCACGCAAATCATTAGTTCTCTCCGGAAAAGCATCATAAGCAAATATTTTTGCAGTAGTCCAAGAATGTAGAGCAAGAGATTTACCTCCAGAACCACAACAATAATCTAAAATTTTTAAACTACTATCTACCGGCAGATCAGTAACGCTAGCCTGGCTGGATGCGTCCTGAATTTCAACTAAACCATCTCTATAGGCAATGCAGCTCTTAATTTTATTTTGACCATTGGTTACTTTCAAAGCAGTAATTACTGAGGGGTGCTTATCAGTATGAATACCTTCCTCGCTAAGTATTTGCTGGACTTTTTCTACTGTAGTTCTTCCGATATTCACTCGGAGAAATGCTGGAGCCCTTTTACATAAACGCTTAGCAACAGGAACAGCCTCCTCTCCTAGGTCAGCTTTCCAAATAGGCCAAAGAAAAGCCGGTAAATTAACTTCTACGTCTGGTGGTTTATTGCACTTTGTGGCTTCTTGTATAGCCAGCTTTTCCGTTGGCGTTAGACGTGGGCTCCCATAAGCTTCATCGTTGAAATATTGTTCTAAATCCTCATTTGTTTCCATAAGCACCCCTAATGCCCAGTTTCTACCAGAGTGAGGAGCCTTTATTCTAGAAAGAGCACTTCGCTTTATTCTTAAGCCATCATATACAAAATCTCTGATTGCACGCCTATCTTTCGAACCTGCAAACCTGTTTTCTTTACCCCATTGTTGAAGCAAGTAGTTGGCGTTTTTACCATTAAGTATCTCTTGTAAAATTTGACTAGCAGAAAATACTTGCGCCGCCGGAGTCATGGCTAAATTACCCTGTAATTTGGACTTTCTCTCGTGATTTGAACGTCGTGGACATGACTTTCTTTTAATCCAGCACCAGTAATTTTTACAAATTTACAATTGTTACGCATTTCAGATATTGAACGGCAACCTGTATACCCCATGGCTGCTTTTAACCCTCCAACCATTTGGTGAATAACGGCGGCCGCAGCACCCTTATATGGCACCTGCCCTTCAATTCCCTCCGGGACCAGTTTGTCGCTAGCAGCATCTTTCTGAAAATAGCGATCTGCTGAGCCGCGAGCCATTGCTCCTAGAGAGCCCATTCCCCTGTATGCTTTAAACGATCTACCCTGATACAATATTACCTCACCAGGGCTTTCATCGGTCCCTGCCACCATAGAGCCAATCATCGCACAACTTGCTCCAGCCGCGATTGCTTTAGCGAAGTCTCCGGAAAACTTAATTCCACCATCAGCTATAACAGGAATATTACCCGCAACGGTTGCACAATCAATAATCGCGCTCAATTGAGGTACTCCAACGCCAGCTACCATCCTTGTAGTACAGATAGATCCAGGCCCAATACCCACTTTGATGGCATCTGCGCCCACGTCAATCAACGATTTGGTTGCATCAGAAGTAGCAACGTTACCAGCTATAACTTGAACTTCATTTGAGGTTTTCTTAATTCGCTCAACCGCTTTAGAGACACTATCAGAGTGGCCGTGAGCGGTATCGATTACGACCATATCAACACCAGCATCAATGAGCGCTTGTGATCTTTCGAATCCTTCATCACCTACAGTCGAAGCAGCAGCAACTCTCAAACGACCTAACTCATCTTTACATGCAGTAGGGTTCAGTACGGACATTTCAGTATCTTTCAGGGTTAATAGGCCAGTAAGCCGTCCTGAGGCATCAGTCACCAATAACTTTTCAATACGACGCGACTTCATTAGATTTATAGCTTCTTGCCTATCCGCTGGTTCTTCCAAAATAGCTAAATCATCTGTCGTCATCATAAGGCTTACAGGAGTATTTTCATCTGAAGCAAATCTCATATCTCTGTTTGTTAGAATTCCCACCACACGATTTTTTTCATCGATGACTGGGAATCCAGATACATTGTACTTTGCCCTAAGGTCGTTTGCATCTTTCAAAGATTGGTCAGCTTTCAAGGTGATAGGATTATAAACGATCCCACTTTCAAACCGCTTAACCCGTCTCACCTGCTGGGCTTGCTGTTCCACACCTAAATTTCTGTGAATAACACCCATTCCGCCAGCCTGAGCCATTGTTATTGCCATTTTTGCTTCAGTGACGGTATCCATCGCAGAGCTTAGCAAAGGAATATTCAAAGCAATGGATTGAGTTACCTGAGTCCTCGTGTCAGCATCGGTCGGCAATACTTTGGAAGCTGCCGGCACAAGAAGTACATCGTCAAAAGTTAAAGCCTCGCGAATCTGCATAATGCACGTCCTTTTCATAGCATGTACACTGGCGAGCCTATATCTCACGAAACTATTGAAATTGAAAGAGGATAGCGAAAATAAAAGTTTGAAATAAGTCAATAAAAAGATTGTATAAAAAGTTTTGTTTTTTTGAAATCTTTTTAAAAAACATAATAAATTGGCGCTGATAAACTAAGACTTGGCGATTTTAGAATTTTTATCTAAGTGCTACGAGTTAAAACCGACATAGGAAAACGGGATTAAACAATGAAGCATTTGGTAGTATTCACTCCATCTGGCAAGAGAGGTAGCTTCGAAACAGGTACTCCAGTTCTGGAGGCTGCTCAACAGCTTGGTGTGGATTTAGACAGTGTTTGTGGCGGCAGAGGGATTTGTAGCAAGTGCCAAGTTACTCCTTCGTTTGGAGATTTCCCAAAACACGGTGTTTTTGTGGATGAGAGCGCGGTTTCAGCTTGGAATGCGATTGAACAGCGTTACCATGACAAAAGAGGTTTAAAACCAAACCGTCGCTTGGGATGTCAATTAAAAATTCAAGGTGATTTAGTCGTAGACGTCCCAGCAGAAAGTCAGGTCCATAAGCAGGTTATTCGAAAGGCTGCAAGCTCACGTAAAATTGAGATGAATCCTGCAACTAAGCTTTATTACGTAGAGGTCCTAGAACCTGATATGCACGAACCGAAGGGTGACCTAGAACGTTTAAAAACTGCTTTAGCCGAGCAATGGAATATAGATGATACCCATGCGAGCATTTCTCTTGTCAAAAAACTCCAAAACATTCTTCGCAAGGGAGACTGGGGCGTTACAGTGGCAGTTAATTCGACCCCCAGCGAAAGTCTCCGAAGAATTGTAAATATTTGGCCCGGCTACCACGATGCCAGCATATATGGGTTAGCAATAGATTTAGGGTCAACTACCATAGCAGCGCATCTAACTGATTTGAGGTCAGGAAAAGTCATTGAGAGTTCTGGCGTAATGAATCCCCAAATTAGATTTGGCGAGGATTTAATGAGCCGTGTTAGTTACGCGATGATGAACGCTGATGGCGCATCAGCCATGACCAATGAAGTGCGTAAAGCCATAAATAAATTAGTTTTAGAACTGGCAGAAAGTGCGAAAATTGAGCCAGAAGATATACTGGAAGCTGTTTTTGTTTGTAACCCAGTTATGCACCACTTATTGCTTGGAATTGACCCGATTGAGCTAGGTCAGGCACCATTTGCCTTAGCCACTTCAGACGCATTATATCTAGATGCTAAGGATCTAAACCTGGTCTCGTTAATAGACGATGCAAGGATATATCTTCTTCCATGTATAGCAGGACATGTTGGAGCAGACGCTGCGGCGGTCGCGTTGTCTGAAGAACCGAACAAATCAAAAGATTTAACATTGATTGTTGATGTGGGAACAAACGCAGAAATATTGCTTGGAAATAAACAGCGAGTACTAGCCTGTTCTTCACCAACCGGCCCCGCATTTGAAGGGGCTCAGATTAGTTCAGGTCAAAGGGCAGCACCTGGTGCTATAGAGCGCGTGGAGATAGACCCAAAATCCAAAGAACCTCGTTTTAAAGTAATTGGATCGGATCTGTGGTCTGACGACAGCGGATTTGACGAAAGCATAAAGAAAATTGGTATTACTGGAATTTGTGGCTCAGGAATAATCGAGGCTGTCGCAGAAATGCGAATTGCAGGGCTTCTAGATGAAAGTGGTTTGATTGGAAGCCCTGAAGCAACTGGAACTGCAAGATCAAAACCTGATGGTCGAACCTACTCCTATGAACTCTTCGCTAACAAAGATGCCTCTCAGCCTGCAATACAAGTCACGCAAGGAGACATAAGGGCGATACAACTTGCGAAATCTGCCTTGTATGCGGGTGCAAAGCTTTTGATGGATGAAATGGAAGTGGATAGTGTCGATAAAGTTGTTTTAGCAGGAGCATTTGGTGCCCATATATCATCAAAACATGCGATGATTTTGGGCATGATCCCAGATGTATCCCTCAAGAATGTTACCTCTGCTGGCAATGCTGCGGGTACTGGAGCCAGAATTGCTCTTTGCAATATAAATGCAAGGTCTGAGATCGAACAGATCGTGAGAAAAATAACAAAAGTTGAAACCGCCGTAGAGCCAAAATTTCAAGAGCATTTTGTAGCTGCCAATGCGATACCGCATAAGCATGATCCATTTACGGAACTAAGGAAGGTAGTACAAATACCCAGTCCTTCATTCAACGCTTTATCGGGAAAAAATGGTAAATTAGGTCGAAGAAGAAGGAGGGCTTAGTTCCAAATATAAACCCTCTTAAAGTGAGGCAAGAACGCAAATGCGTCTTGGATATTCGCACTGCTATTTGGATTTAAGCTTTCCATCAATCCTTGCGCCCTTTTGAGTTGCAATAGATTGATAGGTCACGTCAGCACTCACTTTTCCAGTAGAGTTTACTGCCAAGTCCTGCACTGAAATTTTACCAGATACGTTACCATCAACATTAACTGAGGTACCAGAAATGCTACCATCTACCGAGCCAGATGATAGAATAGATATCGCCTCACCAGAGAGGTTTCCTTTTACCTTGCCATCAACTTCAATATCGCTTTGGCTTGAAACATCGCCTTCAACGGACATATCCGAGCTTATAAATGTTTTCGACACGGTTAGACCCTTTTTATTCTCACAGAAAGTATGTCACAAATGACAGATTTAGTATAGAAATCAAGTTTAATTTTTAAATTAATGTGAGATCAATTCGGAAACCCAGAATAGGAAAAATAAATTATTAACAATTGTCTGTCATTTTTATTTTGCTTCGCTATCATATTTGCCTTGCTATAAAAATTATTAATTATACATTGTTATGATGATGAAAACGTTAATAGACCCCTTTAACCGTTCAATAAGTTATTTGCGCGTTTCGGTAACAGATCGCTGCGATTTCAGATGTGTTTATTGCATGACAGAAAACATGAAATTTCTGCCAAAAAAAGAGCTTCTTACTTTAGAAGAATTAGATTTTCTATGCTCCTCATTTATCAATATGGGTGTTGAAAAACTTCGTATTACTGGAGGAGAACCGCTAGTAAGACGAAATATTATGAGTTTTTTTCAGTCAATATCTCGGCATTTAGATGATCAAAAACTAAAGGAGCTCACCCTAACTACAAATGGATCACAGTTGAAAAAATTTGCAAAAGAGCTCTTTGAAGTAGGCGTGCGTAGGGTAAATATTTCCCTCGACACTTTGGATGATGCCAAGTTTGGCAAAGTAACACGTTGGGGTCGTTTATCACAAGTGCTAGAGGGAATAGAGGCTGCTCAGGCTGCAGGTCTTAGGGTAAAAATAAATGTTGTGGCTCTTAAGGGGTTTAATGAGGATGAACTTTTTAGAATTGTCTCATGGTGTAATGAGCGAGGAATGGATTTAACCTGGATAGAAGTTATGCCAATGGGCGATCTGGAATCAGAAGAGCGGATAGGACAATATTGGTCATTAAATGAATTACGCCAAACATTAGAACAAGAATATACACTCACAGACATGACTGAACGATCAGGTGGGCCAGCTCGATATGTAAAGGTTAATGAAACTGGTCAAAAAATAGGGTTCATTACACCGTTATCACATAATTTTTGCGAAAGTTGTAACAGGGTAAGATTGACCTGTACTGGCGAGCTTTACATGTGCCTTGGACAGGAGGATAAAGCAGATTTGCGGCGTCCGCTTCGAGAGAAACCAACCGATGAGGGTCATCTTAGAAAAGCAATTGAGGCTGCTATTGCTAAAAAACCAAAGGGCCATGATTTTGATTATACTCGGCAGGAAGTTCAGGGGCAAATGACGCGTCATATGAGCCACACAGGCGGCTGATCTATAAAGATTCTATTATGTATTTTTAGCTAACAGGCATTCTTTTCTCAATTATCTCTGCCCACCAACTGCATCCAATCGATATTGCTTCATCATTAAAATTATAATTGGGATTGTGTACAGGCGCACTGTCTCCGTTACCAATCAAAATATATGCACCTGGCCTTTCAATGGCCATATATGAGAAGTCTTCACCGCCCATTACTAGAGGCGCCTCTTCACAATAGCCACTAACAGATTTTGCAACAGAAGCGGCAAACTCAGTTTGATCAACTGAATTTGTCATTACTGGGTAACCTCTGGTATAGACTGGATCTACATTTGCTCCAAATACATCACCTGTCTTTCGTGCAATTTCTTCTAATCTCTTCTCAGCAAGATCTCTGGTCTCATCGGACAGCGTTCGGACAGTTCCTTTTAGTACAACGGTTTGAGGGATAACATTGAAAGCTGTTGAGGATGTCTCAAATGAAGTGACCGAAACTACAATTTGATCTGTCGGGTCGGCATTTCGACTAACAATAGATTGTAATGCAATTACTATGTGAGATCCCACAATTGTTGGATCAACGGCTATTTGCGGTTTGGCGGCATGTCCCCCAAGCCCATTTATTGTAATTTCAAAAAAATCAGAGGCTGCAAAAAAAGGTCCCGGTCTTATTGCAAATTTACCAATTTCTAGATCTGGCCAATTATGCATGCCATAAACCTCTTGTATACCAAAACGCTCCATTAATCCGTCTTCACACATTTCCCGACCGCCGCCACCGCCTTCTTCGGCTGGTTGGAAAATGACCACTGCCGTACCATCAAAATTCCGTGTTTCAGCTAGATATTTAGCTGCTCCGAGAAGCATTGCTGTGTGACCGTCGTGACCACATGCGTGCATCGCCCCATTAACCTTTGACGCATAAGATAAACCAGTCGCTTCATCAATTGGCAAAGCATCAATATCAGCGCGAAGTCCAATTACACTATTTTTGGTATTCACTTTACCATGAATAACGCCAACTACACCAGTTCTTCCCAATCCAAAAACTACATCGTCACAGCCGAATGATTTCAGTTTTTGCTCCACAATTTGGGATGTTCTATGTGTTTCAAATAATATTTCAGGATTAGCATGTAAATCATGACGCCATTCGGTAATTTCCTCGTGCAACTCTGCAAAGCGGTTCTTTACTGGCATAAAAAAATCCTTTTAAATAGATCAATACCCGCAATCAGAGGTTAGAACAAAATGCCCTTCAGTTACCTCTTTGTATTTCGGTTTTTCAGCTTCGTGATCAAGTGGATGGATTGGAGATGGTATTTGCTTAAATTTCAAATCACCCTCTAAAACCTTTTTTGACGGGTCTACTATAGGAACAGCACTCATGAGTGCTTTTGTGTAAGCGTGCTGTGGGTTACTGAATACTGCTTGTCTAGAACCAATTTCTACCAACCGACCGAGATACATCACGCCAACATCGTGGCTAACGCGTTCTACAACGGCCATATCATGGCTTATGAATAAGAAACTTAGTTCTAACTCCGATTGCAATTCCATCATTAGATTAAGAACTTGTGCTTGAACTGATACATCTAATGCGCTCACTGCTTCGTCAGCAATTATTAATTTTGGGTTCAAAGCTAGAGCCCTAGCTATTGCAACGCGCTGTCTTTGCCCCCCCGATAGCTCGTGCGGATAGCGGCGTAAAAAACTCTTTGGTAGTTCAACACGCTCGAAAAGGCCTTCAACTCGTGCCTCGATCGACCTTTCAGCCATAGTTGAAAAGTTTCGCATTGGCTCCGCAACTTGATCCAGAAGCAACATTTGCGGATCGAGTGACGCAAAAGGATCCTGAAAAACCATTTGCATATCACTTCGGATATTACGAAGTTCGTCTTTGGGAAGTTTAAGCACATCTTGTCCTGCCATGCGCACTTCACCTGACAAGGGCTCAACAAGTCGTAAAAGCGACCTGCCAACAGTTGATTTGCCACAGCCTGATTCCCCGACGAGAGCCAGAGTACAGCCACGTTTAATCGAAAAAGAAACATCTTCGACGGCATGAACTTGCGCAACTGTCCTTCGAAGAAGACCACCGGCGACTGGAAACCTTGTGACTAAATTTTTTACTTCCAGCAAAACCTCATCAGTGCCAATCAGTGGCTTAGAGCTTTTCTTACTTTCGCCTAGCAGTTTCATGGGTTCGGGATATTTTTTTCCCAACATTTCCCCGAGCTTTGGCACCGCTGAAAGCAACGATTTGGTGTAATCATGCTGCGGATTCTCGAAGACGTCTATAACATTACCTTCCTCAACTTTGTTTCCACGGTACATTACGACAACTCGATCCGCCATTTGTGCAACAACTGCCATATCGTGAGTAATGAACATTACCGCAGTTCCCGTTTCTCTTTTCAAACGATCAATTAATGCTAAAATCTCCGCCTGAATAGTTACATCAAGAGCAGTTGTTGGCTCGTCAGCAATCAGTAACCTTGGCTCACATGCTAAAGCCATAGCAATCACAACCCGCTGCCGCATTCCACCTGATAGCTCGTGGGGATACTGCTTTAATCTCTTTTCAGGCTCTGGTATTCTTACCTGATCTAATAGTTCAATTGCTCTTGATCTTGCCTGCTGTTTAGATAAATTTTTGTGCAAACGTAGCCCTTCGGTTAGCTGCCTGCCAATTGTGAATACAGGATTTAGTGCTGTCATTGGCTCCTGAAATATCATTCCAATTTCATTGCCTCTGGTATGCCGCATGGACTTTTGACTAGCATTGGCTAAATCTATTTTACCGCCGACTTGCTTTTCAAAATTAAGTTCACCACCCTGAATTTTCCCTCCACCAAATTCCACAAGACGCATCATTGATAGTGATGACACAGATTTTCCAGAGCCAGACTCACCAACTACACAAACTGTCTCGCCCGGGTAAATGGAAAAAGAAACATCTTCTACCCCTGTAACCGTTCCATCTTTTGTCTCAAAAACTACTTTAAGATTTTTAAATTCGGCAATTGGTGCTTTGTCATCATCTAACATTTTTGTTCCTAACTAGACCAAAGCAGCGTTGCTTAAAGATGCTATTCTTGTCAACATCAATAATTTCAAAATAAAACCAATTATTAGCTCGTTCTTAACTTTAAAAAAACTGTTCAGTTCAGTTTCTAAATTTAAAATTTTAAAAAGTTTCAAAAAAAATGCACAAAATTTCAGCTTTCTCTTGCATTTTTCGAAAACTCTGCTTCCATTACGACTTCGGGGGGAGTTTTACACAAAAATATGGTCTCCCTATATGTATGGGAAAATGATTTTGGATTAACAAAGGTCGTATTTCTAATTACAGTTAAAAAATAAGGAGAATAAAATGAAAATTAAGTCTTTAGCACTGGGTGTCGCTGGAGCTATTGCCATTGGGTCGTCAGCCTTTGCTGATCGTGGTTCCGATGGCAATGTCGGTATAATATACTGGCAAGCTCCCTCAATCCTGAATCCATACCTATCAGGTGGAACAAAAGATATTGAGTCTTCAAGTATGGTTATTGAAGCACTTGCAGGTTACGACAATAACGGAGCAATGTTTCCTCGACTAGCGACGGAAGTTCCTACTGTCGGCAATGGTGGCATAAGTTCAGATCTGAAATCAATTACCTGGAACCTAAAACCCGGCATACTTTGGTCAGATGGCACTCCATTTACGTCTGCTGACGTTCTTTTTACATATGATTATTGTATGGGAGAAGCTGGATGCTACCAAGAAGCAAAATTTGAGGGCGTCACTAACGTAGAAGCGCTAGACGACCTTACCGTAAAAATTTCTTTTGCAGACCCAATGCCTAATCCATATGGACCGTTCGTTGGATCACAAACGCCAATTTTACAGCAAGCACAATTTGAAAACTGCACCGGTACACGGCGTCAGGAATGTACGGAAGAAAATTTTGGTCCCATAGGTACTGGACCATTTGTTGTAACAGAATTCAAACCAAATGATGTTATACAGCTTAAAGCAAATGACAATTACAGAGATCCAAGCAAACCAGCTTTCGCAACTATGGTTTTCAAAGGTGGTGGCGACGCTGCTGCAGCTGGTAGAGCGGTTATGGAAACCGGAGAGTACGATTACGGCTGGAACTTACAGCTAGCTCCGGAAGTTATTAACCAGATGGCTTCTGCAGGAAAAGGTCAACCGCTTGCTGCTTTCGGTACTGCAGTTGAGCGATTAGAAATGAACATGACTGATCCATCATCAAACTTGGACGCTGATACTAGATCAACTAGAAAAGCTCTACACCCATTTCTTAGTGATATTAATGTAAGAAAAGCCCTATCAATGGCTATAGATCGGACCCTACTCACCGAGATCGGTTATGGAGTTGCAGGTAAACCAACTTGTAACCTTGTACCTGGTCCTGAACTATATGCTTCAGATAATACTGACTGTCTAACGCAGGATATCGAAGGTGCAAAAGCATTGCTAGAAGGTGCAGGCTGGAAGGCAGGAGCAGATGGTGTGAGAACGAAAGATGGAATGAAACTTTCTGTACTTTATCAAACTTCGACTAACGCTGTTCGCCAGGATTATCAGGCTCTGATTAAAGAGTGGTGGGGACAGATTGGAGTTGAAACTGAGCTGAGAAACCTCAATGCATCTGTGTTCTTTGGAGGTGATCCTGCTTCACCTGACACTTATCAAAAATTCTATGCAGACATTGAAATGTATACAAACATTTTTGATGGTACAGATCCTCAAGCTTATCTTTCGGCATACAGATGTGGAAATGAACCAAGCCCTGAAAATGGATGGGCTGGAGAAAATATCAATAGATATTGTGACCCAGCGTATGACAAGTTATTGGACGAGTTGAAAATGACTGCTGATCTCGAAAAAAGAGGTGAAATTGGTAGGAAACTCAATGATATGCTTACTAAAGATAGCTATACAATCGTTCCATTAACATGGCGCGGTAGAGTTTCTGCACGTTCCAATTCACTTGGTGGAGTTGTTCTCAATACATGGGATACAGAGTTATGGAATGTAGAAGACTGGTATCGAATTGACTAATTGAAAATGGCGCCGGCGCGAAAGCGCCGGCGTGCTTTTAGAAAGACCCCATAAATGTTAACCTATATTGTTCGGCGTTTGCTTCTGGCGATACCCACGTTGCTGTTTATAGCTGCGTGTATTTTTTTGTTATTAAATTTGGCACCGAATGATCCAATGGCACAAGTGCCAATGACAATACCTCCTGACGTCAAAGAAAAAATGAGAGAGGCCTTAGGACTAGGACAACCTTTACACGTTCAGTTTTTGAAATGGGTTATCCAATTTTTTTGGGTCGAACCTCAAGTTTTTGTTGATTACCTTTTCAACACATCATTTTCTGAAGGTAAACAGCGGATATTCAGTTGGCAAACTAGAAGTCCAGTAATGGATATTGTGGTCCAACGATTACCACAAACTCTATGGGTCGTTGGTATGTCTTATATAGTAGGTATTTTAATCGCCCTACCAATTGGGATCTACTCTGCATATCGGCAGTATTCAGTCTTTGACCAAGTCGGAACTTTTGTTACAATGGTAGGCTATTCTGTACCGCCTTTTTTTAGCGGCGTATTTGTTATTGTTCTTTTTTCTGTGCAACTTGGATGGCTTCCTTCTGTTTATGACACATTGCATGAGGTGGTCGATTGGGAAACATTCAAGTTTCAATTTCGGCAAATGATAATGCCAGTAATGGTGCTAGCACTTCAAACAACAGCTCAAATAAGTCGGTTTATGCGCTCGTCGATGCTAGACAATTTAAACCAAGACTATGTCAGGACGGCGAGAGCAAAAGGATTAAGTGAGTGGACGGTAGTCGCAATACATGTGTTAAGGAACTCTATGATACCAGTGGTAACAGTGATTGCTCTCGGTATTCCAAGTATTTTTGGTGGTGCAATTATTACAGAGCAGGTATTTAAAGTAAACGGAATTGGTCAGCAGTTAATCAACGCGATATACGCCAATGACTTGCCCACTGTACAGACCATCACCTTCATGTTTGCTGTTCTGATTGTAGTATTTAATTTGATAGCTGACATTCTTTACGGAATTTTAGATCCAAGGATCCGATATGACTGAAAATGTCCAAAACAGTACATTCGAGACGACAAATAATAAATGGTTAGATGTCTGGAATGAGTTCAAAAATCACAAAGGTGCATTAGCAGGGGCTATTATCTTCGCGCTGATTGTAATTCTCGTACTAATTGGCCCTTTTGTTTGGCCATACGAAGCGAATGGAATTAATATTCGAATAAGAAACCAAGGCCCGAGCCTAGCTCATCCATTAGGAACCGATCAATTAGGTAGAGATACCTTAGCGAGGATAATGGCTGGGGGACGAACGTCGATTACTGTAGGCCTAACGGCAATGCTGCTTTCGTTATTCTTAGGTACTCTAATTGGTGTGGTTGCAGGCTATTTTAAAAAACTTGATAGTGCATTGATGCGGTTCACAGACCTATTTTTATCGCTACCACTTCTACCATTACTTTTGGTAATGATGCTCTTGTTTAGAGAGCCTTTAAGCACTTCTTTTGGTCCAGAAAAAGGAATGTTCATTCTAATAGTTGTATCAATCGGTATAACTAGCTGGATGCCTACAGCTAGGATCGTAAGAGGTGATGTATTGGCGATCAAAGAACGAGAGTTTATTCTCGCAGCCCGCTCAATCGGTGGCACCGATACAAAAATCATTTTCCGCCATATCCTGCCGAATGTGCTGTCTCCGATAATGGTATCAGCGACACTGGGAATCGCGAATGCAATAATAACAGAAAGTGCACTTTCGTTCCTTGGACTCGGTTTTCCTCCTGATTTTCCTACTTGGGGTAGGCTTCTTAATGACGCCGTTGATTATCTTCAGCAATTTCCTGAGCGTGTGTTTTGGCCTGGACTTGCCATATCTCTTACCGTTTTAAGTATTAATTACTTAGGTGATGGCTTAAGAGATGCATTAGACCCAAGAATTAGAGGAAGATAAGGCTAGAAAAGACCTACGTTTTGAAATTATTACACAAGGCCCAATATTTTTTTGGGTTCAAAAAAAAGTTAGAAAAAATTTTAAAGTAAAATAAATTATTTAGAATATTATTCCTCTAAAGCACTAAACTTCAAATAATTAATGAATTGAAATCACTTTTTTTGACCCTTATTAGAAAATTATTCTGATAGGAGAAAATTTTGAGCGATTTGATAAATTTAGACATTGTCGATTCACGACAGATGTCCATTTACTTTGGAATATTTATCGGCGCGTGCTTTGGCATTTTAGCACATAGAACGAAATTTTGTTTTAGAAGTGCATTTATTGTTGAAAGACCTACTCAGGAAACTGCAATTTGGATGTCTGCATTGATCACGGCATTAGCAGGCACACAACTTATTATTTTTCTGGGGTTTATAAGTTTTAATGAGCACCGTTTTTTCCAAAATGAGTTGCCATGGGTTGCACTAATTTTGGGCGGATTTCTTTTTGGTTCAGGGATGGTTTTAACACAGGGCTGTGTATCACGGCTGACAGTATTAGCTGGTACCGGTAATTTAAGAGCGGCAATGGTACTCTTAATTTTTGGTATAGTAGCTCACGCAAGCTTGAAAGGTGTCATCTCTGAGCCAATTATTTTCATAAAAACAATAACGTTAAATACTGAGAAGTTCACAAACTCCATATCTATTTTAATAATTAAAGTCGCTTTATCTCTGACACTAACTTTGTTTTGGGCTTTGCTGATTATACTAACTAAACCAAAATTAATTAAACTTCTGTTAGCGTCTATTATCGGTTTGCTTATACCATTATCATGGGCCGGAACTGGCTTTATTTTATACGATGAATTTGACCCAATTGCGTTTGAAAGCCTTTCATACACAAAACCATATGCAGATACTCTGTTCTGGATCGTAGCTTCCAGCGCGATATCACCAAATTTTGGGGTCGGCCTAGTTGGCGGCACAGTCTGTGGCTCCATTGTAACATCACTAGTTACAAGAGAATTCAAAATTGAGACTTTCGACTCTACTGCTCAAACAACACGATACTTCATTGGTGCCACAATGATGGGCGTTGGTGGTGTTTTGGCAGGGGGTTGCACAATTGGAGCAGGTCTGGCCGGATTGCCGTCATTAGCACTAGCTACAATTTTGGTTACAGTTTCAATTATATTAGGAGGTTTAGCATGTAAGTATGCATTAGCATCTACAGCATTTTTGAACGTACACGCCGGATCATTAGATAGACAAGCCCAACCACAGGCAAAGTGATAATCGAGGTTAAAAACCCCTCTGTTACTGAATAGTTCTCTGCGAGAGGATACAGCAAGTACGACACCAAAGACACCGCATAATAACTTATAGCGACCACCGACAGACCTTCTACTGTCTTTTGTAACCGCAGCTGTAAATCTGCTCTCCTATCCATACTAGTAAGCAAAGCTTGATTTTGAGCAGACCTTTCGACATCCACTCTGGTTCGCAGCAAATCACCCGCTCGAATGGCTCTGTCAGCCAAATTTCCCAATCTAACACGACTAGATTTAACTGTCCTCATCGCGGGATCATAACGTCTCATCATAAATTCCGAAAACGTCTGACGTCCCTTAAACCTTTCCTCTCTTAAAACCCTAATCCTCTGATGAACAATCGCCTCATATGCCTCAGTTGCACCTAAACGAAAAGATGCTGCTGCTGATAAAGTTTCCAGTTCAGTGGAAACTTTCAACAAATTATCTAAAGTAACTTCCGCAGCCACTTTACCGTCGTTCATATCGTTCATTATATGAGATAATTCTGTATCAATATTACCCATTTGCCTTGCCATACTACGCACTCTCGAAAAGCCCAGCATTGACATGGATTTATACATTTCAATTTCACATAGACGCTGAATAATCCTACCAACCCGTCGTTCATCAGTTAGTGGATCAACAAAAAGGACGAATCGTTGATGACCTACTTCATCTATTCTGAAGTCTGAAGCCACAACCGCTGACCCATCTAAAACTTTACTTACTGCAAGACTCTCCGGTACGAACCAATTAGCTAATTTTTTTGAGATAATCTCGCTACTGTTTTCCTGATCACTCATAGTTTCAAGACGCAAATTCACCGATGTTATCCGAAGCGATGACAGGGACTCTAACCAATCTTTTGGAAAAGCATCGAAACAAATACCATCAAAAGGCTTTTCAGATAAATTGTTTAAAAATATCGTATAGGTAACAAATTCTGTGTGAGCTTCCCATTTAAGTTTAAAACGACCTAAATCACCAAAATAATGAGTAGCATCTTCCTTTGGATGTGGAGCACCAAACCTATCAAGCAGCTCGATTAAATTTTTTCTATCTCCACTTCTATCTCTCTGGGCAGCATTTTCAGGCTCTTTCAATGCCAAAAACGCAACCATCCCAGGTGCCGAGTGAAACGGAAACGGGCGGGCGTGAAGCTCATTAGCTAATTGATACCTTTGCGCATGATCTGCGATAAGTGTCAAAATGTTATCCTAATCTAAACACACTACTTATTGAATAACGCTAATAAAACCCAAATAAAAGACGTAAAACAACCCAAATTTATCTACATCAATTTAAGGGTGCGTTGAAATTACATTAGTCTATCATTGACAAAAGCTTGTTCAAACTATCTTTTGCATCTCCATAGAACATGCGTGTATTTTCTTTAAAGAAAAGTGGGTTTTCGATGCCAGAGTACCCAGTTCCTTGTCCTCGTTTAGATACAAAGACCTGTTTCGATTTCCAACATTCTAAAACAGGCATACCAGCTATTGGACTATTTGGATCTTCTTGTGCTGCAGGATTTACGATATCATTGGAACCAATAACAATTGCTACATCGGTATCTGGAAAATCTTCATTTATTTCATCCATTTCGAGCACTATATCGTATGGAACTTTAGCTTCAGCAAGTAGAACATTCATATGCCCGGGAAGCCGTCCCGCAACCGGATGAATAGCGAACCTTACATTCTTCCCTTTGTCCCGAAGACGTTTAGTAAGCTCGGATACAGCTTGTTGGGCTTGGGCAACAGCAAGTCCATAACCTGGTATTATTATAACGCTATCGGCATCGGCTAATGCAGATGCGACCCCGTCTGCATCTATCGCAATTTGTTCGCCTTCCACCTCCATTGCAGGTCCTGATGCACCACCAAAACCACCGAGTATCACCGAAATAAACGACCTATTCATTGCCTTACACATTATGTAACTGAGGATAGCACCAGAGGATCCGACAAGGGCTCCAACAACGATTAACAGGTCGTTGCCAAGACTGAAACCAATGGCGGCTGCAGCCCAACCAGAATAGCTGTTCAACATAGACACAACCACTGGCATGTCTGCTCCACCAATCCCCATGATCAAATGAAAACCTATAAAAAAAGCTAAAATAGTCATTAGTAGTAGTGGTAAAATACCACCTGTTTGAAGATACCAGATCAAGCATAGAACAGAAATGATCGCCGCTGATGCGTTTAAAAAATGTCCGCCAGGAAGTTTTACCGCCGCAGAAGTAACACGGCCTGATAGTTTACCGTAGGCGATTATAGATCCTGTAAATGTTATAGCACCAATAAATACACCTAAAAACAGCTCTACTCTCAATATATTAATTTCTACAACTGATTTTTTAGCCACCAAGGCTGCAAATCCCGTTAGCTCTTTCACCGCCTCAGAGTTCACCGCTGACGCTACATTTTTTATTTCCAAATCTGCATTAAATCCGACGAAAACGGCTGCCAAACCAACCAACGCGTGCATACCTGCAACAAGTTCAGGCATCTGTGTCATTTCAACCCTGGCCGCTAGAAAATACCCAATAACACCACCAGCTGCGATAAGGAGAACAGACAGGGCCCATAAGCCAGAACCGGGACCTATCAAGGTTGCAAATACAGCAAGAGCCATCCCAAAAATGCCATACCATACGGCTCGCTTGGCACTCTCTTGTCCAGATAATCCACCTAGGGACAGTATAAACAATACAGCAGCTACGACATATGCGGCGGTAGTAAATCCTAATTCCATATTTCTAACCCCTTAAGATTTTTGGAACATGGCAAGCATTCGTCTTGTGACGAGAAACCCACCAAAAATGTTAATACCAGCCATAAAAACCGATAATGCTGCAAGTAAGATTACTAGCAATGAACCTGAACCAATCTGCATCAGCGCGCCCAAAATTATAATCGATGATATTGCATTCGTAACAGCCATCAACGGCGTATGAAGAGCATGGCTTACATTCCAAATAACTTGAAATCCAACGAAAACAGCAAGAACGAATACGATAAAGTGTTGCATAAAGCTAGCTGGAGCAACAAGCCCAACACCTAATGTAAGGGCACCACCTACTGCGAGCAGAATAACCTGCTGGCGAGTTTGCGCATTAAAATCCTCTTGCTCTTTCGCTCTCAGTTCCTCTGGAGACAACTCTTTTGGCTTCTCCTGCGTTTTTGCAGCGATAGCGTTAACTTTCGGCGGTGGCGGCGGGTAAGTTATTTCCCCTTCAAAAGCAACCGTAGCACCTCTGATTACGTCATCTTCCATATTATGGTTTATTTTACCGTCTTTTTCCGGCGTAAGATCACTAATCATGTGCCTAATATTAGTAGAATATAAATTTGATGCTTGAGCGGCCATTCTACTCGGAAAGTCAGAATATCCTACAATAGTAACCCCGTTGTCAGTTACAATTTTTTCATCCAAAACTGTTAGCTTACAGTTACCACCCTTCTCAGCGGCTAAATCCACAATAACCGAACCTGGTTTCATTGATTTAACCATATCAGCTGTCCACAATTCTGGAGCCTCGCGGTTTGGAATAAGCGCGGTGGTAATAACAATATCAACCTCTGGCGCTAACTCTCTAAATTTCGCAAGTTGAGCCTCTCGAAATTCTGGTGACGAAACTGACGCATATCCGCCAGTTTTAGCACCATCTTGCTGCTGCTCCTCAAAATCGAGATAGACAAATTCAGCACCCATGGATTCCACTTGTTCCGCCACTTCAGGCCTGACATCAAAAGCATAAGTAATAGCTCCTAACGATGTAGCTGTCCCAATCGCAGCAAGCCCGGCAACACCGGCGCCTATTATAAGCACTTTCGCCGGAGGCACCTTCCCTGCTGCAGTGACTTGACCTGTGAAAAATCTTCCAAAATTATTGCTGGCCTCGATAACTGCTCGATAACCAGCTATATTTGCCATGGATGAAAGAGCATCCATCTTTTGTGCCCGACTGATCCTTGGAACCATTTCCATTGCTATGACGTTTGCTTTTTTGGATTTAGCCAGGTCAAGACCCTGCTCATTGACGGCTGGATTAAAAAAGGAAATCAATGTCTGCCCGGCAGATAATCTCTTAAGCTCAGCAGTAGAGGGCTGCCTAACCTTGGTCACTACATCAGCTTCTTTCCACAAAGCAGCAGCCGTTTTTACAACCTTGACCCCAGCCTCTTTGTAGATTTTGTCTGAATATCCTGCTGCTTTGCCGGCACCACTTTCAATTAAACAATCAAAACCTAACTTTTGAAGTTGAAGAGCACTATCAGGGGTTAAAGCAACCCTATTTTCACCGTCGAAAATTTCTTTGGGGGTACCGATTTTCAAAATTAAATCCTCACTTAAATACACTAAGAGACATGTCTGACCAGCTTCCTATACGCAACATTATTAAAGATCAATGTGCTTAAAGTGAAAAATTATGTCGCAACGCATTTTAATCAACCGCTATAAATTCCAATAGCGTTTTGACTACCAATTAATGAAACCGCAACCAGCCCAACTTTCTTTCGAGACCAGAGACCAGTTTTATCACTCCCACTCCATTTCTTCAAAAACCCTACCAGCATTTTTCTTTGCTAACTCTTCAAAAGTATCTAAGTTCTTCCATTTTTGCTGATCGACATAATAAGACGAACTTAAATCGCCCCCAGCCTCAATATGGCTTTTGATCTTTGATCGTAAATCTAAAAGATATCCCAACGTATACTTTTCAACTTGTGGTAAATTTGTGGGATGTCCATGCCCAGGAATTATATAAAGCGGATTAAGAGGTGCAAAGCTTGTTTTCCAAGTTTCTATCCAGCATCTTGTGCAAGTATTTTCAAAAATTGGCAGCATTCGTTCATGAAAAGCTATATCACCAGCAATCATTAGTGACCATTGCGGGATCCAGACCTGTGTATCTCCAGGACCATGAGCATCACCCAGATGTAGAACCTCAAACTTTATACCTCCTAAAGTAAAAACATACTTTTCGGAAAATGAAATGTTTGCGGTAATAACGGCTGTACCGTCAGCCTTTTCTCTATTGTAACGCTTCATTTCTTCTAGGATTTGATAGCCATTATCCTTCACCTCATCAATAGCGTCTTCATGTGCTAATATATCAATGCCAAGCTCAGCCCAGTAAGAGTTTCCCAACATAGCATGTCCCTGCCCATTTTCGTTGATTACTAGCTTTACAGGTTTATTTGTTACTGCTTTAATCTCGTGATGCATTGCCTCAGCCAGACTAAATGATGCACCAGAGTTAATCACCACGACTCCATCCGCGGTTACAACGAAAGATAAATTATTATTATGACCAGAATTTTCGTACGTAGGTGGAGCAGTAGCACCAATTGCAGAAAATACATTTGGGATAAATTCAGAAGGTTTTGAATACAATACCGATTGAGGATATTGATCCGGTATATTTTCACTAGCTATTGAGTACTGGCTCATGGCAATTGATAATAAAAAATATCTTAAAAGACCCATTCAACCCTCATTAAATTCAAAAATTGTCGAAAATAAAAATATTAATTGTATTCCATGTTATATAAATGTTGTAACTACAGCAACTTGGTGAAACGTTGATATGAGACGGCTACAAAAGAGCAGATGACAAACTTTGAAGAAACAAAAAAGCAATTCATACTTCCAAAAGGATTAATCTATTTAGATGGTAACTCGCTGGGCCCTATGCCCAAGAATGTTCCCAGTGAAATTAACACTTTACTTCATGAAGAATGGTCAAACCTTTTAATAAATGGATGGAATGATGCGGAATGGATGTTTCAGCCTGAAAGTTTGGGTAACAAAATTTCGCGCATTATCGGAGCGGAAGATAATTCAGTAGTTGTTGGAGAAACCCTATCTGTTAGAGTTTTTCAAGCATTGAGTAGCGCCATTAAAGATGTGGGGAAAAGAAAAATTATACTCACAGATAGTGGAAACTTTCCGTCAGATTTATATATGGCTCAGGGACTGGTGCATCTAGTGAATGATCAACTTGAGATTAGAATATGCGCACCTGAGGAAATACTTGACAGTCTAAGCGACGAGATTGCGGTACTGATGCTAACCGACGTTGATTACCGTACTGGCAGAAGGCATGACATTTCAGTAATCAGTGAAATTGCAAAAGACAATGGGATCGTTACGATTTGGGATCTAGCGCACTCTGCTGGCGCTTTAAATCTAAATCTAAAGGAGTGGAATATCGATTATGCCGTTGGTTGTACATATAAATATCTGAACGCAGGACCTGGTTCGCCAGCGTTTATCTATGTTAATCCAAAAAAAATTAATGCGGTCAAACCATCTTTAATGGGCTGGCTTGGTCATAAAACACCATTTGAGTTTTTGCATAAGTATGCCCCTGGCAAAGGTATAAACCGAATGAAAATAGGAACACCACCAGTTCTGGCTAATGCGGCTCTTGCTGCTTCTCTAAAAATTTGGGATACCGTCGACATGAGTGAACTGCGCTCCGGGTCAGTTGATCTTTCTGAGCGACTTATAAGCGGGTTGAGAAAAAACTGCCCTGATCTTAAATTAGCATCTCCAATAAATGCAGAAGACAGGGGTTCCCAAGTTTCGTTTTATTTTGAACATGGATACCCTGCAATGCAAGCAATCATAGAAAAAGGCGTTATTGGAGATTTTCGGTCGCCAAACATTATGAGATTTGGAATTACACCTCTGTATATCTCTAAAGAAGATATCGATTTGGCAATTGAGGTTATTTCAAATGTTATTCAAAATTCCTTGTGGGACAGACCCAAATACAAAAAGCGAAAATTTGTCACATAACTACCTGGGATCAACTACTGAGCATTTCCATAATTACGCACCGCTTCGCCAAAAGCCTCAAACAAACGTGTAGAAATTGGATCATTCTCAGCATTCCATTCCGGGTGCCATTGGACAGAGTAAGTGTAACCCGGTGCATCTTTTACATACAACGCCTCTGGGGTTCCATCACTTGCCCAACCATCAATTATCAACCGATCACCGGCATCTGCTATTCCCTGTCCATGTAGCGTATTTGTCTCAATTCGATCAGAACCTAAAATTTTGCTGAAAATTCCATCGCTTCTAAACGTGACTTCATGCCTAATGGCAAATTTTTCTTCAAGCGTCCCATCTGGTGGCATTCTATGGTTCATTCTCCCATCTAACTCGCGAATTTCTGGATGTAGTGTTGCCCCCATTGCTACCGCAATTTCCTGAAATCCTCTGCATATACCAAAGATAGGAAGACCGATCGAAACAGCCCTTTTTATCAAGGGAAGTGTTAAAGCATCACGATCACGATCGAAATCGCCATGAGCTGCCGTTGCCTCGACACCATAATTACTCGGATGTACGTTAGGTCTACCGCCAGTAAACAAAAAACCGTCGCACATTGAGATGAGCTCATCAACTGTAGTAAATTCGGGACTCGAAGGTACGATGATAGGTATTACATTCGATACCTTAGATAGTGCGTCACAATTCATTTTCCCAGCTGCGTATGCTGGATATTCATCATTGATTAAGTTGAAATTCCCAACAATTCCAACTACAAAACGTCCCATTTTTCGCCTTTAACTATTACTTTGCAAATTATTATTCTATGTATTTATTTTTTAACTCACTATTAACGATATTTCTATGCTAGATTTTTCAATTTCAAACGAGTTTCATGTAAAATTGGCTCAGTGTAACCCGATGGCTGATTTTTACCCTCGAAGATTAAATTATATGCAGCCTTAAATGCCAATCCATCAAAGCTTGGGCTCATCGGTATATAATTTGGATCGTTAATATTTTGCTCGTCAACAATTTTTGCCATGGATTTAAGCGCTGTAATGACCTCTTCTTCACTCACGACGTTATGATGCAACCAGTTAGCAAGCGCCTGACTAGATATTCTGCATGTGGCACGATCTTCCATCAAGCCTACATTATTAATATCCGGTACTTTTGAGCAACCAATTCCCTGATCCACCCACCGCACAACATATCCAAGGATCCCTTGAGCATTATTTTCTACTTCCCGAATTTTTTGCCCGTGCGACCATTTTCTGTAAGCAGCTAGGGGAATATCAAGAAGTGTATCAACATAGGCTCTTCGGCCGTTTTTTCTTAAATTTTCTTGAACTGCAAAGACATCCACTTGATGATAATGCAAGGCATGCAATGTGGCAGCGGTAGGGGATGGTACCCAGGCACAATTTGCTCCTGATTTTGGATGCTCTATTTTTTGCTCCAGCATAGCAGACATTAAATCCGGCATAGCCCACATACCTTTTCCAATTTGGGCTCGTCCGGAAAGCCCACACTCTAAACCAATGTCAACATTTTGATTTTCGTATCCTACTATCCAAGACTTTCTTTTTATAAAATCTTTCCTGCTAAATGGGCCTGCCTCCATGCTAGTGTGAATTTCATCTCCAGTCCGATCGAGAAATCCAGTATTTATGAAGGCTACTCGTCTTTTTGCGGCGCGGATACACTCTTTTAGGTTAACGGAGGTTCGGCGTTCTTCATCCATTATTCCCAATTTTACAGAATATTTCTCTATACCTAAAAAACTCTCTACCTTGGAAAATATTTTATCGGCAAAATCCACTTCAGCGGGGCCATGCATCTTGGGTTTTACAATGTAAATTGAACCATGTCTTGAATTGCCATCAGCCTTTTTCAAATCATGCATTCCGAGCATTGTGGTAACCATAGCATCCAGCAAGCCCTCAAATATCTCGTCCCCATTTGAGTCAAGTACGGCTGGTGTCGTCATCAAATGACCAACATTTCTGATCCAAAGTAATGCTCTAGCCCTAATGCTAAAATCATCACCAGAGGGAGAAATAAAAGACAAATCAGAGTTGAGACGCCTAACGACTTTTTTTCCGTTTTTCTCGAATTCGGAAGTAAGGTCTCCTTTCATTAGACCTAACCATGTTGAGTATGCATTTACCTTATCTTCACCATCAACACATGCTACAGAATCCTCTAAATCAATTATGGCAGATAGAGCGCTTTCGATCCGAACATCGGCCAAACCTGCCTGATCCCTACTGCCGACAACATGTGCTCGATTGAAGACAAGCACGACGAAAAGACCGTTATTCTTCAATAGAATAGAATTTGGAGCCTTCGAGTTGCCTGAATAGCCAATAAACTTTTCTGGTGAGACCAACGGAAGGTCATCTACTAAAAGTTGCCTTTCACTAACATAATATCGCTTCACATCTGCATGACTCGCACCAATGATTGGAAATGCATTATCCAAAAATACTCTTGCACGGGCAACAACACGAGCGCCCCTGCCCCGATCATAAACCTTAGCCTGGTCGAATGCACCCATCGCATCAGTGCCATATAAACTGTCGTATAAACTTCCCCATCTTGCGTTTGCTGCATTAAGAGCGTAGCGGGCATTGGTCGATGGTACTACGAGTTGTGGGCCAGCTACGCTGGAAATCTCCGGATCAACATTTTCTGTTTCAATTAAAAAGTTCTCACCCTCATCAACCAGATAACCGATCTCCTTTAAATAACTTTTATAGGCCACATGATCATGTGGCTGGCCAATTCTAGCCACATGCCATTTATCAATTTTGTCTTGCAGCTCTTCTCTTACCCTCAAAAGTTTTCTATTTTCGGGAGTCATCTCCTTAATCAATGATGACAAGCCAAGCCAAAAGTTATTCTGCGAAACTCCAGTATCTGGCAAAGCCGTATTCTCGATAAAATCCACCAAGCCTTCTTCTACACTTAGATCACATCGCATCAGGCGCTTTTTCATCACTCGACCCCAAACCTTTCTCTGATTTCAAATAGGTATCTTATTTAAGGCGAGGCAAAAGCTGTTATTATTCACTAAAAGAGTCGCCTATTTTTTGGTATTAATTAATAGTAGCACTACCTAAATGTAGCAACATCTATTAGCTGAGTAGGTTCAACTACAAATTCCAAGCACCGCGGAGTAATTATGGCAAAAAAAAGTAATGAGGAAATCTTTCTGAAAGACTATAAGGCCCCTGCTTATTTAGTAGACGCAGTGGAACTCAATTTTGAACTACATCCAAGTAGAACAAAAGTTTACTCTAAAATCAATTTCCGTAAAAATCCTAATTCAAATTCAGCAAGAAATTTTTTTTTAAATGGAGAAAATTTAAATTTCCTTAACGCTAGAATCGATGGGAATACAGTACATCCAAAACTACAAAAAGACGGTCTCGAATGTGACGTCCCCAACGGCCCTTTCCTATGGGAGTGCCTGGTAGAGATAGATCCCTCTAGTAACACCTCATTGGAGGGGTTATATATGTCAAATGGTATTTACTGCACTCAATGTGAGGCAGAAGGCTTTAGAAAAATATGCTACTATCCAGATCGTCCAGACGTTTTAGCACCATTTGTTGTTAGTATTCGGGGACCTTCACCAGTCTTATTGTCAAATGGCAATCTTATTTCGAGTGAAAAGGGTTTTTCAAAGTGGTCAGACCCCTGGCCAAAACCGGCATACCTTTTCGCATTAGTCGCTGGAGATTTAGAGAAAGTATCAGACGAATTTACAACGCAGCAAGGCTCTCATATCGACCTTAATATTTATGTAAGAAAGGGCGATGAGGACAAATGTCAGTTTGCAATCAGATCTTTAAAAAAAGCTATGAAATGGGATGAAGAGCGCTATGGGCGACAATATGATCTTGAGGTTTTCAATATCGTTGCCGTTGATGACTTCAATATGGGGGCCATGGAAAATAAGGGGCTAAATATTTTCAATTCGAAGTGTGTTCTGACACATCCCAGAAAAAGTACCGATACCGATTTTGAATATGTAGAGGGTATAATTGCTCATGAATATTTTCATAATTGGACAGGAAATCGTGTAACCTGCCGAGATTGGTTTCAGCTCTGTTTAAAAGAAGGGCTTACAGTTTTCAGAGATGCACAATTTACATCTGATTTAAGGGACCCCTCAGTTAAAAGAATTCAAGATGCCAGGGTAATTAAAGGGCCTCAATTTCGAGAGGATGCCGGCCCACTTTCACATCCGGTAAGACCCGATAGCTTTGTTGAAATTAATAACTTCTATACTTTGACCGTTTATGAAAAAGGTGCTGAACTAATTGGTATGCTTAAGCTATTAGTCGGTGAAAAAAATTACTATTCAGCACTAGATTTATACTTTGAACGACATGATGGTCAGGCGGCTACAATTGAAGACTGGATCAAAGTATTTGAGGATGTCACCAATCAAAATCTTGAACAATTCATGCTTTGGTACTCCCAAGCTGGAACACCTAAAGTAAAGGTGAATGAAAGATATGGCGAAAATACTCTGACTTTAGATTTTGAACAAATTCTGCCCAACAATCGCAAAAAGAAATTACAACCAATGGTTATTCCAATCTCAATAGGCCTTCTGGATGAAAATGGTGCAGATTTAATTGAAACGAAGGTATTCGAACTTAAAAAGCCAAGAGATACACTTACATTTAAAGGAATTGAGAAAAAGCCAACAGTATCTCTTTTAAGAAAATTTTCTGCTCCGGTAATAATAGAGCGAGAGATCACAGACCAAGACAGGCTAACCCTTCTTACCAAAGATAATGATGCATACAATCGGTGGGATGCTTCACAGCAGTTAATGTTAGCAAGCTTTGAAAAGATTGCGATTCAAAAACAAGAACCAAACGACGAATTAATAAATGCATTTTGCCAAATAATGCAGGATCAAAAGATAATGCCAGCTTTTCGCGCACAATTGCTTTCACAACCTTCTATTTCAGAAATTATCGCACATTTTTTTGAAAATAATTTGCCCATAGATCCTGAAATGATTTACACTGCAAAAAAAATATTTTCCCAAAAGCTAGCAGAAAGTTCTAATCAATTTTTAGAACAATTATTCCATTCTCTGACCCAAAACGTAAAATATGAACCCTCGGCAGATCAGGCAGGAGAGCGTTCACTGAAGAATATTTTGCTTGGTCTGCTGACGAGGGTGGATAACGGGGAAAGTTCTAGAAAGCAGTTTGCTAGAGCAGATAATATGACCGACGAAGTGGCAGCATTAAGTGTGCTGATTCAAAATGACTTAGTATCAACAGAAATTGATAGTTTTTATGAGAGGTGGGCTGATGACCGTCTAGTCATTGACAAATGGTTTATGCTGCAAACATCGTTAAGTCAGCCTAGTAAATCCCTCGAAATCACAAAAACTTTAACAAAACATTCTGACTTCAACAAAAAAAATCCAAATCGATTTCGAGCCACCGTTGGTGGATTTACTCAAAACTTGGTTGCTTTCCACAGAGCAGATGGGGCAGGTTATAAGTTTTTAGCCAGTTGGATCAAAAAAATTGATACTTTAAACCCACAATTAGCAGCAAGAACCTGCACGGCATTTCAAAACTGGAAACAGTTTGATAACCTGCGCAAGGATAAAATCTCTTTAGAACTTACGAAGTTACTAAAAGTCGACAAGCTAAGCAAAGACACAAACGAAATGATTTCGCGGATACTAAATAATTAAAGGGCCCTGAATACTTAAGCTTCTCATATGCGATTTAATTTTAAAACAACTCTCAGTTAATCTAGATTGCAACATTGTTTCATCTTAGTTAATGAGTTTGTAAATTAGATTGGAAGAATAAGATGCTGGATATAAACTACTCATCCCCCAAACCGACAGTCATACCTGGCGCGAGACATGATTGGGAATTAGTCATTGGTATGGAAGTCCATGCACAGGTTTCGTCAAAGTCAAAGTTATTTTCGGGAGCATCAACCCAATTTGGAAATGAGCCAAATTCTAATGTATCATTCGTTGATGCTGCGATGCCAGGGATGCTGCCTGTAGTCAACGACTACTGTATCGAGCAGGCTGTTAGAACTGGCTTAGGTTTAAAAGCAAAGATTAACCTTTGGAGTGCATTTGATCGAAAAAATTATTTTTACCCTGACCTACCTCAGGGTTATCAGATTAGCCAATTATATCATCCGATAGTGGGTGAAGGCGAAGTTATTGTGAATATGGAACCTGGAATTGCACGGAGAGTTCGGATCGAGCGTATCCACATGGAGCAAGACGCGGGAAAATCAATTCACGATATGGATCCAGATATGTCTTTTGTGGATTTAAACAGAACTGGAGTTTGCCTGATGGAGATTGTGAGCAGACCAGATATTCGTGGCCCAGAAGAAGCTGCTGCGTATGTGGGAAAACTTCGGCAAATAATGCGTTATTTGGGAACATGCGACGGCAATATGCAAAATGGAAATTTGCGTGCGGATGTAAATGTTTCTGTATGCCAATCGGGTACTTTTGAAAAATTTATAGAAACTGGTGATTTTAGCGTGCTGGGCACTCGATGCGAGATAAAGAATATGAACTCAATGCGTTTCATTCAACAAGCAATTGAAGTTGAAGCAAAACGTCAAATCAAGATCTTGGAGGGTGGTGGAACCGTCGATCAGGAAACAAGGCTGTATGACCCTGAAAAGGGCGAAACAAGATCAATGCGATCAAAGGAAGAGGCTCATGATTATCGCTATTTTCCAGACCCAGACTTACTGCCATTAGAATTGGAACAATCCTGGGTGGATGAAATAGCTTTATCTCTACCCGAGCTTCCTGATGACAAGAAAGCTCGTTTCATATCTTCATTTGGTTTAAGCGAATATGACGCAAGCGTGTTGACAGCGGAGGTGGAAGCCGCAAACTATTTTGAAACGGTTGCAGCTAATCGAGATGGTAAGATGGCTGCTAATTGGGTAATAAATGAGCTGTTTGGACGCCTAAAAAAAGATGACCTGGAAATAACGTCATCGCCTGTGAGCCCGATGCAACTCGGGCAAATCATTGACTTAATCAAAAATGGTGAAATTAATGGCAAAATAGCAAAAGAGTTATTCGAGATTGTTTACAGTGAAGGTGGCGAACCAGCCGAGATAGTTGAAAAACGGGAAATGAAGCAAGTCACTGACACAGTCGCGATAGAAAAAGCAGTTGCAGAAATAATTAGTGCAAATCCCGACCAGGTTGAAAAGGCGAAACTTAATCCAAAATTAGTCGGTTGGTTCGTTGGTCAGGTAATGAAAGCTACTGGTGGAAAAGCAAACCCAAAAACCGTTAATGAACTTGTTGCAGCTAAGCTTAACTCGTAAAAGACTGAGCCCTAACTATTCTGAGTCATGAATTAAAGTTTAAGACTGGATGTACACGAAATTACTCAGACGTTAACTCGAGTGCCAGTGCATGGATCTCGTTTAGCAAGTCCTTTCCAAGTGCTTCATGTACAGCTCGGTGTCTCGCAATCAGGGACAAAGTCTCAAAACCTTTCCAAACAATTTTTATTTGAAAATGGCTTTCTCCCCCTTCCGCAAAGCCTGCGTGACCTCGATGACTTTCGCTATCATCAACAACAGATATTTCTGACCCTTTAAACGAGGCCTCTAAAGCCTTATTTATTCGATCTGTTTTGGTCATTTTGAATAATTACCTCTTCAATTTACTTTTAATTACTGTATGCTTTAACGCTCGAGTCGAAAAGGTACAATTAATGACGGAAAAACCTGATCCATTTGGATTTGATATATCTGTTTCTTCGGCAAAGAAGAACAAACCTCGCACAAGGCGTGGAATGTCCGGCGAAAGTGAGACATCGAGGAGGCTTTGCGACCATGAAGGCTGCGAAAATGCAGGAAAATTTCGAGCCCCAAAAGCACCTGACGTTCTAGACGATTTTTTTTGGTTCTGCAAAGATCACGTTCGAGAGTATAATCAAAAATGGAATTTTTTCCAGAACCAGACTGAAGCAGAATTGAATGCGCAAATGTCAAAAGACAAAGTTTGGGAAAGAGAAACTAAATCTTGGAGAGATCCTGAATCAAGAGCTTGGGCAAGGCTTGGAATAGAAGACCCCCACCAAGTTTTGGGAGAAAATGCGACAAAAAACCCTGGGCGTGCCGGGACGAGTGCTGGTCATACTAGGCGGCTACCGGCTACCGAAAGGCGAGCGGTGGAAATTCTTGAAGCAAAAGATAGTTGGTCAAAGCCAGAAATTCGCAAGGCTTATAAGGCACTTATTAAAATACTTCATCCAGATATGAATGGTGGCGATAGAAGTCAGGAAGAGCAGTTACAACAAGTTATGTGGGCATGGGATCAAATTAAGGATAGCAGAAATTTCAAATAGTGAAGTACTAAGTTTTTCGGAAAATTAAGCTAACGCCATTAATACAATGCCTCTTCCCAGTTGGCTGCGGCCCATCATCGAATATATGTCCTAAATGTGAACCACAGTTGCTACAGTGGCACTCCGTTCGGATCATAAAAAACTTTCTATCTTTTCTTGTGCCGATTGCACCATCAATCTCTTTTGAAAAACTTGGCCATCCAGTACCTGAGTCATATTTGTAGCGAGACATATATAGTTTTTGATCACAACCCTTGCAGTGATACGTGCCTGTCTCATAGTTTGAATTCAATGGAGATGTGAACGCACGTTCGGTAGCTTCCTCTCTCATCACTGCAAATTCAAATGGAGTAAGTCTAGCTTTCCATTCACTTTTACTTAACCGAAAAGGAAATTCAGCAAGCTCTTCTTTTGCAACGATTGACTGGGTGGGAATAACTATTGTTGCTAGACCTAGTTTGAGTAAGGAACGTCTGTTCATAAATTATCTCTTGTCATGTTTGCTACCGGATATATCTGGTTCATTACAGGTTAAAATCAACTTCAAGTATTAAGTTTAAAATATTGTGAAGGTTAGTAATAGTCAAAAATATGAAATTTATTTACCTTGGAACTCTTGAACAGCAGCAATTATTAGTGCACCAGTTAATTTCATAAGCCGATTATAAGGAAAAAATTATGGCCGATGGCTCTAAAATCATGGACAGCAACCCCACGGAGGATATTTCGGTAAGAGAAGTTTTTGGTATCGATTCAGATATGATTGTAAAAGGTTTCTCGGAACGAGCCAATCGAGTTCCTGAGGTTGATGAAACATACAAATTCGATCCAGATACAACGTTAGCCATACTGGCAGGCTTTAATCATAATAGGAGGGTTATGATACAAGGTTATCACGGCACAGGTAAATCAACCCATATTGAACAAGTTGCTGCAAGATTAAATTGGCCCGCAGTAAGGGTTAATCTTGATAGTCATATTAGTAGAATAGACTTGATAGGTAAGGACGCGATTAAGCTCAAGGACGGCAAGCAAGTTACTGAATTTCATGAAGGAATTTTACCTTGGGCTTTGAGAAACCCAGTCGCTATTGTGTTTGACGAATATGATGCAGGCAGAGCAGACGTTATGTTTGTGATCCAGCGAGTCTTAGAACACGATGGGAAATTAACACTACTAGATCAAAACGAAATTATCACACCTCATAGTAATTTCAGATTGTTTGCTACTTCAAATACCGTCGGGTTAGGTGATACGACTGGTCTGTATCATGGAACACAGCAGATTAACCAAGCTCAAATGGATCGCTGGTCACTAGTTGCAACCTTGAATTATCTATCGGTGGAGGTGGAAAGCGCAATAGTGCTTGCTAAGTCGCCAAGTTACGATAGTGAAGAAGGCAAGCGTGTTATAAAGCAAATGGTTACCGTGGCTGATCTCACGAGAACTGCATTTATGAACGGAGATTTATCTACCGTTATGAGCCCAAGAACGGTTATAAATTGGGCAAGTAACACAGAAATTTTCAAAGATGTGGGTTATGCTTTTCGTTTAACCTTTTTAAACAAATGTGACGAGCTGGAAAGGCAAATAGTAGCTGAATTTTTTCAACGTTGTTTTGATGAAGAGTTACCAGAAAGTGCAGCAAGCGTAAGTCTAGAGTAGAATAATTTTATTATGAGCAATAATTAGCCATCAACTAAAATTTATATAAGTGATCTGGCAAAGCTTAAACATTTCTTGAGTTTATTATGGTTTCAAAATCAGACAATCCTGCTGATCCATTCAAAAAAGCCCTAGCAGAGGCAACGAAAGTTTTGGCTGACAACCCAGAACTTTCTATTAACTACTCAGTTGATCCATCAGGTGTATCTGGAGATAATATCAGGCTTCCCCAAGTCAGCAGACGCATGACTAAAGAAGAAGTTCTTCTGGCTCGAGGAACAGCTGATGCTCTCGCCATGCATCATAAATACCACAATTCCGATTTACATTCACGATTTGCCCCAGACGGTCCTATGGCAAGGGAGATATATGAAGCGATGGAAACCGCCAGATGCGAAGCTATCGGGGCAAAAGATATGCCAGGTACTACTGGCAACATTAATGCAAAAATCGGCGTTGAAGCAAAACGAAAGGGTTTTGATAAATTGACAGATCGCGCTGATGCCCCTCTTGCAGACGCCGCAGCTTATTTAATTAGAACTCTAACGACCAAAAAGGATCTTCCTTCCTCAGCAAACAACGTATTAAATTTATGGAAGGATTTTATTCTAGAACAAGCAGAGACTACAATAGAAAATCTTACTGAAAATTTGGATAATCAGGAAAGGTTTGCAAAATTTTCTCGTCAAATAATTACTGACTTGGGTTACGGAGATCAGCTAGGTGACGAACCCGAAGCAGAAGACGATGAAAATCAAGAACAGCAGGACGAGAATGAGGAACGAGCTGATGACCCCGAAAGCTCAGGGACAGATGAAAACAATGATGAAACTCTAGACGCAGAAGACCAACAAAGTCAGGACGAACAACAAGACGCTGCACAAGCGCAAATGAGTAGTGAAGACAGCTCTGATGAGGACTTTGACGATCAGGAATTGCCTGACGGAGAAGCTCCACTGGAACCGCCACCTGCACAACCTATTTCTGACGCTGATCCAAATTATCAAGTTTTTGAGACAAATTTTGACGAAGAAATAAAGGCGGAAGACCTTGCTGAGCAAGTTGAGTTAGAGAGATTAAGAGCATATTTGGATCAACAACTCGAACCACTAAAAGGGGCAGTAAGCAGGCTTGCGAACAAGCTTCAAAGACGCTTGCAGGCACAGCAAAACCGTAGCTGGTTATTCGATCTTGAAGAAGGAATTCTTGACGCTGGAAGACTTGCTAGGGTTATCACAAATCCAACGACCTCTCTCAGTTTTAAAATAGAAAAGGATACTGAATTCAGAGATACCGTGGTGACTTTACTTTTGGATAACTCTGGATCAATGCGTGGGAGGCCGATTTCAATAGCAGCAATATGTGCAGATGTGTTGGCACGCACATTGGAACGCTGCAACGTGAAAGTTGAAATTTTAGGATTTACAACTCGTGCTTGGAAAGGAGGCCAATCTCGCGAAGCCTGGCTAAATCAGGATCGACCACAACAGCCCGGTCGTTTGAACGATTTACGTCACATAATTTACAAAGGAGCCGACGCTCCTTGGCGCCGTGCGCGCTCTAATCTTGGACTTATGATGAAAGAAGGGCTTCTTAAAGAAAACATTGATGGTGAGGCGTTAGAGTGGGCACACCGACGCATGACTGCGCGTCCAGAAGCTCGAAAGATTTTAATGGTAATTTCTGACGGGGCCCCGGTAGATGACAGCACGTTATCCGTAAACCCCGCTAATTACCTAGAGAAACACTTACGAGATGTTATATCAATGGTAGAAAAAATAAAAAATGTAGAACTTTTGGCAATTGGGATTGGTCATGATGTGACCCGCTACTACGATCGTGCAGTTACCATAACAGACGTTGAACAACTAGCAGGAGCAATGACTGAACAGCTTGCTGCCCTATTCGACAGCGATCCAAAAGCTAGAGCCCGAGTGAATCAACTCAAAAGAGGCTAACAATTAATGCACAAAGAAAAAATTTGTAAGTTTCAATCTTTCGCTTCTACCGGCGATCCGAAATTGGGTCCGAAAAGACTTGAAGCGTTGCAGGATCAAATTGCTAAAAGGAACCTTGATGGTTTTCTTGTTCCACGCTCCGATTCTTTCAGAGGTGAGTATGTAGCTGAAAAAGATCAGCGTTTACGATGGCTTACTGGATTTGAAGGTTCTGCAGGAATCTGCGTTTTAGTTAATAAACGGGTAGGTATTTTTGTAGATGGGCGCTACTCGATTCAGGCGAAAAATCAAACACTGCCACCTATAGAAATTATTAATTGGCCAAATAAAAAAGTCACGGACTGGATAATGGAAATCACTAATAAGGGTAAAATTGGTTTTGACCCTTGGTTACACTCAGTCGATGAAATTGAGCAATATAAAAAATCAACAGAGAACACTAATATCGTTTTACAACCGACACAGAACCTTGTTGATATAATCTGGACAGATCAGCCAGCCCCACCAAATGCAAAAGCTTTTCGATACGAAAACAAATTTGCAGGTCTGACACAAGTCAATAAAAGAAAAATATTAGCGAAAGAATTGAGGGAAAATGGAAATACGGCAGCAGTAATTACTTTACCAGAAGGAATTGCCTGGTTGTTAAACATACGGGGTGGAGATGTCGAACATTTACCCATTGTTCACGCTTTTGCTATTCTGCATTCAAATTGTAAAGTTGACCTTTTTGTAGATAAAACCAAAGTAAAAGATTTGAAAAAACATTTTGGCCACAACATTAGCTTATACAATCAAAATGATTTTCTTTCACACCTTGAACAACTTACGGGTAGTATATGCATAGATAAGGCTAGTCTGCCATTTGCGGCTTTTGAAGCTCTGCTTTCATCAAAAGCAACTTTGGACCCACGAGGAGACAT
Organism: Candidatus Salinivivens marinus; assembly: GCF_965655845.1. Classification (NCBI taxonomy): domain Bacteria; kingdom Pseudomonadati; phylum Pseudomonadota; class Alphaproteobacteria; order Rhodobacterales; family Paracoccaceae; genus Candidatus Salinivivens; species Candidatus Salinivivens marinus. The sequence goes on from NZ_CBFHHX010000001.1 coordinate 202,454, forward strand.
AACAGCAGTACCCAAAGCTTGTAAAAATGAGATTGAGCTAAGTAGAGCAAGAGAAGCCCATTTAATTGATGCCGTAGCAATGTGTAAATTTCTTTGCTGGCTAAATTCCCAGTCGGAGAGTAAGTTAACCGAAATTGATTTAGTTATCTCACTCGAGGCGTTCAGGTCTCAAAATCCAGAATTTTATGACATCAGCTTTGAAACAATTTGCGCAAGTGGACCAAATGCGGCCCTACCGCACTATCGGGTAAATTACGATAGTGATCGCGCTATAGAAAAAAATGAAGTAATACTAATCGACAGTGGCGGCCAATATAAAGGCGGAACAACTGACATTACCAGAACAACCGCCTTGGGTGAGGTTTCAGGCGAAATCAAGAAGGCATTTACGTTGGTCCTTAAAGGAATGATCTCGATATCGAGGTTAAAATTTCCTAAGGGAATGGCAGGATGTGATTTAGATGCATTTGCTCGAGTGCACCTATGGTCGGAAGGACTAGACTTCGCTCATGGCACGGGACATGGTGTAGGACAATTTCTTTCTGTTCACGAAGGGCCACAGAGATTGAGTAGAACGTCAAAGGTTCCCTTTGAAACAGGAATGATCATATCAAATGAACCGGGTTTCTATAAAGAAGGACATTTCGGGATTCGGATTGAAAACCTTCTAGCAGTCACAAAAGCTCCAAAATTGGAAAACTCAACCGTTGACGAAATGTTTATCTTTGAGACCCTTAATTTTGTCCCTATAGATAAAAATTTAATTGATATAAGTCTGATGACAAACGAAGAAAAAGATTGGCTCAATGAGTATCATTTAAAGTGTCGAAAAAAAATCAGAGAAAACCTAGAAGAAAATGAAAAAATCTGGTTGGACCACGCAACAAAAAAAATCGAATAATTAAGATCTTTAACGCCCTGCTACCAAGGTTGCAGCAGCATTAATTGCAGCAGCCGTTATTTTGTCTCCTGAGATCATTCGGGCAATCTCCTCGATCCTGGTATCTCCATGAAGGGTTGTTACCTCAGTAATAGTGCTTATTGAATTTGTAGATTTGGAAACCTGAAAATGAGCATCACCAAGAGCTGCTACTTGGGGAGAATGCGTGACTGTAAGAATTTGTGCATTTTGGGACAGTCTAACAAGTCTTCTACCAACTGCATCGGCGGTAGCTCCCCCAATGCCACGGTCAATTTCATCAAAAATCATCGTAACTGAGCTATAATCTCTAGTTAGACACACTTTTAGTGCCAATAAGAAACGGCTTAATTCACCGCCCGATGCTATTTTACCAATTGGACCTTTAGCAGTTCCCTTATTTGTAGAAACTAAAAAAGAAACCTCATCACATCCATCAGCTGAACTTGGTGCAGGTCTTATGTTAGTTTCAAAATGGGCATCTTCCATTTTAAGAAATGGTAATTCAGCTGCGACTAATTTGTCTAATTTGTCACCAGCAATACGTCTGGACTCATTCAGTTTTGACGCTGCAACATTATATTCAGAATCGCACTCTTTTATTTGATTTTCCAATGAAGATAGCTTTTCAGCACCAAATGAAAACTCTTCTATTTTATCCGCTAGTTCTGCCTTAAATTGTGGTAGCTGATCGGGCGCAATTTTATGTTTTCTAGCTAAACCACGGATTTCAAATAGTCTTTCTTCAAGCACTTCGAGCTCATACCCATCAAAGTCCAGCAACTCAACAAGACTCTCAATAATGCGTACGGCTTCACCTAACTCAGTTGATGCTCTGGATAACGACGCCAATGCTTCTTCAAATGGCCCATCACTTTTGCCAGATGCTGTTTCAATCCATCTCATAGCATCTAAAATTAAACTCTCTGCACCGCTACTACCAACAGCACTTTGAGCCTTTAATACGTCATCTTTTATTTTTTCCGCTGACTGCATCATGCGTCTTTTGGTATCTAATTTTTGTTCCTCGCCTACTTTTGGATCTAGGCACTTCAGCTCATCCAGTGAATGTTGTATAAACGATTCTTCAGCATCAAAATCTGATAACTTTTTTTGTTCATCCTGATATTCTTTTTTTGCTTTTTTTAGCTTTTTCCAAGCTTCTTTGACCCTCTCTCGTTGGGTACTGTTACCCGCAAACATATCAAGTAAGCGAATATGTGACCGTTGATCAAGTAAACCTTTATCGTCATGTTGACCATGAATTTCAACTAAGAGTGTCGATATCCGAATTAATAAATCTCTTGGAGCCCTTCTTCCGTTAATCCATGCAGTCTTACGTCCATCGACATTTATAACCCGCCGAATTAATAGTTCTCCTTCCCACGGAACGTTATTATCATCGAGTATCTTTCTCACCGGATGGTCATCTTTTAGTTCAAACCAAACGCTTACTTCTCCAAAATCAGCTCCTGGACGAACTATTTCTGTTTTACCCCGCCAGCCCAGTACAAATCCCAAACTATCCAAAAGAATTGATTTACCTGCGCCAGTCTCACCAGTGAGTACATTCAATCCATTAGTGAATAAAATCTCTGCATGGTCGATAATCAAAATATCGCGTATGTCTAAACCAACAAGCATTTTATAAAATCATTAAGTTAGAGCCATCTACCTTTTAGAACCTGCCTATGGATCTTCCGGAGCCAGCCATTACCTTTAACGGCTGGGCTCAGATCTTCATTCCTTAATAAACTAAAGGTTCGTTTATACCAAGCTGAAGCTTGATAATTATGCCCAAGTATGGCACCCGCGGATTGAGCCTCGTCGACCAGTCCCATAGACAAATATGCTTCTACGAGTCTGTGCAAAGCCTCAGCGGTGTAAGAGGAGGTCTGATAATCCTCTACAACAATACGAAATCTGTTGATAGCAGCTGGAAATTGTTGTCTCTTTAAATAATATCTGCCCACCTCCATTTCCTTTCCCGCCAAATGATCAAAAGCTAAATCAAATTTTAGTTCCGCAGGTTTAACATACTCACTGTCGGGATAATTTTTGATAAGCTTTTTGAAAGCTTGCAAGGCCTTTGCAGTTACTTCTTGATCCCGACCAATATCTTCAATTTGGTCATAATAACTTAAAGCTATTATATATTGAGCATATGCAGAATCCTCGTCAGCTGGATAATATTCAATATATCTTTCGGCTGCGTCCCTAGCCTCTTTGTATTGCTTTGCCTTGTGATTTGCAAAAGCTTGCATAATTACCGATCTTTTTGCCCATTCTGAATAAGGGTAAAGCCTTTCAACGTCAGAGAAGAAAGCGATTGCGTCTATCGGCTTCGATCTTGCCATTTCATATTCTGCTCTATCGTAAATCTGTTTTGCAGAATAATTTTCAATTTCGTCTGAACCTACATTAGCAGTATTACTACAACCAAATAACAAGCCTACCGCAATGGAAGAGACCCCAATCAAATAGATCAATCTATTTAAAATCATAAACGACCTTCATAAATTAAAACAATTTTTAAATTGATAACTTTATTTAGAGTTAAAGTACATTAAGACATACCAGAATAATTAAAAATATATTTTCTATTAAATTGAGATTATATCATGTCATTCGAATAGAGCTCCTATGAATAACGTTCATCCGTTTTATAAGATCTAAAGTCTCCTGCTTTATTCGATAGCAAATTTGCTCGTCTTTCAAAGAAGAGAGTAAGTTAGGGTTAACTTTATCCTTACGAAACCAGCGCAAGTTTTCTATTAGTCGCCTACCCTCGTCAGTATATAAAGATGGCGGTTCAATATCATTAAGTATGGCCCAAAAGCCAGTCCAAAGCCTTGAAACAGACCAGGGGTTATACCCACCACCGCTCGTTAGAAGTAATTTAGGGGCCAAAAGGGCAAGCTTTGATAGAACTTTCCATAGACAATTGTTTGTCATTTCCAACCGAGACAGCGGATCATCTTTTAACATGTCTGCACCTCCTTGAACAATCAAAGCTTCAGGTTTGAAATTTTCTATCGCGGGATAAAAAATGTATTCAAAGAGAGCTTCTAAATCAATATCCGTCGAACCTTTTGAAATGGGTGCATATAAATTTTTATCAGGGAAATTTTCCTCTAATTTCCCTTGAAATGGCCATCGGTTTGCTTCATGTGCTGACACTAACATCACATCTGGGTCGTCAGAAAAGGCAGATGCTACACCATCACAAAAGTGTGCATCCAAATCCACGTAGGCAATACGGCGAAGGCCAAAGTCTCTGAATCTTTTAATGGCAAACACTAAATCATTCAAATAACAGAATCCATTTGCTTTATTTGCTAGACCATGATGTAAGCCACCGCCCAAATTAAAGGCGCGACCATGTAAAAATGCAAATTCTGCCGCAACCACTGACCCACCAACTGAGGTAGCTGGCCGCTTGTACATTCCTTTAAAAATAGGATTAGACGGTGTTCCCAAGTTATATTTGTTAGATTGATTTTTATCAATTTCCTGCTTTTCATCAACTTCTATAAGGACATTAACATAATCGTTAGAATGGAATTTCTTAAGTAAACTTGGCTTAGCGATAGGCGCTGTTATAAATTTCGCCTCATCGTACCATGACATAGCTTTGATTAAATCGAGTGTAGCTCCCACCCTTGGTATATTTAAAGGATGTTTTTCTCCATAGTGCGTATTGCGATATATATCTGAAGAAATTAGAAAAGATGTCATATAAAAATAATAGCGCTGTGGCATGAAATAAACAGCATACTTTTAGAAATATTCTTAGGGTTTTCCAAGTTATCCAGCCGAGCTATAAGCACCGCATCTAGCATGAGGAAAAGACCGATGCGCAAAAACAAAATTACACGCGAAACTAACGAAACTAAAGTCTCGGTCTCTATTAACCTTGATGGTACAGGCGAGTATTCTAACTATACAAATGTTGGCTTTTTTGATCATATGTTGGATCAGTTATCTCGTCACTCGCTAATAGACTTAAAAGTAAAAACGACAGGCGATACAGAAATTGACGACCATCACACCGTGGAAGATACCGGCATAGCACTCGGACAGGCGGTAAAAAATGCTTTGGGTAATAAACAAGGCATAGTTAGATATGGCTCGTGCCATTTACCAATGGATGATGCACAAATTCGAACTTCTTTGGACTTCTCTTCAAGGCCTTATTTTATCTGGAATGTCAGTTTCTCAACAAATAAAATAGGAAATTTTGATGCAGAGCTAGTGCGTGAATTCTTTCAAGCTTTTTCAACACACGCTGGATTAACGTTGCATGTAGATATGGTACACGGAATAAACAGCCATCATATCGCAGAGGCGATATTCAAATCTGTAGCGAAAGCTTTACGACAAGCGATCGAAATTGATCCGAGAATGGCTAAAAGTTTACCGAGCACCAAGGGAACACTCTAGAGATAATGCTTACAGCGCTTATCGATTATGAGAGTGGCAATTTACACTCCGCTTTAAAGGCCTTCGAAAAAATTTCTAGTGAAAACTCGCTTGGATCCGTGACGGTCACAAACGACCCTGAAATTGTTAGTAATGCAGATAGATTAGTTTTGCCTGGCGATGGGGCTTTCCCAGCGTGCAAAGTCGCCCTCGAAAAATCAGAGGTCTTTGAGGCACTTAAACACGCCGTTTTAGCCAAAGGCAGACCATTTCTTGGGATTTGCGTCGGAATGCAATTAATGGCAAAAAAAGGTTTTGAATTTGAGCCAACTAATGGTCTTAATTGGATTAACGGCCAAGTAGAAAGAATACAATTAGATGATCCAAGTTTGAAAATACCTCACATGGGCTGGAACGAAATAGCCATCGATCACTACCACGCCATTCTGAAGGATATTAAAAATGGAGATCACTTTTACTTCGTGCATTCCTACCAAATGAGAGTATTTAGTCACGAAGAACGACTTGCACACGTCGACTATGGCGGTGACATCACTGCTATTGTTGCCAAAGACAATATGGTCGGATTACAATTTCATCCCGAAAAGAGTTCTCAATCTGGAATGAAACTTATAAAAAATTTTTTAGAATGGGCGCCTTAAACCGTTGAAAATATTAATCTATCCTCGTCCAAGTGCCACCATCACGACATAAAATTAAAACACACCCTGAAATTTTTAGCTGGTCATTTCCCTCTAGAACCATTTTAGAACTATAAACTTTGTCTCGATCAGGGCTCCATATTTTCCCTCCACCGTATTTGCCATCACCTTTGTTTTTCATAGCCCATATAATTTGCTTACCGATATTTTCTGATTTGTATGATGCTCCAGTGGAGTCGAATGACTTTATAAGAGTGCCACAAATTTCTCCTTCACATTCCGCTACTTTGATGTGGCCAAAATTTCCATTATCATCTGGAGTTGTTTTCCAGACACCAAGTACCGGATCCGCCACCGCCGCGCCAGACAGCAAGCTCAAGGTAGCTGCTATTTTTAAAATATTCTTCATTGGAACCTCCCTTATTTACCACACTCTGCAACCAAACTTGATTTAGAGCAAGCCCCTGCGGAGATGAAGTTGCATTATTTTATGAAGCATGCTTTACGGATTTTCAAAACTGCAGGTTCGCGAAAAATGATATTATATCCAGCAATTGATTTAAAAGACGGTAATGCGGTCAGGTTGTTTAGAGGCGATATGAACAAATCGACTGTTTTTAATAAAAATCCAAGTAAACAGGCTCTTGAATTCGAGCAGGCCGGTTGCCAGTGGCTACACCTAGTAGACTTAAATGGAGCTTTTGCTGGTGAACCTGTTAATTCAGGAGCCGTTGAAGAAATCTTGTCTCAGGTAAATATTCCTGCGCAGCTTGGAGGAGGAATTCGCAGTCTTAAGACAATAGAAAATTGGCTATTGAAGGGTTTAGCAAGAGTCATTCTTGGAACGGTAGCAGTCGAAAACCCCCTACTGGTAAAAGAAGCAGCAAAGGAGTTTCCCGGGAAAATAGCAGTTGGTGTAGATGCAAGAGATGGGATAGTAGCAACTGAGGGCTGGGCAAAATCCACAAATATTAGCGCCACAGAACTGGCAAAATCCTTTGAAGATGCTGGTGTTTGTTCGATAATTTATACAGACATCAATAGAGATGGAGCAATGCAAGGACCAAATGTGCAGGCTACTGCAGAGTTAGCTAATGAGGTATCAATCCCCATAATTGCATCAGGAGGTGTCTCAAAAATGGATGATATAATTGCATTGAAAAGTTGCGGAGCAGAACTTAACGGAGTAATTTCTGGACGAGCCTTGTATGATGGAGCGATTGATTTGAAAAAAGCCTTGGAAATTCTTTAATGCTTAAAATTCGCATTATCCCGTGCCTCGACGTAGCTGATGGCAGGGTCGTTAAAGGAGTAAATTTTGTTAATCTAAAAGATGCAGGCGACCCGGTAGAAGCAGCCTATCGCTACGACCAAGCTGGAGCAGATGAAATATGTTTCTTGGACATAAACGCAACATACAAAAACAGAAATACAACCTATGATATGGTTAGAAAAACAGCAGAAAAATGTTTTATTCCTTTGACGGTTGGGGGTGGGGTAAGAACTGTCGAGGACGTAAGAAAGCTTCTACTTGCGGGCGCTGATAAAGTTTCCTTTAATTCAGCTGCAGTTGCTAACCCAGAAATTATAACCGCAGCAGCTAATCAATTTGGCAGTCAATGTATTGTTTGCGCAATAGACGCAAAAACTGTCGATTCTCAAAAATGGGAATTATTTACTCATGGCGGACGACAAGAAACTGGCATTGATGCTATTGAGTTTGCGAAAAAAATTGCCGATATGGGGGCTGGAGAAATTTTGCTTACTTCGATGGATAAAGATGGCACAAAATCGGGCTTTAACTTAGAGTTAACAAAAAAAATCTCTTCTGCTGTAAATATACCCGTCATCGCATCTGGAGGGGTTGGAAATCTTTCACATCTAGTCGACGGAATAAAATTAGGAGGTGCATCAGCTGTTCTTGCTGCATCTATTTTCCATTTTGGAGAATATACAATCGAAGAAGCTAAGAAGTATTTAAAATCAGCAGGGATTCCCGTAAGGATTTAAATTATGAAAATTGATGATTTATTTCAAGTTGTTGAGGATCGAGCAAAAAGCGATCCAGAGTTAAGCTGGACTGCTCAACTTCTATCAAAAGGCTCAGACAAATGTGCTGAAAAATTTGGGGAAGAAGCAATCGAAATTATAATTGAAGCAGCAAAAAAAAACAAAGCTGGACTGATACGCGAAGCAGCAGACTTATTATACCACTTTGTGGTAATGCTTCATTCAAATGGGGTAAAACTTAGTGATATAACGGACGAGTTGGAGAGCCGTAAATCTAAATCTGGAATTAAGGAAAAAAAATCTCGCATCGCACAATAAGTATATTGGTCTGGTCAAATATAATTTCTTAAACTACCTATCTCACTTACGTGAATTTCCAGATCGTCTCCTGATTTAAGATAGCGTTTAGGATTAAAACTAGCCCCTGTTCCATCTGGGGAGCCCGTGGCTATGACATCTCCAGGATTCAAAGTCATTATACTAGAAATATAAGAAATTTGTTCATTTATACTAAAAATCATATCCTTACTAGAAGCCTTTTGCACAACTTCTCCGTTCAAACGCACTGTCAATTCTAAATCGCTAGGACGGACTAAATCTTCTAAGGGCGTTATCCATGGCCCCCACGATCCCGAGCCAGAAAAGTTTTTGCCGGCATATATTGAATGCGATTGCCAGTCCCGTACAGAGCCATCGTTGAAGGCTGAAAAACCAAATATATATTCATGTGCATTAGCTGGTGGAATGTTTCTCGCCTGCTTTCTAATCACTACTGCTATTTCACCTTCATAATCAAAGCTATTGGAAGCATCCCCAACGGGACTTTCTAGGAAATCAAGATGTGCCAGCATTGCCTCACGATTTTTACCGAATAGAATTATATTGTTTGGATCGCGCACACTTTGTCCATCGATGGGGTATGGCTTACGATAATTCATTCCCACACATATAATTTTAGTTGGATTAATAAGTGGGGGTAAAAACTGTATATTACTATGCTTTAATTTTGAAGTTCCCAGTGCATTTTCATACATTAATGAAAGAGAATCTTTCTCAAGAACATCTCTTAAGCTATTATATTCAAATATAAATTCATCTGTAACTGATTGTGCATACCCGTCAGAAAATATTCCATATGTTTCTTTTTCAGAGGTTATAAAAGATCCAACATTCACTTTATTATTTCCTTAAATTGGGTTTCCCTGTTGAGAACCAAAGCAGTTAAAGTTGAATTGATGGGTGTGGAAACTCCAACTTCAATTCCAAGATTAGGTACTATTCCATTGATAAACATAATTTCTGACCTTTTCTTTACCAGATGATCCAAAAACATAGATGGACGAGCATTGCGCAGATTCTCTCCAAATTTGGAAACATATTGAACTGGGTCGTTGAAACTGAAATTAATCTTTTTTGCGGTTCCAATCTTATAAGCTTCATCCATGGCTCCCAAGGCCACTGGCCAAGCAAGAGGATCATCCATCAGTTCACCAACTGTCTTTTCGAAAACCGTACAAGGAGCACTGAACGTAACATTGCATAAAAATTTCTCCCAAATTAGTTTTTGTATGTCCTCATAGGCCTGCACAGTGAAACCGGCTTTTTCCCAGTGGCCAGTTAGGTCTTTAAGCCTATCTGTAATTTTACCATTAAGTTCACCTAGTCGTATGAGGTTCATAGCATTGTGATGGACATGCCCCGGACTTTTGACTGATGCTCCAAAGCCATCAGCCACTCCTAGAACAATATGATTATAACTAATGTGTTTTTCTATTTCTTTGTCTGCACCTAAACCATTCTGAATGGTAACCACAGTAGCATTTGGCCCCAATAATGGAGATATCTTCTTAGCCGCAGACTCAACACCAGATGCCTTCGTGGCAATTATATAAAGATCACAATCTTTATGTGCCTCAAAAACTGAGGAGCTTTTTATATTTTTGATTGTATAGGTTCCGCTTGGGCTTTCAATTGAAAGTCCTTTTTTATTGATCGCATCAATATGCTCGACCCAGGGGTCATATGCAATCACTTCATAGCCAGCCGCCGCGAATAAAGCTGCATATATTGACCCCATTGCGCCTAATCCAATAATAGTGATTTTCATCATATTCCCTGCCTAAATTCTGATCTTTATGTCGAATAGTTTTCGAATTTGCGTATCACAATCTTTTGGAATGTAGTTAGGCTTATGTTCCTGTAATATAGCTTCAACTTTTGTTTTTGCATTTGAATTTATACTTGGCTTACCATTAGCCACCCAACTATCATAAGGCTGTCTGTCAGCAACTTCTGGATATACAAAATCTGTGCTCATTCTATTAAAAGTCGCAGATTGACCAAGAAAATGACCATCGCCCTCTACTACTTTTTTAATTGATTCAACTGAGCAGGTCTCTTCATTTACTTCAATCTGTTTCCCAGTACTGAGGATTGCACCCAACATTTCGTTATCTATTACATAAGCCTCAAGTGAAGTTGCCATTAAACCCGCTTGGGTGCCCGCAGCTTGGGTAATAAGATTAGCGCCAGTTTGCACAGCTAGAGTTAAATTGATAGCTTTCTCATAACCAGCTTGATTATCAGGAAGCTTACTATCAGTAGCGCCAGAGATTGTAGAATTAGGGAAATTATAATATTGAGCAAGTTGAACTGCAGCTGCGGTCAATAAAGATTGCTCCCCACTTCCTCCAGCCATTCCTCCAGTTCTCAAATCTGTAACCATTGGGCGAGCGCCATAAATAGCATTTACATCTTTATTTGCTAACCAGGCTAGCACCATACCTGCTAACGTTTCGGCATTTGTTTGAACCAAACAGCCAGCTATCGTTACTGGACTCGAAGCACCCATTTGGCCAAATGTATTTACCATAACTGGAAATCCAAACCTTGATGCTTCAATTAAAACTTCACATGACTCAGTATCAAATCTGAGTGGTGGAACAACATGATTCACATTAAGAGACATGAAAGGTTTATCGAAAAAGTTTTTATCAGAGCCAGCAATAATTGAACATAACTGGTGGACTGTTTTGACATTGCTTACAGCACTGATACTACTAATTACATGTTTCGATGTTCCAACTAATGAGGCGTAAGCAGTATTAATGTCCAACATTATACTGGTTGACATATCATTTGCCACCATCGGTCGGGCAAAAAAATGAATATTATCTAGTTTGTCAACCAAACGAGATGCATCATATAAATCACCTAAGAGTGATTGCCGGAAGGTGTGCGTCGACATATCAGCTATCATCGGTGCTGCTCCGCCTGTACCGGTGTGAACCTTATATCCAGATAAATCTAAATTTTGATCATTACCGCGAGCGTGCAAAATAAAATTTTTTCTCAGCTTTAAAATTGCTTCATTTACTAATTTAGGAGGAAAGGTAAGTCTGCCGCTGTCAGTAACTTTTCCACCATTATCACGAATAAGTCTAATAGCTTCTTCCGGGGCATCGCTTAAACCGATAGTTTCCAGAATTTGCAAAGTTGCATCATGAATTGAGTACAACTGCTCATCAGAAAAAAATTTTATCCGACCAGTGTTCGGACTTATTCTATTTGACAACGGGGTAACTCTTTTTTGCTGTCTCCTGCGCGATCGATTAGACAAATAAACACCCTTTTTTGTGAACTAGTTTTCACCTAGATCCTATTTCTTAGAGTTTGAATTTACACAATGACATCAAAGAGGGAAATCTTTAATCATACCAATCATCTCAGTCCCATCCTGAACTTTAATTTTAACATTCTGGCCTATGTCCCAGTAGTCTTTGTCTACCATGCCCTGCGCTACATTTGCTTTTAGGCGTGGCGACCAAATTGCTGAAGTAACGTTACCAACCACTTTACCATCTACAAAAACAGGCCACGGTTCGGAGCAGCTTGAACAAGGGATTTTGCCGAAGACAAACCCCCGAATAATCTTTTGCACACCGTTGGCACGGATTTCCAGCAATTTACTTTTTCCAATAAACTGTGTCGGTCCATCTAAGTCACAGAATTTTTCAAAACCAATCTCAAATGGATTATTTGCAAGTGTCATTTCATTGCCATAAGAAAAAAGGCCCCCCTCAATTCGCTCGATTAAATTAGGACACCCTGGCGCTATTTGATATGACTGACCAACATCCCAAATTACATCCCACAAAAAATTTGCAAAATCTTTGCCCTTTAAATAAATTTCAAAGCCACCCTGACGCGAATAACCGGAACGAGCAATTAACTGTTTGGATCCATTAAAATCTATCCAACCAAACTTAAAAAACTTAATCTCTTTTATATGAGAACCAAAAATCTCAGATAATAAATTTTCAGCTTTTGGACCTTGAACAGCCAGAGGGTATACATCTGGCTCACTAATTTTAACATCGAACTTACTACCTATGGCTAGGCCCTTCGCATACAAAAGTACATCGCTATCAGCAATTGATAGCCAAAATTTATCTTTTGAAAGCTTTAATAATACTGGATCATTTATTAATCCTGCATTCTCATCAATTAATGGAATATATAAGCAGTCACCAATCGAAGCCCTTGCAATATTTCTAGGCGTCATTAGTTGTACCAACTTTTGAGCATCTGGACCTTCAATTTCTACTTGGCGCTGGCAAGATACATCCCAAATTTGAACATGCTCCCTTAAATGCCAGTAATCTTCTTCAACAGATGATTTAAACGCTTTTGGCAGAAGCATATGGTTTACAATGGAGAAGCCAGAAACGCCCAACTTTTCCACCCGGTTAGTATAAGGTGTTCTTCGAAGCCTAATCGACATGTTAAGACCGTTCATTAACTCGAGATCCATGTCGAATAAGAATGGGGATTAATTATAACAGGGAGGTGATAAGATCTTTCTTCTTGAAATACTGAAAACCTCAGAGCTATTTCAGCAATTCCCCCAGTTATTTCTTTTAATTTCCAATATTCTGTAAGCGAAAACACTAACTCACACGCCATTGAAGAATAAATATCTTCTGATCTTATTTCTAACGATAACCGTCCACCACCATCCGTCTTACCACTTACCAAAAGCTTTTGAGACTTCAATTCAACAAGCCTAACCGGGATGTTCATGGCATGGGTTCCATCGGTACCATTTAGTATATGCGATGTAATACTAACCATTACTCAATCGATGCCTTGTCCCTTTTATCCGAAGTGGCAGCAACAATCGGACTAATTACACCTCGGCATTTTACATTGATGCATGCGGTCTTTCCACTTTTATAAGCTCTCTCGAAAGCGCCCGGCAGCTGATCACGCTTAGTAACAAGCTCACCAAAGCCACCGAGACCCTCGAACATTGTATGAAATGGAATATCGCGAAAATCGGTTGCAAAGTGTTGTCCACTTTCAAAAAGTCGCTCCTGTTGTTGGCTAATACAGTCTAGACCACCGTTGTTATCAATCACAACAACAATTGGAGTACCTTCCTGAAAACATGACTCAACAGACAATCCACCGGACAGAAAGGCTCCATCTCCAGTGACTAAAACAACATTTTTGGTTGGATTGAGCCTTTTTGCAGATAGTGCAAACGACACACCCACGCCCAAAAGGCTATAATTCCCTGGATGAAGTATGCCGCCGAGTTTTCTACCTCGCGCCGCTGCAATATTTGTAGCAATTTCATTCCAAAAATGCGTGTTACCTCCATCAAAAACCAACCAATCACCATCCTTCATCATGGACTGCACGTCTAAAGCCAACTGTAAGGGATGCATTTTTCGATCAAGTTTAAGATCATCTACTGTTTCCTTCTTAATGTGTTCGACCCATTGAGAAACCCAGTCAGCCCTACGCTGTCTCTGCAGATCAAACCATGCGTCCCAAGAATGGTCTATTTTTATAAGCTCATTAAAAAACGCCCCAGGATCAGATAACAGGTGAATATCTGCTCCAATATTATATTCTAACTCTTCATGGCTTCCATTTACACAAACAAGTTTAGTATCTTTATTGATGAAGGGCGGGTTCCCAAAGTTCATTTGGTTATCAAGTTTGCAACCAACCATTAAAATCACATCTGCTTCCTGAATTGCATCTCTGGATGGATGATATTGATGAAAATCCGCAAGCCCCATCATAGCGCTGCAGTCCTCACCAAGTAATTTTGTGTGGTATGGCACATTAAAGATTGGTATTTTTAACTTAGTTGCTGCCGAGGCTAATGCGTGCTCGTTGTGTGACCACCAAATTCCATGCCCACCGATGATTACTGGCCGACTACTTTCTCTTACAAGAGATATAATTTTTAGTAATTCTTCTGGATTGGGCCAAGCTTTTAATACCGATTTTTCAGAACGGTCAAAGGGACGCTCCTCACGCCCAACATCCTTTGCAAATGAGGAAAACATTATATCTACAGGTAGTGAAATATGGACTGGCCCTGGATATCCATTCGTAGCTGCATGCCAAGCTCGATCTACAAATTCACTTATCCTTGATCCATCTGTAACTTGAACGGAGTATTTGGTTAACGGTTTAGCAATCGCAACATCGTCTATTTCTTTAAACCCTCCAGCACCTTGACGTTTAAGGGTAGACGATCCTGTTATAAAAATTACTGGTGACCTCTCCCCCCAAGCTTCCAGCATTGCAGGCACAGCATTAGCAAAACCTTCTGGACCAACTAAACAAACCGTTGGCTTACGTGAAATTCTTGTATGACCATCGGCAAGGTGGCCTGCAACTTGCTCATGAGGGCAATTTATAACTGGCATTTGACATTCCATGAATCCTTCTAAAGCTGGATTACAAAACCCACCTGCCAGAGTAAAAACATGCTCAACACCCTTTTCTTTAAAAGCTCTGGCTAAAATTGCACCGCCACGTAGATGCGTTTTTTCTTCCATAACTATCTAGCTCCTGTTGTTTTGCTAAGGTGCCCAGCCACAATCTGCTATTTTTTTGTCAATGCAATAAAAATTATTCGTAAAGATTTTTAGCAACTTAGTTACCATACGTAACTTTCGCTAATCGTATAATTGACATCGTTATAAATCCTGTGTTCCATAATGAAAATTACTAAATTTCAATTTCAGTTAATTGCAAAAGTTAAATGGCGACCCGTGCTTAGGAGATTTTTATGAACAAAGTATGTTGCGGACCTGGTTACGCTTCACCAATCGAGGCTATAAACGCTCCGCGGGAAAAACTACTGTATACTATCGCCATCTATACCGGTACTGGCATACAAAAACCAGACTATTTGGCGACCGTCGACGTTGACCCTGACAGTCCAACGTACAGTCAGGTTATTCATAGGCTGGAAATGCCTGGGATTGGTGATGAGCTTCATCATATGGGCTGGAATGCTTGCTCCTCGTGTCATGATGATAGCTCAATGTCGCGAAAATATTTAATACTTCCAGGTGTACGCTCTAATAATCTTCATATTGTTGATACTGCGACAGACCCCAAAGCCCCAAGACTATATAAAGTAATTGAAGGAGCAGAAATTAAATCAAAGGCCGACTTGTCAGGCCCACACACAGTACACTGCCTAGGATCCGAAATAATTATATCGTTTCTTGGTAATGCAAAAGGAGAGGCACCCGGAGGATATCTCCAATTAGATAAAGAATTTAATATTATTGGTCGCTGGGAGAATTCTATGGGCGGCATTAAGTTTGGATATGATTTTTGGTACCAACCACGTCACAATGTCATGGTAAGTTCCGAATGGGCGGCACCAAATACCTTTATGCCTGGCTTTGATTTGGAAGAGGTAGGACATCTCAAGTATGGTCGTGAATTACACTTTTGGGATTTTGAGAAACGAGAACCAGTAGAAAGTTTTTATTTGGGCGAGGATGGATTAGTACCACTAGAAGTAAAATTTCACCACAATCCAGACAGCACTCATGGTTTCTGCGGGGCCGCACTTTCCACAAATGTTATACATTGGTGGAAAAATAGTGATGGGAAATGGCAGTGGGAAAAAATAATAGACATAGAAAACGAGATGCATCCAGAGTGGCCCATTCCACTACCAGGCGTTATGTCAGCAATACTTGTATCAATGGATGATAAGTACTTGTATCTTAATAACTGGCTGCATGGTGATATGCGGCAATACGATATCTCCGACCCTCATAACCCAGTACTGACAGGTCAAGTTTACATGGGTGGCCTTTTAGGCAAATCACCAAAAGTTAATGGAGTTGAGGTTGCTGGTGGACCTCAAATGTTTCAGCTCAGCTTGGATGGGAAGAGGCTTTACGTAACCACATCTCTATTTTCGACCTGGGATAATCAATTCTATCCCGATATACGAGAAAAAGGCGGTGTAATGCTTCAGATTGACTGCGATCCAGAGAATGGTGGAATGAAAGTTAACCCCAATTTTATGATCAACTTTGGCAAAGAACCAAATGGGCCTAGCCGATGCCATGAAGCCCGCTACCCTGGTGGTGATTGCACAAGTGACATATGGCTATGACAAAATATAAGGTTACGATCACAAACCGCGATAATGTGGAATATGAAGTAGATGCCAAGCGGCCAATATTGGATGAACTGCGAAACCAAGGTGTAGATCTTCCATATGGATGTAAATATGGCGGGTGTATAACTTGCGCCGCAAAGTTGACCTCCGGAGATGTGGACCAGAAAAGACAAGTTGCTCTTAATAATTGGCAGCTGGATAACGGCTACGTTATTTTATGCGTTGCGAGGGCTAAGTCTGATATTACTCTGGAAATAGGCACCGAAAGTCATTACAAATTGTACCGAAACCCATTTTTAGAACCATTGAAATCATACCAGCTAAAGGCTGATATTGCTTCAAAGGAGGACATTTAATTGCCAGTTGCAGATATAGATCGCATTTATGATTACGACCCATTGTACCTCGCTGACATTCTTAAATCAGTTAAAACGATTGCGATGGTGGGTGCGAGCGGAGATAAAACAAAATTTAGTTACGGGGTTTTACGACAACTAAGCGAAATAGGTTATGACATACTTCCTATAAACCCAAACCCAAAAATTACAGAAATACGTGGACTTAGAGTTTACCGTTCTCTTCAAGATATTGATAAGAAAATTGATATGGTAGAAGTGTTCCGGCCTGCAAACGAACTTTATGGAATAGCGGAACAAGCTATCGAGGTTGGAGCAAAAGTCCTATGGGGGCAAATAGGTGTATATGACGACAAAGCCGCCAAATTAGCCGAGGCTGCGGGATTGAAAGTCGTCATGAATAGATGTCCAAAAATTGAATTATTTAGACCCTTCTGGAAACCCAGGCTAGATCTTAAAATATAGCATTTCAGTCAGGTTTGATCGCTGACTGACTGCCCCAATGAAATCGACTTAACCAAAACACCAATTTAAAGGGCACCAAATGGGTCAAAGTATAAGTACCAGTATAAAGAAAATAGTTAAAGACGCCATGACTTCGGTAAACTCAATTTCAGTCCAGGAAGCAAAATCATTGGTCGATAACCATAGATATCAATTTGTAGACGTTAGGGAACGGTCTGAACAACAAAAAGTAGGTGTCATACCAGGAGCCATTTTATCATCAAGGGGTATGATCGAATTCCATATCGACCCAGATAGTCCTTTACATAAATCAGACTTTTCTCAGGACACAACATACATTTTCTATTGTGCTTCTGGCGCACGCTCAGCACTAGCAGCAGTTGCAGCCAAAGATATGGGACTTAAACCAGTGATAAATTTGGCCGGTGGCATCACTGAATGGATAAAAAACAACGGTTCTATTACGGATACATAAAATGGCAGATATTTTTATATCTTCGGCAGTAAGAACCGCAATAGGATCTTTTGGTGGTTCACTGTCCGGCTTATCGCTTAGTGAATTGGCAACCCATGTGGGCAAAGAAGCGATAAATAGGGCTGGAATAGCTCCAGATAAAATTGAACAGACAGTTTTTGGAAATGTTATTCACACTGAACCTCGAGATATGTATTTATCGCGCGTGACCGCGATAAACTCAGGGGTCCCGCAAGAATCTCCTGCTCTGACCTTAAACCGTCTTTGTGGCAGCGGTTTACAGGCTGTAGTTACGGCTTATGAACAAATTTTATTAGGTCGCTCCTGCGTTAACCTGGCTGGAGGCGCAGAGTGCATGAGCCGCGTCGGTCACATCCTACTGTCAGCTCGATTTGGGCAAAAAATGGGACATGTAAGTGCAATTGATATGATGACAGGAGCACTTACAGATCCATTTGGCAACGGGCACATGGGAAACACTGCCGAAAATGTAGCAAAAAAAATGAGCGTAACGCGAGACGCACAAGATGAGCTAGCATATAACAGTCATCTACGGGCTGCTATGGCAATTAAAGCGGGGTATTTCAAAGAGCAAATTCTGCCAATAGCAATCCAAATCGGAAAAAAGAAAGAGGTTTTTGATACAGATGAGCACTACAGAAAGGCAGTAAGCTTACTGGATTTTACTAAACTGAAACCTGCTTTTGATAGCGAAGGCACGGTAACGGCAGGTAACTCATCTGGAATAAATGACGGAGCCGCTGCTTTAGTCCTTGCCAACGAGCATGCAGTTTCAAAGTACTCTATGCCTGTCATGGCTAAATTTATATCATATGGACTAAAAGGCGTAGCTCCAAATTTAATGGGGCTCGGGCCAATACCAGCAGTACATGAGGCGCTATCACTCGCCGGACTAACTATTTCACAAATTGACTGTATTGAGTCAAATGAGGCATTTGCAGCCCAGGCCTGTGCAGTGGCGAGAGAATTAAACTTTGACCCAGCAATAACCAACCCAAATGGTGGGGCAATAGCTCTTGGACATCCTGTTGGAGCATCTGGCGCCATAATTCTGACCAAGCTAATTTACGAATTAAAACGGCAAGATGGTCGATATGGTTTGGCAACAATGTGCATTGGCGGCGGCCAAGGAATTGCGGTCATCATAGAGAATGTTAAAACGTAATTTTCGTTAAAATCATTAAACTAACTTTATAATTATTTAACTTAATTTTAATGAGATATTGTTATCTTGTGCCTTTTAATTTCACTCTAAAAAAGGTAATTGCAGCTAAATCGAGGAAACGGCGAGAATTTTATGGCACTGGAAAAAACTTTCGACGCTAAATCAGCAGAAAAAAGAATTTATGAAAATTGGGAAAAAGAAAATTGCTTTAGAGCAGGAGCAAACGCATCGAGAAAAGAAGCATACTCCATAATGATCCCTCCTCCCAATGTTACTGGAGTTCTTCACATTGGACATGCATTCAACAATACTCTCCAAGATATACTTATTCGATGGAAACGGATGCAAGGATATAACACGCTATGGCAGCCGGGGACGGATCATGCGGGCATAGCAACGCAAATGGTTGTGGAACGGGAGTTGGCAAAAAATCCGGAGAATCAAACTCGCCAGGAAATGGGCCGAAATGAATTTCTAAAAAATGTTTGGAAGTGGAAAAAACAGTCCGGAGATACGATCATTAATCAATTGAAGAGGCTTGGTGCAAGTTGTGATTGGGAACGCACAGCTTTTACGATGTCTGGCGCCCCTGGCTCACCGGCCGAAGACAGCGGAAACTTTCATGATGCTGTTATAAAAGTATTTGTCGAAATGTATAATAAAGGCCTGATATATCGCGGCAAAAGATTAGTAAATTGGGACCCACATTTTGAAACTGCTATTTCTGATTTAGAAGTAGAAAATATCGAAGTTGCCGGAAAAATGTGGCATTTTAAATACCCACTTCAAAATAATGAAACTTATCTTCATATCGAGCGCGATGTTGACAGTAATATCGTTAAAGAAGAAGTTCGCGATTACATTTCTATCGCCACAACTCGACCGGAAACGATGTTAGGTGATGGCGCCATTGCAGTAAACCCAAAAGATGAAAGATACGCTTCAATTATCGGAAAATACTGTGAAATTCCGGTTGGATCAAAAGAACACAGACGACTGATTCCTATCATAGCTGATGAATATCCCGATCCAGACTTTGGTTCTGGTGCTGTTAAAATTACAGGGGCTCATGATTTTAACGATTATCAGGTAGCTAGAAGAAATAATATTCCACTTTATCGGCTTATGGATACAAAAGGACGAATGAGAAGCGATGGGGCTCCATATAAAGAAGCCGCATCACTGGCAGTGAATTTTTCCAGAGGTGGCGAATTCAGTGAAGCAGAAATAGACAGTTTAAACATTGTACCAGAAGAGTTTCGTGGCTTGGATCGTTTTGAAGCGCGAAAGCTAATTGTTGATCACATTACAGATCAAGGCTTGGCCGTATATACTGATAAAGGACAACCAAATGGGGAGCACAGTGAAAAAATCCCATTTGTTGAAGAAAAACCAGTTATGCAACCCTTTGGCGATCGGTCCAAAGTCGTAATAGAGCCCATGCTTACAGACCAATGGTTCGTTGATACAGCAAAAATAGTTGGACCCGCTTTGGATGCCGTAAAGTCGGGGAAAGTAGAGATAATACCAAATAGTGATAAAAAAACATATTATCATTGGCTAGAAAATATAGAACCATGGTGTATTTCTCGCCAATTGTGGTGGGGACATCAAATCCCAGTTTGGTTTGACCAAGATGGAAACCAGTACTGTGCCATTAACAAAGAAGACGCTCAGCGACTGGCAGGTAGCGGAGCTAAGTTAACAAGAGACCCCGACGTTTTGGATACATGGTTCTCGTCTGGACTTTGGCCTATTGGTACACTGGGATGGCCTGAAGAAACGCAACAGATGGAGGATTATTTTCCAACGAGCACCTTAATTACAGCCCATGATATTCTATTTTTCTGGGTTGCTAGAATGATGATGATGCAATTAGCAGTGGTTAATGAAATACCATTTTCATCTGTTTATTTACACGGCCTCGTTAGAGATGCAAAGGGTAGAAAGATGTCGAAATCGACAGGAAATGTGATCGACCCCTTAGATATAATTGAGGAATACGGGGCTGACTCTTTACGTTTTACAAATGCGGCAATGGCGTCAATCGGGGGCGTTCTGAAATTAGATATGCAGCGTATACAAGGATACCGTAATTTTGGAACAAAGTTATGGAATGCAGCCCGTTATGCTGAAATGAATGGAGCTAAACCAAATAACGGAAATTTACCCAGTCCAGTGGAAAATCTTAATAAATGGATAATGGGTGAAACCGCAAAAGTATTGAGTGAAGTTCAAATTTCATTTGAAAACTTCCGATTTAATGACGCTGCTAATGCTCTCTATGCATTCGTCTGGGGAAAGGTTTGCGATTGGTATGTAGAGCTGTCTAAACCACTCTTTAGTTCATCAAATACAAAGGTAATTGCTGAAACTCAAGAAACAATGGGTTGGGTAATTGATCAGTGCTTAATATTATTACATCCAATAATGCCGTTTATCACAGAAGAACTCTGGAGTTCACTCGGAAAGCGCAGTAATCTATTAGTTCACGAGAACTGGCCAAATTATAATGCGTTGGACTTGGTTGACCCCGAAGCTGACCAAGAAATGAATTGGGTTATATCTTTAATAGAAAACATTCGCAGTGCAAGGCAGCAGATGCACGTACCAGCGGGACTGAAAACTCCTCTGATTTATCAGGAAATGACCACAGAGGCTGAAAAAACTTTTGAACGAAATTCGATCATGATTATGAAATTGGCACGCATTAGTCATGCGGAAAAAAGTAGTAGATTTCCGAAAGGAACCGTTTCTGTCAGTGCCTCAGGGGCAATATTTGGCCTTCCTCTGGCAAATGTTATTGATATTGACGCTGAAAAAAACCGACTGGTTAAAACTAACGAAAAATTAATTAAGGAAATTAGTTCAATGGAAGGTAGGCTGAACAATCCGAAATTTGTTAAAAGTGCCCCTCCGGAAGTCGTAAATGAAACAAGGGAAAATCTAGAGAAAAGAAAAGAGGAAGAAGCACAAATTACAAATGCACTAAAGAGGCTAGAAGAAATTTAAGAGCGAATTGAAGTATATTATGCTACACCAAAACCTTACCGACTAATTATTTATTCTAAATTGCGACCCTCTGGACCAGACATGTCAAAGCCAAGATGCCGTGCGACCGTAAATATATCCTTATCTCCCCGACCACACATGTTCATGCAAATTATATGATCTTTTGGTAAATCAGGAGCAATTTTTTCCACATGAGCAAGTGCATGAGAAGGTTCCAAAGCTGGAATGATACCTTCGGCTTTACAGCACAGTTCAAAAGCGCCTAAAGCTTCTTTATCTGTGATTGAGACATATTTTGCTCTTCCAATTTCATGTAACCACGCATGCTCAGGACCTATTCCAGGATAATCTAAGCCTGCTGAAATCGAAAAGCCTTCTAATATCTGGCCATCATTATCCTGTAGTAGGTATGTTCTATTACCGTGCAGTACGCCAGGCCTTCCACCGGTTAACGAAGCACAATGCTCCATTTTGCCATTGACGCCTTTACCACCTGCTTCAACCCCAATTATCTCCACATCTTTGTCATCAAGGAAGGGATAAAATAAACCCATGGCGTTAGACCCACCCCCGATTGCTGCAATTAATGTATTGGGCAATCGACCTTCTGCCTCCATCATTTGGTCTTTAGCCTCTTTACCGATAATAGATTGAAAGTCGCGAACCATCGCTGGGTAAGGATGAGGACCTGCAACCGTACCTATACAATAAAAAGTATCTCTTACATTCGTTACCCAATCCCTCAAAGCGTCATTCATAGCGTCTTTAAGTGTACCCCTGCCTGATGTAACTGGAATAACCTCGGCACCAAGTAGTTTCATACGAAATACATTTGGTGCCTGACGCTCCACATCATGTGAGCCCATGTAAACGATACACTTTAAACCAAACTTTGCACATACAGTTGCCGTTGCAACACCATGTTGACCCGCCCCAGTTTCAGCTATAATGCGGCTCTTTCCCATTCTCCTGGCCAATATAATTTGACCAAGAACATTATTAATCTTATGGGCGCCTGTATGGTTTAATTCATCTCGTTTGAGATAAATTTTTGCTCCACCAAGCCTCTCTGTTAAACGCTCAGCGAAGTACAAGGGACTAGGCCTACCGACATAATGCTTCCATAGGTAGTCCATTTCCTCCCAGAACTCTGAATCCAACTTAGCTTTTTCATATTGGTCCTCTAATTCCAGTATTAATGGCATCAAGGTTTCCGATACAAAACGTCCACCGAACTGCCCAAACCTACCTTTTTCGTCAGGACCAGTCATAAAACTATTGAAAAGATCATTGGCCACTAAAATCAAGCTCCTATTAGAAATTTTAACGTTTCGATACTAAGTTGTTATATTACTTGCCGCCAAGTTCAAGGGATTTTAGTTATATTAATTACCAAAATTACAATTGTCCAAAGCCTGCATGAAATTCTTCATCTTAGTCGCATCTTTTATACCAGGGCTTAGCTCCACACTACTTGATAAATCCAGTTGCTTTGCATTGGTTAATTTCACAGCTGTTTGAACATTACTGGCATTTAATCCCCCGGCCAACATCCAGGGCTTTGACCAGCTTCTATTTGCAAGGATAGACCAATCAAATTGCACCCCATTTCCACCAGGCAAAGCGTGCCTATTCGCAGGTTTTGCATCAAATAGAATTTGATCACAAACTTCGCAAAATGACTTTACTTTGTCTAAATCACTTTCAGAAGAAATACCAACGGCCTTCATAACCGGCAGACCGTATCGCCTTTTGATCTCGTATACTAATTTCGGACTTTCGGAACCATGCATCTGTATCATATCTATTGGAACCTTGCTAGTAAGTTCATCCAAATACGAGAATTCAGCATCTACGACTAACGCTACTTTAGCCAATCCGATTGGCGCCTCCAGTGCTAGTTTACGACCTAGTTCGAACGTCAACGCACGAGGAGACTTTTCAAAAAATACAAAACCTGCATATCTAGCGCCTATGGAAGC
Source organism: Candidatus Salinivivens marinus (assembly GCF_965655845.1). Classification (NCBI taxonomy): domain Bacteria; kingdom Pseudomonadati; phylum Pseudomonadota; class Alphaproteobacteria; order Rhodobacterales; family Paracoccaceae; genus Candidatus Salinivivens; species Candidatus Salinivivens marinus. Next base: position 226,401 of record NZ_CBFHHX010000001.1, read on the forward strand.
TGCCAGCTTTATATCGTTTAAAGACGTTAACCCACAAATTTTAACCGCAATTGGGCTAATTTCCTTTAAGCTGCGGGTCATTGGTTTGATTGATTATTATTGAGAAGCAGAAGAACCTCATCTTCGTTTTGCCCAGTGTCACGTTTCAACTTGTTTAACTCGTTTTCTACTCGAACAAGATCCCTAGATTTTCTATTCGAAGCCGATCTATGTTTCATTTCCCTAATCCACTCCCAAACAAAACCTACGAAAAGTCCAAAAATAACACCACTTAAAAATAGAACAAACACTGGAATTGACAAACCCACATCAACACCAAGAAAACCATCAAATTCACGGGGCAGCAATCTGACGTCCACTAATTCTCTATTAGCAACAGCTAAGGTCAAAATTATGACGGAAAGACAAGTTAAGAAAATAACTCGAATGTAACGCGTCAAATATTAAGCCTTCCCGTTAAGTCTATCACGCAAAAGTTTTCCAGTTTTAAAAAATGGAACCTTTTTCTGATCTACACTGACTGCCTCACCAGTTCTAGGATTACGCCCCACTCTTGCACCACGCGTTTTTACTGAAAAAGCGCCAAAACCTCTAAGTTCAACTCTATCACCATTTGCTAGAGCATCCGTAATCTCTTCAAATATGGTATTCACGATTCTTTCTACATCACGTTGGAAAAGATGTGGATTTTCATCCGCAATTTTTTGAATTAATTCCGATCGGATCATCGGGTCGTCTCCCTGGCATTTTTAGTTGTAGCAGTTCAACTATAATCATCAGTCCCACTAAATTAAAATCATTTCTCGTCCTAAAGTATTATTTTTTAACGAATTACTATTACAAAAAGATATATTTTTCTAATTTAAGATGCGTCGTTACTGTTATATTCCAAGTTTAAATGCAATTTCTCACATCTAACGAATCAATAAAAAAAACCCCGCGTGTTAAACGCGGGGCTTATAACTTGTGAAAATGTTATAAATTAATCTTCATCACCCTTAAGTGCTGCACCCAAGATATCTCCAAGCGAAGCTCCACTATCAGAAGAGCCATATTGCTCTACAGCTTCCTTTTCCTCAGCAATTTCACGGGCTTTTATTGAGAGACCCAATTTTCTAGTCTTACTATCAACACTGGTCACTCTAACATCAACTTTATCACCCGCGCTAAATCTTTCCGGACGCTGTTCTGCGCGGTCCCGACTTAAATCTGAACGACGGATAAATGATTTCATACCTTCGTATTCGACTTCGATTCCACCATCTTCAACTGACGTAACCTCTACCGTTACTATAGAGCCGCGCTTGACCTTGTCTGTAGCTTGAGCAAATTTATCTCCACCCAACGCTTTTATTGACAATGAAATTCGTTCTTTCTCTACATCAATTTCCGTAACTGCCGCTTTCACCATGTCACCCTTACGGAAATTTTGGATTACATCCTCACCACGCTCATCCCAGGAAATATCACTCAAGTGAACCATTCCATCAATCTCGCCATCTAAACCAATAAAGAGGCCAAATTCAGTGATATTTTTAACTTCACCCTCAACTTCACTATCAACAGGATGATTCTCAGCAAATACTTCCCACGGATTTCTTTGGCATTGCTTGATCCCTAAAGAAACTCTCCGCTTTACACCATCTATTTCCAAGACCATGACGTCCACTTCTTGGCTAGTAGACACAATTTTTCCAGGATGAACGTTCTTTTTAGTCCATGACATCTCAGAAACATGTACCAAACCCTCAACTCCAGCCTCTAATTCAACAAAAGCACCATAATCTGTAATATTTGTTACGACGCCTTTATGCAGAGACTCTAAGGGATATTTACCAGCTACCAGTTCCCACGGATCTTCTTCAAGTTGCTTCATTCCCAACGAAATTCTGTGTGTGTCTTTATTGATTTTGATAACCTGAACTTTAATAGACTCGCCGATAGTTAAAATTTCGGAAGGATGATTAATTCTACGCCAAGCCATATCGGTTACATGAAGAAGACCATCTACTCCTCCTAAATCAACAAACGCACCGTATTCAGTTATATTTTTAACTACGCCCTCTACATCGTCACCCTCTGCCAAGTTTCCGATAACTTCCGCTCTTTGTTCGGCACGACTTTCTTCTAATATCGCACGCCGGGATACGACAATGTTACCTCTTCTACGATCCATTTTCAAAATCTGGAATGGTTGCTTCAAACCCATAAGTGGACCTGCGTCACGAACTGGACGCACGTCAACCTGAGAACCAGGCAGGAAGGCAACTGCACCACCTAGGTCCACGGTGAACCCACCCTTTACACGGCCAAAAATTGCACCATCAACCCTCGCATCTTCTGCATAAGCTTTTTCAAGTCTATCCCAGGCTTCTTCTCTACGTGCCATTTCACGAGAAATAACAGCTTCGCCTTTGGCATTTTCGACCTGTCTTAAGAAAACCTCCACCTCGTCGCCAACCGCAACTTCGGGTGCTTCGCCGGGGTTGGCAAACTCTTTTAATTCTACCCTGCCCTCCATTTTGTAGCCTACGTCAACGATTGCAAAGCCAGCCTCGATAGCAATCACTTTACCTTTGACAACAGAACCTTCTTGGGGGGTATCAATCTTGAAGCTTTCGTTCAGCAGAGCTTCAAATTCTGCCATAGTTGCATTTTGAGCCATATAGTCTCTATATCCTTTATTAAATATTTACTGGCCAGATGGTTGGGTCCACCGGTCTTTAGTTTCACTTGCCGAGCGTTACTACGATTAGCCAATTAGAAGCAGATCTTCTTGACTACTTTTAAGTGCACGACGGGCGCGGTTTACATGTTAATTTTCTGTAAATCAAGGGGTTTCTGCACACTAAATAATCACAATTATACTGAAGAAATTATTTTTTTAGTTCTGATTCAATTACCCTTGAAACTGATTCATAGACTTCTGCAATGGTCATATCAGAAGTATCAATTTTTTTTGCGTTCACTGCCGGTACCAACGGGGAAACTTTACGATTAGAATCTCGTTCATCTCTTTCTTGTATATCTTTTAAAACTTTGTTGAGTGATATTGAGTGCCCCAAGCCTAAGAGCTCTTCATATCTCCTTCGCGCTCTAATCTCAGCCGAAGCACTTATAAAAAATTTTATATCTGCGTTAGGACAAATTACTGTTCCAATATCGCGTCCATCTAAAACAGCACCACCAGGTTGTGAAGCAAAACTTCTCTGAAATTCTAGTAATTTAGCTCGGACTAAGGGGTTTTTAGCAACCTCGGAGGCTGCATTTGATACCTTTAGTGTTTTTAAATCTAAAGCTTCCAGTTCGAACAGATTTAACTGGTCTGCAGCGCTTACCGGATCAAATCCTTTAAGAACTTTATACCCAACAAATCGATATAGAAGGCCAGTATCAAGGTGCGGTACAGAATAATTTTGTGCTATTTTCTTTGAAATTGTACCTTTACCGGATGCTGCCGTACCATCTATTGCTATTACTAGGTCAAACTTTGCCAAAGCTGTTAACCTCGTGCTTCTAAGTTAGCTCCAAGCTCACGCATTAGCTGAATGAAATTTGGAAAGGATGTATTGATTGGCGAACAATCATCTATTTCGATATATTTTTGTGATGATAAACCCAGGATTAAAAAAGACATAGCAATACGATGATCCAAAAATGTCTGGCAAGTAGAACCACCTTTGACTGAGCCAGCACCATTGCCCTTTACTATCCACCAATCCTCGCCTTCGTCGACAGACACTCCATTTGATCTTAAGCCCTTCGCCATTGCGTCAATCCTATCACTCTCTTTTACTCGTAGTTCCCTAACACCTCTCATCCTTGTCTCTCCAGAAGCGTTTGCGGCGACGACAGCGAGAATTGGATACTCATCTATCATAGAAGCCGCACGTTCCGGTGGAACTTCAATCCCTTGCAAATCAGGAGAAAAACAAGCACGAATGTCGGCAACAGGCTCACCACTTTCCTCTCTTTCATTCTCAAAACTTAAATTAGCACCCATTTCAATCAGCGTAGTAAATAATCCAGCTCTTGTTTCATTAAGCGTAATATTTGGAACAAGTATATCTGAGCCCTCTACTGTAATAGCAGCACAAATAGGGAATGCCGCACTTGATGGATCGCTTGGTACACGAACAATTTGACCTTTTAATTCTGAATAACCACTTAATGTAATTAATCTTCGGTTTGAGTAGTCTTCTACTTTTATCTCTGCCCCAAATGAGCTGAGCATTCTTTCTGTATGGTCTCTAGTCTTTTCTGTTTCAGTAATGATGGTATCGCCGGGAACATTCAAACTGGCTAATAGCAGTGCAGATTTAACTTGGGCTGATGGCACGGGTACCGTGTATTGAATAGGGATGGGAGATCTCGCACCGACTATCGTCATTGGCAACCTTCCTTTACTACGACCAAATGTAGCTACTCCAAATTTACTCAGCGGATCCGTTACGCGTCCCATTGGTCGACTGTTTAGACTATGATCACCAGTGAATGTCACATTAATGGGAGTTGTTGCCATTGCGCCCATTATCAACCTTACCCCTGTACCGGAGTTACCACAATCTACTACCGTTTCAGGTTCAGCAAATCCTCCTACACCCACGCCCTCTACATGCCATTCACCACCTTCAACTTTTTCAACTTGAGCACCAAAGCTAACCATTGCCCGGGCCGTATCAAGAACATCTTGACCCTCTAGTAAGCCAGTAATCCTAGTTTGCCCTATAGCAAGGGCACCAAGAATTAAAGATCGATGCGATATTGACTTATCACCCGGAATTGAAACTTCTCCCTTGAGAGGGCGAGAGCTAGAAGCACGCATAATCCTTGGGTCACAATTTATAGACATTTGTCAAACCTTTGTTTTGGCTCTGATAAACTAGACTTTGATCAACGTCTAGGACTCTCGCTTTTCAAATGTTAAATAATACGGCCTGCGCCCCTCTCGTAGGGCTTTGCGTTCATATCTAGTTGGCATCCAATCGCTCCAACACTCTCTCCAGTCTTGAGCATCAGTCGCCGTCCATGAAAAATGATGCTTGCACACTTCTTGAAGCGATTGTCGAACATAGTCTGGAATATCGGTAGCCACCTTTAATAATGCACCAGTTTTCATTACTCGCTCCAGATCTATCAAATATTCGCTTGTGACAAACCTTCGTCGATGATGTCTTTTTTTTGGCCAAGGATCTGGATAGAGTAAAAAAACACTGTCAATTGAATCATCCGGCAGCACATCAAATAAATCTCGTACATCACCAGGATGAATACGAACATTGGTCAACTCAAGTTTTGAAAGTTTTCCAGCAAGCATTGCAACGCCATTGATATATGGTTCACAACCAATGAAACCAATATTTGGATTGCGCTCTGCCTGATAAACTAGATGCTCCCCCCCCCCAAATCCAATTTCAAGAGAGAATGATGTTACATTCTTAAAAAGATCTGATAGTTCTATAAGCCTCCTATCCGGATTTATCTCATATTTGACGGCAGGTATTGATAACTTTTCCAGTTGGTCATTCAAAAGTTTTTGTTGTAACGCTCGAAGACCTTTTCCTTTTAACCTTCCATAGAAATTTCTGAAATTCTTGGGCTTGCTTTCTTTGTTATCCATTATTTAATCAGTAGGTATTGTTCTAGATTTGTAAATTCCTTGCAGTTACCCAGCCTAGATAAGGTCATCAGACCGATAATTACAAATTTTTTGATAATTCTGAAACTAAATCCGTACGTTCCCAGCTAAAACCACCATCACTTTCAGGTGATCGGCCAAAATGACCATAGGCAGCTGTTCTTTGATAAATCGGTTTATTTAACCCTAGATGAGTTCGGATTCCCCTCGGAGTTAAATCCATAGATTCTGCTATGGCATTTTCAATTAATTTATCAGATACTGTTCCAGTTCCAAAACTATCCACATAAATAGATAGTGGTTGGGAAATTCCAATTGCGTAACTAAGTTGGATTGTGCACTTTCTAGCCAGCCCAGCAGCAACTACATTCTTCGCTAAGTACCGCGCAGCGTAGGCTGCGGATCGATCGACCTTGGTTGGATCTTTACCGGAAAACGCTCCTCCACCATGCGGAGCGGCACCACCATAGGTATCAACGATTATTTTTCGACCTGTTAAACCAGCATCGCCATCAGGCCCACCAATTACAAATTTTCCTGTTGGATTAACATGCCATGAAGTGGAGCTGTCTATCCACTCGTCTGGTAAAATTTCTAATATGTAGGGTTCAACAATAGCACGAACATCATCCGATGACAAAGAGGCATCTAAATGTTGGGTAGACAGAACTACTGATGAAACGCCCACAGGGACTCCATTTTCATAACGGACTGACAACTGTGATTTAGCATCGGGACCAAGAGTGGGTTCGGTGCCTGACTTCCTTACCTCAGCCAATCTTCTCAAAATAGCATGACTGTATTGGATAGGCGCAGGCATTAAATCTGGAGTTTCATCAGTTGCATAGCCAAACATTATGCCCTGATCGCCTGCTCCCTCCTCCTTGTCATCGTCTGCGTTAACACCTTGAGCAATATGTGCAGATTGCTCATGAAGCAAATTTGTTATTTCAACGGTTTCATGATGAAATTTTTTCTGTTCATATCCGATATCTTTTATGCAAGCTCTAACAATTTCATCAATCTGATCCATTTGTTTTGACAACAAATTTTTATCAGACAGACCAACCTCTCCACCAACCACTACTCTATTGGTGGTTGCAAAAGTTTCACAAGCAACCCGCGCTTCAGGTTCCAAAGCAATAAAGGCATCTAAAACAGCGTCAGATATTCTGTCACAAACTTTGTCGGGATGTCCCTCAGACACAGACTCTGAAGTAAAAATGTAAGTTTCTCGAGACAAGATTTCTGCTCCAATAATTTAATCTCACGCGTCAGGAAGCCGTTGCGTGCCTCACTTTGGTTAATCGTTAAAACTACTACGGTCAATAGTATCTTTTAACAATTAGGCGCATAGTTATGAGAGATAAAATCATCATAAAAAAAATACTATCACCCCATGTAAAATAAAAAGTGGGTTTCAACGCCTGAGGGATAGCCAATTCTAACGAACCTTGTGTTTCCAAGGGTAAACTGTCAATGATTTTTCCATTTGCAGAAATGACTGCAGAGATCCCAGTATTGGCAGATCTAGCAACTGGGATACCAGTCTCGATGGCTCTCATTTTTAATATTTCGAGGTGCTGGTATGGACCAGAAAACCGTCCGAACCATGCATCATTCGTAATTTGAATGATGAGATCAGCGCGATTAGCTGTTGCTCTTAAAATACTTGGAAAAATTGCCTCGTAGCAAATTAGTGGTTGAAAATATAAGTCAGGCTCAACTTCGATTAAATCTGCGCCATGACCTTTGGTAAAGCTCGAACCAAAGGAGTTAACCATAGAATTGAGACCTAAATTTCCAAGAAAACCTGCAAATGGTAAGTACTCTCCAAATGGAACAAGTCTTGACTTGTCATATACCAACTGCTTATCGCTGCTTTTATTTAAGACTAGTGAATTACGTAAATTTCCACTTTCATCATAACGAAGTGCCCCAAATACCACTGGTACTCCCGAAGAAGCTTCATTTATTGCGTCCAATAGTTCATTAGCATAGTTGAGTGGTTTATAAATTGCACTTTCCGGCCATACTATCAAATTTACGTCATTTGCTTGTTCTGTCTTTTCTATCATTCTATTAAAAAAAACTGGGGCTAAATTTTCATCCCATTTTTCACTTTGAGGTGCATTTGGTTGAACTAGTAAAATTGTTTTGTCAGTAAAAAAAACTTCATGGTTTTGGCGTTGAAATCCCCATAGGAACAATAATGACAAAACAAATATTCCACCTACTGCTGAAGAAAACTTTTTGGTTTCAACCAAAAAAATTAAATACATCACAAGCGCAAAAACAAAAAGTCCAAGACCAAAAGGTCCAAAAATAGCAAGAAGCTGACCCAGAGGAGAATTCACAAACAAGGACGCTATTGTACCCCATGGAAAACCTGTTAATACAAATGATCTGAAGTATTCCGCTGTCGCTATACCCAGTAACAATGCCCAACGAGCGCCAAAAGGTGCAAAAATATAGCTAAATGCACACCAAAAAAATGCCATTGTTACGGAAATAAAAAAAATCGCGAACGGAGCTATCCACGCATGAGACCGAAAGTCGACAAAAAAAGGCTCAGCGATCCAATTTAAAGTTAATATAAAGTACCCCATACCCAGAAGCATTACATATAGGGCGATGTCTGATCTTTTACGTTGTTTTACGATGTCCAAAAAACACAAGCAAATAGCACTGAAACTAAGAAACCAAAGATTGAAAGGTGCATGACCTACGGCTAGTAACGCACCCAAACTTATAGGTCTTAAGTAACCCATTTACTTACAGACTAAACTATCATCTTATTCGGCAGCCTTAACCGAAGTTCTCAAACGCAGCCTGACACGCTTAATACGTCGTGGATCAGCATCAATAATTTCAAATTCAAGACCTTGAGGGTGCTGAACGACTTCTCCCCTTACTGGGACTCTACCTGCAAGAACAAAAACTAGCCCTCCGAGAGAATCTACCTCCTCGACATCTATGTCTGGAACTTGTGTAAAATCTATTCCAATCTCGGGACCAAGTTCATCAAGTGAAGCTCGAGCCAGCGCTACTATCGTATTATCACTTTCCCAAGTCCACATTTGCCCTTCGTCAATATCATGCTCGTCCTCGATCTCGCCAATGACCTGTTCAATTAAGTCTTCAATAGTAACAAGGCCATCAACGCCTCCGTACTCATCAATCACAAGTGCTAAGTGACGTCTATCTGACTGCATTTTAGTTAAAAGAACACCTATAGTCATCGATGCAGGAACATATAGTAAGGGACGGAGAATATCTTTAATTTTAAAAGTATTTTTCTTCGCAAAGGCATATCCTAATGTAAAATCTTTAAGATGAACCATTCCAATTGGATTATCCAAAGTACCTTCGTAAACTGGAAGTCTCGTTAACCCACTTTCCCTAAACACGCTTACAAGTTCAGACTTTTTTATATCTGCGCTTACAGAAACAATCTCGGCTTTTGGAATGGCGACATCTTCAACGCACAATCTGCGTAAATTAAACATGCCGTGCGACACTGTTGAAATTTTATTCTCTTGTATTTCATCGGTTGTTTCAGAGATATCATCAGTTTTTTTTCTACTGAAGAGCCCCATTAACTTTTCGCTGAAGTTAGAATTTACTAAACTTTTTGAAGGCGCGCTTTGCGCTGCTTTAGATGATCCGTCGTTATCTTCCATTTCCGAGTCCAAGATTTCTAGACATAATGTGTCTATTATTAAGTATGGGCTTTCAAGCTTAAATTGCCAAGTATTTGGCTTTCTAAATCCTCCATGAGCGTTGCATCTGGGTCACTAGAATGGTCATAACCTACTAAATGGAGAATGCCATGGATCGTCAGGTGCTGCACATACGATGCAAAGTTGGTATTATAGTGAGTAGACTCCCGAAGACAAGTTTCATAAGCCAAAGCAATATCTCCAAGTTCAGCATCCAAGGTCGGGTCAAGCGGTTTCGGGTGATCGCCGTCTACAATTCGCAATCTTTCCCTCGATGGCCAAGATAATACGTTGGTGGAAGTGTCCTTACTCCGGAACATGAGATTTAATTTTCTCATTTTTTTGTCATTACATCCTAAAACTGAGATAAAATAATCTGTTTTCGAATAGCCAAGTCTCTTCAAAGTTTCATAAAAAGTTTTTGTAACTAGGTCCTCAAAGTTTATGCTTTTCCATCTATCATCTTCAACTAAAACTTCTACCTGTGTCATCAAATTAATTAAATCTTATTATTGCTGGCTTCTGTTGTCGTAAGCTTCGATTATTGTTGTGACTAAAGGATGCCTTACCACATCCTTCGATGTAAAATAGTTGAACCCGATTTTTGGAATATTTGCCAGTAAACTTTCAGCATCAAGAAGACCAGATCGAACTCCATTTGGCAAATCAATCTGGGACCCATCGCCAGTTATGACCATTCGCGAGCCTTCGCCCAACCGTGTTAAAAACATTTTCATTTGCATTGAAGTAGCATTTTGGGCTTCATCTAAAACAATATAGGAATGGGCTAATGTCCTACCCCGCATGAAAGCCAGCGGTGCGATTTCAATAGTCTTTTCCTCTATCAACTTAGCCAATTGTTTTGCAGGCAAAAAATCGTTCAGGGCGTCGTACAGGGGCTGCATATACGGGTCGACTTTATCCTTCATATCACCAGGTAGATATCCAAGCTTTTCACCCGCTTCCACTGCTGGCCTACTTAGTATAATTTTGTCAACTTCACCGGCAATAAATTTTGAAACACCAACGGCAACGGCTAAATAAGTTTTGCCTGTACCCGCTGGGCCTATTCCAAATACTAACTCATTATTGGTCAATGATTTCACAAATGTGCGCTGAGCCTCAGTGCGCGGTTCAACCGTTTTCTTCCGAGTTCTAATTTCGAAGCGACCATTAGAAAACATTTCCATTTGATCAGTAGAGCCTTTTGCTCCATCGAGGGTGAACCTTATTTCTCTGTCAATGTCCGGCAACTCTATCAGTTTACCACTTTCCAATCGTTGGTACAGTGCGTTGAGAACTAGTGCGGCTGTTTTGGCCGCCGGTTTGTCACCAATTAAATCGAGCACGTTACCGCGTCGTACTATCTGAATGGAAAGTTTATTTTCTAATTCAGCTAAGTTACGATCAAACTCGCCACATAGATCAATTAGGAGCCTATTATCTGCGAATTCTAATTGGCTAGATTTTTCAAGTTTTTCCTCACCACTATCAGGTTGCTTCAACACACCGTGGGCCAATCAGAACTCCTTTACCTTCTACAAGTCATATGGTTGCAAGCATGCAAGAAAAACGCAAGACTTAGTTGAAATTATGCACAAAGTTTGAATTAGGCAAAAAAGATAAAATTACAAGCCACAGATTAATGAAATACCAAACAAACAAAAATCAGATAATTTTCCCCTGAAGAGAATTGGTGTTGCTTTTAGTAATTAATACATTTTCCACACAACCGATTTTATCGTCATCACCTGAGGCATGCACCGCGTGCAAATAGTCTGACTTTCCAACAACTTGATCAATTTGGCGGCCGTTTTTTTCAAATAAAACGCGAACAGTTCGACCCACCATATCTTGTTGAACCGTCTTTTGTTGTTCTACTAAAAGTTTCTGCAACTCGTGTAAGCGTGTATTTTTAACATCCTCAGTGACTTGCTGACGTTCTGCTGCAGGTGTTCCGGGTCTTACAGAGTACTTAAATGAATAGGATTGTCCGTACTGAACTTGGCGAATTAACTCTAAAGTATCCTCAAAATCATCATCTGTTTCCTCTGGAAATCCAACAATAAAATCACCTGATATAAGTATATCAGGGCGGGCTTTCCTGATGCGACTAATCAGATCAATATATGTTTCAGCAGTATGCGATCGGTTCATCCTTTTTAAAATCTTATTTGACCCAGATTGCACCGGCAGATGAAGGTAAGGCATCAGCTTTTGGCAGTCACTATGTGCATCAATTAAATCATCTGTCATGTCGTTAGGATGGCTCGTGGTATAGCGAATTCTTTCCAAACCATTAATTTTTTCAAGCTTCCAAATAAGTTGGGCTAGCGTGAACTGCGCACCATCTTGACCAGCTCCATGATAAGCATTTACATTTTGACCAAGGAGTGTAATTTCCTTTACTCCCTTATCAACTAAAGAGCGGACCTCTGAGGTCACTTTTTCAACTGGACGGGATAACTCTGCGCCGCGCGTGTAAGGAACCACACAAAAGGCGCAAAATTTATCGCAGCCTTCTTGTATGGTTAAAAATGCACTTGGCGCTCTTTTGACATCGGTTCTCCTTGCCAAAAAATCAAACTTGTCTTCTGTTGGAAAATCAATTTCAACTCTTTTCTCTCCATTTTTGATCTGTCGCTCTAGCACCGGTAGTTTGTGATAGCTCTGAGGACCTACAACTAAATCAACTAATGGCTGCCTTCGAATGATTTCTTTTCCCTCTGCTTGGGCAACGCATCCAACAACCCCTATTTTGAGATCAGGATTTTCGGATTTTAAATTCTTGAACCTTCCTAACTCAGAATAAACTTTTTCCGCAGCTTTTTCTCTGATGTGGCATGTATTAAGTAAGATCATATCTGCATCTTCCGCGCTATCTGTAGGAACATATCCTTCAGTTTGTAACGACTCTGTCATTCGCTCTGTATCATACACATTCATTTGGCAGCCGTAGGTTTTTACGAATAGCTTCTTTTGATTTTGCATTTTTAATCTTTCAAACTGAGCAATTTATACGTCGCTATACCATTTTCAAGTAGAGTTGCAATGTTCTAAAGAGCTTCGAAATACCAGCTAGATTCATTTCGCTAGTTCTAAACATTATCAGCTTGGGGCATTCCAAGCACATGGTAACCCCCATCCACATATATAACTTCCCCAGTAGTAAAGGAACCAGCATCGGATGCTAGATAAACTGCGGTGCCCCCAACCGCTTCCAAAGTTGCATTAGAGCGTAATGGAGAATTAATTTCAGTGTGTTTGAAAGTTCTTCGGGCTCCGCCTATTGCAGCCCCCGCAAGGGTTCTCATAGGTCCGGGAGAAATTGCGTTCACCCTAATACCACTGGGCCCAAGATCATTTGCAAGGTATCTTGTCGTTGCCTCAAGAGCAGCCTTAGCCACACCCATCACATTATAAAAAGGAGTAACTCGATTTGAACCTTGGTAGGTTAGAGTTAATATTGTACCTCCTTTATCCATCATCAAGGGATATGCCCGTCTAGCAACCTCAATTAATGAATAACTGGAGATATCTAGTGTGTTTTTAAAGTTTTCTCGCGTGGTATTTAAAAATCGACCAGTTAGTTCATTTTTATCTGAGTATGCAATCGCATGAACTATGAAATCTAATTTACCCCAATGCTCCGACAAACTCTCAAAGGTATTCTCGAAGGAAGCATCATCTGCTACATCCAGTTCAAATAATAAATTTGACCCAATTGAAGATGCAAGAGGTTCAAGTCGCGATCTAAATGCTTCACCTTGGTAAGTAAATGCTAACTCGGCCCCCTCATTCGACATAGATTTTGCAATTCCCCAAGCAATTGAGCGCTCATTTGCAACACCCATTACTAAACCACGTTTACCTTCCAGCTGCCCAGTCATTTTAACAAAGTCCAACTATTCATAATATCTAGATAGTAGCATTGATCCATTGGTACCACCAAATCCAAAGCTATTTGTCATGACTGTATCATGAGAAACATCTTCGACCAATTCGCGCGCTATCTCGCCAGAGTTGATACCGGCGTCAAGTTCTTCAATATTGATGGATGGAGCAATAAAGTTACTTTTAAGCATTAATAAACAATAAATAGCCTCTTGGGCTCCAGTAGCTCCCTGGGAATGACCAGTCATAGACTTAGTTGAGCTAATCAGCGGCATTTCTTTATTCTCAAAAACCCTACGTACTGCTTCAACTTCCCCAACATCTCCTACAGGCGTGGAAGTACCATGTGCATTTATATATGAAACTGCACGACCCTCTGGCAGAGTACCTAAGGCCAAACGCATAGCTCGTTCCCCACCTTCACCTGAGGGTGCCACCATATCATGCCCATCAGATGTAGCCCCAAACCCAGTCACCTCAGCATAAATTTTCGCACCGCGGGCCTTAGCATGTTCCAATTCTTCAAGCACGACTATACCTCCACCACCGGCAATTACAAAACCATCCCGATTTGCATCGAAAGCACGTGATGCACGTTCGGGCGATTCATTGAAGTTTGAAGACATGGCCCCCATTGCATCAAAAAGACACGAAAGCGTCCAATCCAATTCTTCTCCGCCCCCAGCAAACATGATATCTTGCTTATTCATTAAAATTTGATCCACCGCGTTTCCAATGCAATGAAGTGAAGTGGAGCACGCAGAGGTAATCGAATAATTGATCCCTTTTATCTTATACGCAGTGGCTAAATTTGCTGAAATAGTAGATGACATACATTTAGGAACAGCAAATGGACCAATCCTCTTTGGGCTTGAATTCTTTAAAACAGTTTGATGGGCGGTCAACATAGCGGACGTAGATGGACCTCCCGAGCCTGCCACCAAACCAGTTCTAATATTTGACACTTCGTGCTCAGTTAAGCCCGAGTCATTGATCGCTTGCTCCATGGCTATATGAGCGTATGCAGCACCCGGCCCCATAAAACGAAGAGATCGCTTATCTACATGCTCACTGACGTCTAACTTGATGTTTCCTGCAACTTGACTACGAAAACCGTAAGAGGCCATATCCTCATTTTTTGTAATACCTGATTTGCCATGTATTAGGCTATTATAAACCTCCTCGGTATTGTTACCTATTGAAGATACTATACCTATTCCGGTGACGACTACACGACGCATATTTTTGTCCTTTGGTTTAGTTTTCTGATAACGCAACTTTCATATCGGTTACTTGGTATATCACGTCACCATCAGCCTCTACAATGCCATTGGCAACGCCCATTGTTAGGCGCCGTGTTTGAATGGCCTTCGAAAAGTTTACTCGATAGGTTAGTAATTTCCTATCAGGGCGGACCATGCCCGTCAATTTTACCTCTCCCACCCCCAAAGCGTAGCCCTTACCTGGCCATCCTCTCCAGCCCAGATTAAAACCTGTCAATTGCCATAATGCATCCAAGCCAAGGCAGCCTGGCATAATTGGATTGTCCGGGAAATGGCACTCAAAAAACCAAAGATCAGGAGTAATATTAAATTCGGCTACAACATGACCTTTTCCATCAGGTCCGCTATCTCCACTAATCTCTGTAATTCTATCAATCATTAGCATAGGAGGTGCTGGTAGCTGAGCATTGCCTGGGCCAAATAGTTCCCCCCTTGAGCACTTTAACAATTCCTCTTTATTAAATTCAGTGGGATAGGTTGCCATCTTTTCTTTACTTTCTTTAAAATTTTCTTAGTCATTAACACCCCGCTCGCAATGCTTGCAAGATCACATTGAACCTTCTCAAGGAGTGAAAGTAGAATAGCGTTGAATTTTTTGTGCAAACGGATGTATAATAAGTACAATGTGGAAGGTGTAACATGATTTCAATTGCAAATCAAAGAGCAACAAAATGGCTGGAAGAGGCAAATTTGCGTCCTACACGCCAAAGACTATGCCTTGCGGAAGTGCTGGTCGGCGATGGGCAGGATAAACATGTAACCGCAGAAACCTTGTTTGCTAAAGTTCAACAGACAGGCTACACGGTATCACTGGCGACAGTTTATAACACGTTGAAAACCTTTTGTGACGCGGGCTTAATTCAAGAAATAATTGTAGATGGATCAAAATCTTATTTTGATACTAAAACTTATGATCATCCCCACTTTTATTGGGAAGATGAAGCAAAACTAACTGACGCCCCTTTGGAAGATTTAGAGATTGCTAGGCTTCCAGACGCCCCTAATGGAACGAGAATAACTTCCGTAAATGTAGTCATTAGATTGAAAAACGAAATAAGTTAAAGAGAATAAATTTGATGAAAGCCGTTTCATATAGTTCGTTCGGCTCTCCATCGTCAGTACTAAATGTATTAGACATTGAAAAACCTAAACCTAAAGCGAATGAAGTGCTGGTAAAACTATATTTTTCTGGCGTAAATCCCTCCGATGCTAAAGCTAGGGCCGGCGGTCGCCCAGGAGTAAGTAATCCACCGTTCGATCGAATAATCCCACACTCTGATGGCTCAGGAATTATAGTTGAGGTAGGAAAAAATATAAGCTCAAAAAGACGTAACGAGAGAGTATGGATTTGGAATGGTGCCTGGAACCGGGCTTTCGGAACCGCCGCAGAATATATTTGCTTACCAGCTGATCAAGCAGTGAAAATGCCATCCTCAATGTCCTTTGAGCACGGAGCTTGCCTTGGAATACCAGGTCTTACAGCAGCTCAGCTTATCTGTATGCAATCTAATATTGAGGAAAAAACGATATTTATTTCAGGTGGTAATGGGGCGGTAGGACACCTAGCAATACAATTAGCGAAATACCGAGGCGCCCAAATCATTGCTACTGCTCGAGCAGATAAAGTGAAGAAATTAAAAGACCTAGGTGCTGATTTTGTCTTGGACTACGCGGATCCTGGCCTTGATAAAAAAGTTCTTGAGTGTGCACCTAACGGAGTAGATTATGCTGTCGAAGTGGAATTCGGCGAAAATATAAATGTTATACCAAAAATTATGCGCGCAATGGGAACTGTATCTATCTACGGTTCTGGTAAAAATATGAACCCTCAATTTCCATTTGGAGAATACTTATTTAAGAGCTTAACGCTAAACATGATTTTAGTCTATCTTATGCCAACGCCTCTTCGAAAAAGACTTATAAAGATAATCCACGATGCATATGTAAAACACGCCCTATTCCCTTCTATCGATAGCATCTATGAATTGGGTGACTGCGCAAAGGCTCATGAGCAAGTTATGAAACCAGGCAGAAATGGAACAGTCTTACTAAAAATTGACTGAAAAATCTTTCGATAAAGGATTTGAATTGCAATATAAATCAATTGTTTTTGATGCCTATGGAACACTTTTTGACATTACTGCTGCAGCTCGGAAATCTGCGTTAGTTTCCTCAAATTCCCTACTAAAGAGTTCTTGGGAAGGCCTCGCAGAAATTTGGAGAAAGAAGCAAATTGAATATACTTGGCTTCAAAATATTTTAAATTTTAAGACTGACTTTAGTGATATAACTTCAAAAGCTTTGGACTTTGCTCTAGAGGAGATGGCATTGGCTGAGGACCCAAAACTCCGAGAGACCTTATTAGACTTATACTGGACAAGTGAAGTGTATCCAGAGACAGGTCAAATCTTAAACGAATTGAATGTGCTGAATGTTAAATTGGCAATCTTGTCGAATGGAACTCCAAGGATGCTACAATCAGCATGCGTATCAACTGGAATAAATAATTATTTCGATTTTATAGTCTCCGTAGATGAAGTCGGAATTTTCAAGCCCGATAAAAGAGTTTATGAATTGGTAAATTCAAAAATGGGCTATCAAACAAGCGAAGTTCTATTTGTCTCCTCAAATGGCTGGGACATTGTAGGGGCGACTAAATACGGATTTTCTACCGCTTGGATCAATAGAGGTAAAAAGCCAGTTGAACGTTTGCCTTGGAAGCCAAATCATGAATTCTCCAACCTCACACAACTCATTGATATATTTGAATAGCTTTGTAACATAATTAAAAGTGCGTAACTCAAAAAATACTAAAATCTTAGGATAAAAAATGAATTTTGAAATGATTTTAGCGGCAAACGCTCGTTTATCTGGCAAAAAAAGGGTTACCCCACTTTTAAATTCACCATTTATTGACGAGATAGTTGGTCGGCCAACGTATCTAAAAGCAGAATGCTTGCAACATTCCGGGAGCTTTAAATTTCGAGGCGCCTTTTCAGCGATATCAGCTTTGACAAGCGAAGAAAGAGATAAAGGGATTCTCGCTTACTCATCCGGAAATCACGCGCAGGGTATAGCAATGGCGGCAACAATGCACAACATACCGTCTACTGTAATTATGCCTGAGGATGCACCAAAAATTAAGATTGATAATACCAGAAAACTTGGTGCAGAAGTTGTGCTCTACGATAGATATAATGAGAGTCGTGAAGTAATAGGTGAAAACCTTCAAAGAAAATTTGGGTCAGTTTTAATTAAGCCTTATGATGATCCCGACGTGATTGCAGGACAAGGGACAACAGGACTGGAAATAACCGAACAAGCCAAAGATCTTGGAATCGATGAGGCGGATCTGCTTGTATGTTGTGGCGGCGGCGGACTGACAAGCGGTATTGCTCTTGCCTGTGCGGAAAATGCCAAAAATTTTAAAGTGCACCCAGTTGAACCAGCTGGATTTGATGATGTAGTACGCTCGTTGATATCTGGGAAAAGAGAAACAAATGACAATAACTCAAGCAGCTTGTGCGATGCGATTGTTACCCCTTCTCCAGGTATTCTTACATTTCCCATTTTAAAAGAATTTTGCTACCCTGGAATTGTAGTTACAGAAAGCGAAGTTCTTAGGGCAATGAGAATTGCTTTTGAAAGATTAAAAATAGTTATCGAGCCTGGCGGCGCGGTGTCCTTAGCAGCAGCACTATACCATAGTGAAATGTTAGATAGCAAAACAATTGTAGTAGTTGCATCTGGAGGAAACGTGGATCCAGAAATCTTTTCTAGAGCTCTGTCTTTTCACTAAAGTTGTGTATTAGGAAACCCTAAATTCTATTTTACCTAAAAAATGAATATAATATTCTAACCAACCTTTTAGGTAATATGGGCTACATTAAAATTATGTGTTTTAGAAGTCTTAGATATTATAAATATCTGCAACAAAATTAGTTGGTTTAGAGAATGGGGTTGACCCATGCCAATATTTGTTTAACCAACGTGTCTGAAATTATTTTGTTAATGGGCCCTTTTTGACGTGCGCTTAACGTAAAGCAACTTTGACGTAGTTTAAATTATAAATTGGTTATCAAGATCTTAATTAAAAATGCCCAATAACTCAAAGCTTCCAATTTTTGTGATTTTTACAACTGTCGTTTTGGATTCAATGGGAATTGGAATTATCATTCCGGTTATGCCTGCTCTGTTTGCGGAGGTAACAGGTACTGAAAAAATTTCTGACATCGCGATATGGGGTGGACTGCTAGCATCTACATTTGCATTGATGCAATTTATTTTTGGACCCATTTTAGGCGCTTTATCCGACAGGTATGGTAGAAAACCAATACTGTTACTAGCGCTTTTCGTTATGGCGGCTTATTATCTTTTAATGGGCTTTGCACAAACCCTGTGGTTACTATTTCTTGGAAGACTGATAGGCGGAATCACTGCCGCAACCCATGCAACAGCCAATGCTTATATGGCAGATATATCTTCGCCGGAGGAAAAAGCAGCTCGGTTTGGAATGCTTGGCGCTGGATTTGGTCTAGGCTTTGTTCTTGGGCCTTTGATAGGCGGATTATTAGGAGAATGGGGTCCCAGAGCCCCATTTTTCGCAGCAGCAATGCTAGCTGCTGCAAACGGTGTGCTATGTTATTTTGTACTTAAAGAAAGTTTAAAAACAAAGAACCGACGAGAATTCATGTGGTATCGAGCAAACCCAATTGGTGCAATTTTAGACCTTCGAAAATTTGAAGGAATTTATTCATTACTTTTGGTATTTCTGCTATTCACTATAGGGACTTCGATCTATGCTGCAATCTGGCCTTTTTTTACAGTTGAAAGGTTCAGTTGGTCTCCTGGGATGATAGGAATTTCCCTAACCATTTACGGAGTATGCTTTGCAATAGTCCAAGGCGTTTTGGTGCGACCAGCAATAAAAATTTGGGGCGAGAAAAAAACAATTATAATAGGGTTTTGTTTCGAGTTCTCTGCCATGTTTACATTTGCATTTCTAACTGACGGTAAAACCTTGATCATACTAATACCACTTGCGTCCCTCGGCGTTCTTGCTCAACCAGCAATACAAGCAATTCTGTCAAAGTCAGTTGGTGACGACCGACAAGGAGCCATACAAGGTGTGGCCTCTTCACTTAATGCCATTGCCATGGTCATAACGCCGATAACCATGACGTGGATTTTAGCCGTTTTTTCAGACAAAACAGCAAAATATTATTTCCCTGGTATGCCGTTTTTATTCTCTGCGCTTATGGTTCTATTGTGCTTGTTTATTATATCCAGACGCAAGCCAGCAAGCACTTTATAATTTCGAAAACTCATTGCATGTTTGCGTGTTTTGTATAGCCTTAGCTTGTAAAATAGCAATCATTTGCTTTTAAAACAGAGGTTGTAATGCCCAAAATAAAAGCCGCCGTAGCACATGAATTTGGCAAACCATTGAAGGTTGAGGATGTTATACTACGTTCGCCCGTTAATAATGAGGTTGAGGTTACGCTAGGGGCAGTCGCTATTTGCCACTCTGATATCTCTTACATGGAGGGAGCATGGGGTGGTTTTTTACCAGCAGTTTATGGGCATGAAGCATCCGGTAAAATCAGCAACATCGGAGATAATATTGAAGGTCTAGCTATTGGGGATCGAGTTGTGGTTACGCTTATTCGATCCTGTGGAAATTGTATGAATTGTAAACAAGGCCAACCAACAATATGCATGACCGAATACGATGGGACAAACGGCCCTCTTAAAACCTCAAATGGAGGCACATTAATGCAAGCTATGGCATGTGGAGCATTTGCGGAAAAAGTAGTGGTTGATAAGTCGCAAATAGTCAAAGTAAGTAGTAAAATTTCATATGAGGCCGCTGCATTGATGGCATGCGGTGTGATTACAGGAATTGGAGCAGTTGTAAATGCTGCAAAAATAAAACCGGGGCAAGATGTGATTGTAATCGGTGCGGGTGGCGTTGGGCTCAATGCAATCCAAGGTGCAAGACTTGCGGGCGCTCGCAGAATAATAGCAGTAGATCTTTCTGAGGAAAAATTAAACATGGCAATAGAATTTGGAGCCACTGATGGCATCCTAGGCACCAAGGGTAGTCCATGGAAATTGGCAAAAGAAAAATTAGGCGGTGGCGCCGATGCTGTATTTGTTTCAGTGGGCGCGGTCGCTGTGTACGATACGGCCCCCCTATATCTCGCGCAAGGCGGTCAGGTTGTTATGCTGGGAATGACAAAAACCAATGAACTAGCTACTTTTAAGCCTGTTAACTTAGCGGCAGCATCTCAAAAACTGGTTGGGTCAAAAATGGGTGATACCGTCATAGAAAGGGATATTCCCTGGATTGCTGATTTATATCTACAAAATAGGTTAAAATTGGATGAACTAATTTCAAAAAAGTGGAAACTGGATCAAATAAATGAGGCAATTTTCGACACAAAATCTGGTTCAGCAAAGAGAAATCTGATTGTTTTTAATTAATGGTATATCAGATGCGTATAACTAATCTGGATGTAATTGTAACAGCCCCCCCCGCTCCGGGATGGGGAGGAAGATACTGGATTTTGGTCAAATTAACGACAAATACGAATGTTGTTGGATGGGGAGAATGCTATGCATCATCCGTTGGTCCAAAAGCTATGACGGCAGTTATTGAAGACGTCTTTGAGAGATATTTTTTAAATCAATCACCAGAAAATATAGAATTGATGTTCAGACGAACTTTTTCATCTGGGTTTACTCAGAGGCCGGATCTTTCTGTCATGGGGGCATTTTCGGGATTAGAAATTGCGTGTTGGGATATTCTTGGAAAAGAACGCAACAGACCAGTTTGGGCCTTACTAGGCGGGAAAATGAACGAAAGTATTAGAGCTTATTCATACCTGTATCCGCTTGAAAATCATGATTTAAAGTCATTTTGGACTTCCCCAGAAGATGCAGCTGAAAGTGCCTATGATTTAGTATCGCGAGGGTATACAGCACTTAAATTTGATCCAGCCGGCCCCTATACAATGCGTGGAGGTCATCAACCTGCCCTAAGAGATATAGAGCTTTGTGTTTCATTCATGGAGGAAATAAGAGCAGCAATAGGCAATAGGGCGGATTTACTTTTGGGAACCCATGGACAGTTTACTACTTCTGGAGCCATAAGACTTGGCCAAGCCATCGAACGTTTCAACCCATTGTGGTTTGAAGAACCTATTCCACCCGATAATTTACTGGAGTTTCAAAAATTAGCCAAATCGTTGAAAGTACCAATTGCCGCAGGTGAGAGACTAACTACAAAATATGAGTTTGCCACTTTACTGAGAAGTGGGGGTATTTCAATTCTTCAACCTGCATTAGGTCGCGCTGGGGGTATTTGGGAAATGAAGAAGACCTCTGCAATAGCCGAAGTATTCAACGCTCAAATGGCTCCTCATCTTTATGCTGGACCAATTGAATGGGCGGCGAATATTCAATTAGCTGTATCTATTCCAAATATCTTGATTCTCGAAACTATTGAGACGAAGTTCCATGACGAACTTATTAAGAGTTCGATACAGGTAGACGACGGATATATAAAAGCACCACAAGCTCCGGGCCTCGGCATAGAGGTCAATGAGGGTCTTGCAAGGCAGAACCCGTTTGACGGAGATGGTCTGCACCTTATGATGCAGGATGAGCCATGCGATTATAAAAACGGAAACTTTTTTCTTGGCGGTGCTCCGCCAAAGTCGAGTAGTTAGCCTTTAAGAACGCTCCCACGGTATCGTATAATCTTGCAAAACCTCCTTAATTAAAGCATCAGGTGCTTCACCTTTTATTTGTGCAACAAGGCCTAATTTCTTATCATCTTTAACACCCGAAACTCTGGCTGTAGCATTTTTTTCGGACAGAGCTTGATCAAATATTCTAGTGATGGCCATTTTCCTGAGATCAGGCTTAAATACCTTCCCAACTGCAGTTTTAGGCAATTCTTTAAGAATTTCTAGGTGTTTAGGTTTAGCGCCAGGTTCACCAATATTGTTAATAGCGTACTCCATTAACTCTTGATCAGAGACAGTCAACCCGGCCACAAGCTCTACATATACGCATGGCAATTCACCTGAATGAGCATCTGGTTGACCTATCGCACCCGCGAAAGCAACCGCATCATGCCCAAGAAGTGTTTCTTCAATCACAGCAGGGTCGATATTGTGCCCTCCCCTAATAATTAGGTCTTTGGCACGCCCGGTTATCCAAACAAACCCATCACCATCTTTTCTGCCTAAATCGCCCGTTCTTAAATACTTTTTCTTGTAGTATAGATCTTTGTTTTTATCATCCTCAGTATAGGTCTTTCCTGCAAAAACACCTGGGTTAGAAATAGATATTTCTCCAATTTCATCCACCGAACATTCTTTAAATTTACCATCTTCTTGAGTGATGATTTTAACGTCCGTATATGGCAATGGGAGACCAACCGAACCAACTTTCTTTGAACCGATAGGTGGGTTTACAGAAACGAGACAAGTAACTTCAGTTAACCCGTACCCTTCAATTATTTCCACACCAGCAGCTCCCTCAAAACGTCTAAATAATTCCATTGGCATTGGAGCTGACCCGGAGAAAGCTTGTTTAATTGAAGAGATATCAGCATCTACAGGCCTTTGCATCAATTGTGAGACAGCTGTCGGTACTGTGATAATAAAAGTAATTTTCCACCGCTCGATTAATTTCCAAAAGTTGTCAAAAACTCCATCTCCTCGGTAACCCTGCGGTGTCGGGAAAACAACATGGGCGCCAGAACTTATGGCCCCCATTATAATTACGTGGCTAGCAAAAACATGAAACAAAGGTAACGGACAAATTATATTATCATCAGCTGAAAATATTAATTCCGCACCAAGCCATCCATTGTAAGCCAACCCTGAATATTTATGCTGTGCAACTTTAGGCATGCCTGTTGTTCCACCCGTATGAAATAAGGCGGCAACACGGTCTTCTTGAATATCCTCAAAATCAAGCGAGGTATTTTGCTGTTCTAACAATTCGTTAAAATTAATTACTTTCGCAGAATGCTGTGTATCATTTTTTGGCCTAATCAATGGAACAATCCAAGACTTTGGTGGTGTTAAATACCTTAACAAATCTACTTCTAGTACTGTGTGGACATTCGGCGCTAAAGCAACTGCCTGTGCAGTTTTTTGACAAACATCAGTTTTTGGAAAAGCCTTCAAGGTTACAACAACTTTTGCATCAGTTTCTCGCAAAATAGCTGCTATTTGTTCCGTGTCCAATAGTGGGTTGATCGGTGCAACTATACCCGAAATTGCACCGCCCAAAAGAGAGAATAATGTTTCATTTGCATTAGGTAGAACATAAGCCACCACATCAGTCTCATTAATTCCCAAACTACGGAACATGTTCGCGGCTTGGGATGCCTTATCGAACAACTCTTTCCATGAAAACGTTTCCGCTTTATCTTTTGGACCCGAAAATATTTGATAGCTTACTGCATCATGATTTGGGTAGTTTTGCGCTGCTTTAGAAAGCATACCATACAATGTCTTTGGGACGTCGCGATCTTCCCATTTGGAAAGCTTTTCTATTTTTTTTATATCAGCTATCGACGCGTAACTCATCTTTTCCCCTATCTATGGTATGTTGCCCAATATAAATACATCTTGGTTTGAAAAGAAAAGGCTTGCAAGAGTTAAGATAACGATCAACGGGTAAAGATGTTGTATTATCGAACTAGGCCGCCAAATCCTCACCATCTGAAAATTGCAATCTAGCCAATCTGGCGTATAGGCCACCAGCAGATAGTAATTCTTCATGTGTGCCGGTAGCTACAAGTTTGCCCTGGTTCATAACGATTATTTTATCCGCCTTTTTAACCGTCGCCAACCGATGCGCAACAACTAATGTGGTGCGACTTTTAGAAAGGGACTCAACGGCCCTTTTGACAGCTAGTTCATTTTCAGAGTCTAGTGCACTTGTTGCCTCATCTAAAAGTAAGATCGGAGCATCTCTCAAAATTGCTCGAGCAATTGCTATCCGTTGCTTTTGCCCCCCAGAAAGCATTACACCACGCTCACCAACAAATGTCTGATAGGACTCTGGTAAATTCTTTATAAACTCATGTGCGGATGCTGCTTTAGCAGCAGCTATAACGTCTTCATCAGATGCATCTGGCCGTCCAAACCTGATGTTTTCAATTGCTGACATTGCAAAAATTATTGGATCTTGAGGGACGACAGCAATATTTTTCCTAAATTTTTCTCTTGCCAGTTCTTTTAAATCAATTCCGTCTATTTTTACACAACCAGTCATTGGGTCATAAAAGCGTAGTAACAGTTGAAATAGTGTAGACTTTCCCGCACCCGAAGGACCGACAAATGCTACTGTTTCACCAGGTTTAATCTTAAAATCGAGTTCGGATAAGGCTGGGCTATCAGGCCTGGACGGGTACCGAAAATTAACTGAATTGAATTCAATTTCCCCCCTTACAGGCACAGTAAACTCTTTAATTTTATGAGGGTCTTTTACAAAATCTCGTAAATTAAGAAGTTCTACCAGCCGCTCTGTAGCACCAGCTGCCCTTTGTAGTTCTCCCAGAATTTCTGACAAAGCGGCAACGGCTCCAGCAACCATTACAGCGTAGATTACAAATTGCACCAAAACACCCGTCGATATAACGCCTAGTCTAACATCTCGAGCACCAATCCATAAAACTCCAACAATTCCAGAAAATACAAAAAATATGACAATTGCGGTCATCCAGGCTCTTGTAGAAATTCTCTTTCGTGCCGAACGATAGGCTTTTTCACTCACATCGTTAAAAGCATTAATACTGAGGTTTTCATGTGTATAAGCTTGAATTGTTTGTACGGCTCCCAACGACTCTGATGCATTTCCTGAAGAAGATGCGATCCAATCTTGATTTTCGCGGCTCAACCTTCTTAGCTTTCTGCCCAAAGTGAGTATTGGAATTACAACAGCCGGGACTATAAGAAGGACCAAGCTGGTTAATTTGACAGAAGTGACAAGCATAAGCGCAAGTCCACCTGCGAAAATCAAAATGTTCCTCAGCGCGACAGAGATGGAAGATCCTATAACTGACAGAATAAGAGTCGTGTCAGTAGTTATTCTGCTAATTACCTCACCTGTCATTATTGTCTCGTAGAACTGGGGACTCATTTTGAGAACTCGCTCAAATATGGTTTCCCTTATATCGGTAACCACGCGTTCACCTAATTTTGTGACAAGCGCATATCGTATTGCTGTGCCCGCTGCCAATAATGCTGCTACTACTAAAATTGCAACGAAGTATAAATCTAGCATACTTTCGTTTCCATTATTAAATGTATCGACTACTCTCCGTACCGCTAATGGCAGGACCAATGATAAACCAGCGGTTAGAATAAGCGCCAGACAAGCCGCTGCTATTAATCCTTTGTAAGGAATTAAAAACGGTAAAAGACCTGACAACGCACCTAATTCTTTTGATGGTTTTCTTTCTTTTGATCTCGCAGCGTGCGACATTCCCTCTCCGTGTTTTTCGTCGTGGCTTGATTAAGAACGGCGAAACTAACAGACGTCAAGCTGCGGAGTAAAGATTTATTTACTAAAAAATATTTTTGCATAAACAAAAAATTTTAAATGATGAACAAGTAGGTTTAGCTGGCGCCCTTAAGGTATTGAATTACTTTAATTATTTTATTATCACTGTACAAAAATCGTTTTACCAACATGAATATTGAGCTTAATAAAAAACTCTTAAGTAGCTAACTAATAAAGTTGCCATATAAAAAATTGTCACTCATTAACTTAGTCTAATTGTTAACTTCAGTGCTTATAACCTTCCAAGTATAAGTTGTTCAAAAGCCTTGCATGAGTGGAAGTTTTTTCCCAATTAACTATCTCTTCAAACTTTTCCTGGTTTCGTAAAAGCTCAATCTCACTGCACGATAAGCTGTAAGGGTTATTTTCAAACCGTTTTTTGAGAACCATATCATTCCAAATAGTTTCTATGAGCTTTTTATCATCCATAGATACTGAAACGACAATTGGGTATTTTTTTTTAGAAAAGCATGCAATTTAATTTCTTAAACTTTTTACTAACTCAAAAAAAATGATAGTGCTGATCCATATGTGGCCAAAGAAAGTAGGGAGTGGCGAGTCTACAATCGTTGTTGCCTCCCAATACGACAACCATCGGACTCGCCCCAGTTCTTAAGAACATAGTCGACGGAAACATGAGTCACTGTTTGCTGTCAATATAATCTAATGAATAGTGACAGTCCGCCACACTTTTATCTACATACAAAAATTTGTCTTTAACGATTTTTTTGAATTTAATGCCGTAGTGTGATGGTTTTTTGGAGCGGGTAGCGGGAATCGAACCCGCACCTTAAGCTTGGAAGGCTCTTATGATACCATTTCACCATACCCGCATCGTGCCTGTTACTTAGTACGGTCAAAATTTAGCGTCAAGCATATAACAATGGTAAATTATATTTTCACTGAGGCGGTGATCATATAGGCGCATTTGTTGATTTTATTTCATTAGTAACATTGAGCACTTCCAGTTCGATGTGTGAAGGGGTTTTCATAAGTTTAGCCGCTTTGACACCCTGCCCTTCACCGAGCCAGACAGCCCAGTCACACGGATTTATTAAAAGTGGCATACGATTATGGATCCCTGATATTTGCTCTGAGGCAGGTACAGTTATGATCGTACACGTCGGGATTCTATCTTCCCGATCATCCGAAAATTGCCAAATTCCAGCAAAGATCATTTGCTGCCTATCTGATCTCCTAACATAAAAAGGTTTACTCTTTGAGCCCACTTTTTTTTCCACTCGTAGAAGCCATCCGCTGGTATTAAACATCTCCTTTTACGGCAAGCTTCTCTAAACGCAGGTTTTTCAGCAAGAGTTTCTGCTCGAGCATTGAATAGTAATGGCCCATCTGCAACCGATTTGTACCAATGTGGCACAAAACCCCAGCGCATCTGTCCTAATTTTCTCTTACCCGAATTGCTGACGAGCACACTAATGTTTTCAGAAGGGCATATGTTAAAATTGGGCGCCGAGACCAAACTTTTTGCCATTTTCGCGTTAAAAATTTCAGCAGTTGCTTTTAATGGTGTTTCTAATACAAATCTACCGCACACTGTATTATTCTACCTTCAAATTTAAATAAGCGACATAGGGGTATAATGCTTAATTATATACACTACCCATCTACGCAATCTAATAAAACCCCACTTTTGATTGTGCATGGATTATATGGTTCAGCACGAAATTGGGGTGTAATTTCGAAAAGACTGTCAGATGAAAGAGAAGTTTTTGCCATCGACCAACGTAACCATGGTGACAGTCGATGGTGCGAAACCCAAAGTTACTTCGACATGGCTGGAGATCTTCAAGAATTTCTTAAACACTTTGGATCGATGGCTGTTTTAGGTCATTCGATGGGTGGAAAAGCGGCAATGGTACTCTCAATATTGGATTCAAACCTAGTAGAGAAACTCATTATCGCTGACATAGCACCCGTTAGCTATTCACACGATAATACTCAGTACATTAGTGCAATGAAAAAAGTTCAGTTAGATAGATTAGCCACCAGAACAGATGCCATAATACAGTTAGCAGAGAGTGTTCCAGAGCCAGAGTTGCGGAGCTTTTTTGCCCAATCAATTGATATAAAAAATAAAAGATGGAAACTTAATTTAGATGTGCTCGAGCGTGAAATGGAAAAAATAATTTCTTTTCCTCAGCTGCCAGGACAATACGAAAAAGCTTCACTTTTTTTATCTGGAGCATTAAGTAACTATCTACAAATTACACATCGACCTAGTATAAAAAAACTATTTCCTAGAGCAAAGTTTGCCAAAATACCAAATGCCGGGCACTGGCTTCATGCAGAAAAACCACGTGAATTTGAAGCTGCTGTTAGAACTTTTTTAAGTGATTTTTAACAGTAACTTTATTTTTTAAATATCGTGCAATATTGGTCAAGAATTTATAAAAAAGAACCTTGACCAAAGCCTAATTTAAACTCATATCGGAAATATGACAAACCTCGCAAATATAAGAAACTTTTCGATAGTGGCTCATATCGATCATGGCAAATCTACTTTGGCCGATCGATTAATTCAAACGACTTCAACTGTGTCGGATCGGGATATGAAAGAGCAACTTCTCGATAGCATGGACATTGAACGCGAACGTGGGATTACAATTAAAGCCAATACAGTTAGAATTGATTATATTGCCAAAGATGGTGAAAAATATGTTCTTAACCTGATAGATACTCCAGGTCACGTAGACTTTGCCTACGAAGTAAGCAGGTCAATGAGAGCTGTTGAAGGGTCGCTTTTGGTAGTGGATAGCACACAAGGGGTTGAGGCACAAACACTGGCAAACGTTTATCAAGCAATCGACGCCGATCATGAAATAGTACCTGTTCTGAATAAAATTGATTTACCCGCCTCAGATTGTGACAGAGTAGCTGAGCAAATTGAGGATGTTATCGGTTTGGATGCTAGCGAAGCGATCGAAGTCAGTGCGAAATCAGGTATCGGTATTGGTGAAACGTTGGAAGCCATTGTTAATAAGTTGCCTGCACCAACCGGAGATGTTGACGCACCACTTAAGGCAATGCTGGTCGATAGCTGGTACGATGCTTACCTGGGAGTAGTAGTCTTAGTAAGAATAATGGACGGTAAGATGCAAAAGGGTGATCGCGTCAAAATGATGTCTAACGGAACCCTCCACACTATCGATAGAATTGGTGTATTTAAACCACAGATGGAAAATGTTGATTGTCTCTACCCGGGCGAAATAGGGTTTATTACTGCATCAATTAAACAGGTTCGAGATACTAGAGTTGGCGACACGATCACGCACGACAAACGGGGAACAGATACCGCGTTGCCTGGATTTAAACCAAGTCAGCCAGTAGTTTTTTGTGGTTTATTTCCTGTTGACAGTTCCCAGTTTGAAGATTTACGGGATGCAATCGAAAAACTGGCACTAAACGATGCATCATTTAGCTCTGAAATGGAAACATCCGCTGCATTAGGCTTTGGATTTCGTTGTGGATTTCTAGGACTACTTCACCTTGAGGTAATAAGAGACCGTATTGAGCGAGAGTATGATATAGACTTGATTACTACTGCTCCAAGCGTAATTTACCATGTCTATTCTCGTGATGGAGAAATGATTGAGCTGCACAATCCTGCTGATATGCCTGATTTGTCAAAGGTGGATCATTTAGAAGAACCGAGGATAAAAGCGACAATATTGGTACCAGATGATTATTTGGGAGACGTGCTTAAACTTTGCCAGGATCGTAGAGGGATTCAAGAAGATTTAACCTACGCCGGCTCTCGTGCGATGGTTGTATATGACTTGCCGTTAAATGAGGTGGTGTTTGATTTCTACGATCGCTTGAAATCAGTTACTAAAGGCTATGCTTCATTTGATTATCAAATGACCGGGTATAGAACAGATAATTTGGTCAAGATGCAGATTTTGGTAAACGAAGAACCAGTCGACGCACTATCAGTAATGGTACACAGGGACCGGTCAGAAGTTAGAGGCCGTGCCATGTGTGAAAAACTAAAAGACCTTATACCTCGCCATATGTTTAAGATACCTATTCAGGCGGCTATAGGCGGTAAAGTAATAGCGCGCGAGACCCTGGCAGCTTTGAGAAAAGATGTAACTGCAAAATGTTATGGCGGTGATGCTACCAGAAAGAGGAAGCTCCTGGACAAACAGAAGGCTGGAAAGAAAAAAATGCGTCAATTTGGTAAAGTAGATATTCCACAAGAGGCCTTCATATCAGCCCTTAAAATGGACGGATAAATTTAAGGAGTATGTAATTGGATGGAAAATATTCAAATAGCCAAATAATACTACATTGGCTTGTGGTTATCCTGATCGTACCACAATTTTTATTCTCTCACAAAATCTCGAAATCTTTGGAAGCAAGATTTAACGGGTACGAAGTCCTGGAAAGCCCTTTAATCTCGCTTCATATCTTAACAGGATTTGTTATTTTTTGCTTGGCATGTGCGCGTCTTATTCAGCGTTTTGACAACTCTAACCACCGTGAAGATAATAAAATCAATTATGTAGGCAAGATTATTAAGCACTTAAATCATTATACTCTATATTTTTTGTTGCTTGCCCTCCCAATCACGGGAGCAATGGGATGGTTCAGAGGTATCGAAGCTTTTGCAAACTTGCATGTTATGCTTAAATCAATTTTTTTACTTTTAGTTGCTCTGCACCTTACAAGTACTGTCTATCAACAACTATTTTTAAAAAATAATGTTTTGGGAAGCATGCTTTTAGGAAGAAAATGAATATTAAATTTAACTTTATATGTATTTCATCAATTTTTTTGATGTAAGACAGACCTGTAAACTATATTTTGGTGGTACCGCCTCCCCGGCTTGAACGGGGGACCTCTGGATCCACAATCCAGCGCTCTAACCAACTGAGCTAAGGCGGCACTAATCTGGGATCTATCGCTCAAAAACTCTAATTGCAAGTAATTTAAATATATTTCTTAGCCATGAAAGTTACGGTCATTATGTTTGCTTAGAGCTTATTTTGAAGGTAACTATCGTGTAAGTTTTAAAACCAGCACAAAAGGAAATACTTATGGGGATTGATACGGAATCCAATGTTGAAGCTAGTCTGCAAATAGGGCCAACGGAAAAGGGAATGGTACGCCTTTATGTATCGAATAACTCCATAGAAATACCGATGGATTTTGAGCCTGACGAAGCGAGAGAAATCGCTGACGAAATTTTATCTGCAGCCAAAGTTGCTGCTGAACTTGTAGACACAAAAAGAAGTTAACTTAATAGCCATACGGAAAATCTGGATCACGGAAAGATCTCAGACGTAACGCTGCATCTCGCCCAAACTTGTGAATTATTTTCTTCCTGCGGGCAGCACTAAGTGGACTCTCTTCAGGAATTCGTAGTATCTCAGCGTCAAACGCATCAGCCACGATCAAGCCACCCTCATCCGGGAGTATATTTGTTGGAAACTGCATATCTACAGCCCAGAAGAAACTATCACAATAATCTAAGTACCCTTGCCATTTCTTATCAGCCATAAAGTCAGCACGTCCTGACTTGCATTCGATAATCCAAATTTCACTTTTTGGTCCAATCGCCATTAAATCCACACGTAATCCGCGAGTTGGAACAAACTCCTCTAAAGAAGCAAAATTCAACCTTGCCAAATGCCTAGCAACCCCCCGCGCAATTCTTTGACCTGATGAATTAAAATCCGCCATTATCTCTTATTTGGAAAAACAATTAGGCTGCCCTACTATATTATATCTTGCTTATTTTAAATGCCACTTGCAAAATATTATTTGACGGATTACCTAACCGCTGGTGGGTTACTGTTCAACTCGTCTCAGGTTGCATTCCGGTGGCCTTAAGCAATTCCGAGGGAGCTGGCTCTGTTTGAATCTTGGTTCATTTACCTGGCGCCCACCTGTAAAAACAGGTCCTCGGGAATGAGATAACCCGACGGTTGCTATGGGGCCCACTGCTTTAACTAAAGCTTTTAATAGATTGACAAATAATCATTATTTAAATCAGCTTAAAAATCAGCTGGATTTGCATCCTTCGCCATGAAATCTAGAACTGCATTTACAAATTTTGTTTCTTTACCATCCGGATAAAACGCCTCAGATATAGTTAAATATTCAGAAATTATTACCTTTGACGGCGTATCTGAACCTTTCATTTCAGCCCCTGCTACTCGGAACAAAGCTCTCAGAGTTGGATCAATTCTATCAATCGGCCACTTATCGACCAGAGCCTTATCAGTCATCTGATCAATAGCCGCTTGGAATTTAACTGCATTTGAAACTAAATTTTTAAAAAGCTTCTGATTTCCATCAATAAATCTTAGATCCTGATCATTATCGCCAAAACGAAACTCTAAAAACTCCTCGCAGACCCTATCTACAGAGACTGAAGAATGTTCCATTTGAAAGAGAGCTTGCACGGCATAAAGCCGGCTCATTGACTTCATTTTTCTACTTTGGTTTCCCGAAATTTTACTAGATGCAACCATTACAAGTAAGCTAAATTCATGTGTTACCAGAAGATTTAAAGCCTATATCTTTACTCTTTTCCTGCCAAGAAAGACTTAAAGAAAGTAAACTCAAAGCGGCTAGGGCTGCACCTGCACCCTTATTCAATTTTTTGGGATCAGATCTTTCTTTGGCCTGGTTAATATTCTCAACAGTTAATATCCCATTGCCAATACTTAATCCTTGCAGACCGAGCATAAGCAAGCCTTTCGAGCTGTCATTGCACACTGTTTCATAATGACTCGTTTCTCCTCTTATTACGCAACCTAACGCCACATACGCGTCAAAGTCACATAGGCGACTAGCCATTCCAATTGCAGTTGGGACTTCGAGCGCTCCAGGTACGTTAACTATTTCAAACTCAGCGCCAGACGCACTTATTTCTTCCGTTGCCCCAGCAACCAAATCATCTGCTATTTCTTTATAATATGGAGCCACAACTACCAGAACCTTAACTGGCTTAGTAAACTTTGGACGCTTTATATCGCTGGCTGGTTCCGATTTTACCATTATTTCAACTCCGATATTTTCTTTGTACCGGTAATTTCCAGCCCATAGGCCTCTAATCCTACAATTTTTGGC
The DNA here is from genome assembly GCF_965655845.1 of Candidatus Salinivivens marinus. Lineage (NCBI taxonomy): Bacteria > Pseudomonadati > Pseudomonadota > Alphaproteobacteria > Rhodobacterales > Paracoccaceae > Candidatus Salinivivens > Candidatus Salinivivens marinus. The sequence goes on from NZ_CBFHHX010000001.1 coordinate 259,631, forward strand.
TTTGGAGAATTGGTAAGCAAAATGAGACGGGATAAACCCAACGAAGACAAAATCTGTGCGCCTAAACCATATTGTCTGAGCGTTTTGGGCGAAGCCGCTTCAGTAGAAGACAGCTTCATATCTGTATCTCTCAACAAAACGACAACTCCTCTGCCTTCCTCCGCAACTATTTTCATAGCTTCTCTCAATTCATTGGCACGGCCAAACGGGCCAACTCCTAAAATATCTAACATTGGATCCAAGGCGTGCATTCTGACTAGCACTGGATCACCGCTTTTTATGTCACCTTTTGTTAAGACTATATGCTGGTCGCCGTGGGTTTCGTCTTCGTAAATCGACATGTCCCATTCATCACCGAACTCCGACTTAACTTTTCCTGCTTTTTCCTCTTTAACTAAGTTATCATGCCTTCTACGATATGATATTAAATCTGAAATTGTACCTATCTTAAGTGCGTGTTTCTGAGCGAAAGCCACTAACTCAGGCAATCGGGCCATTGAGCCATCTTCATTCATGATTTCACAGATTACGCCAGATGGATTAAGGCCTGCAAGACGACTAATATCTACAGCCGCTTCCGTGTGTCCGGCCCTAACGAGGACACCACCATCTTTTGCTTTTAAAGGGAAAACATGTCCAGGCGTAGAGATGTCAGCTTGGTTCTTATTAGAGTCTATCGCGGTGGAAACTGTAAGCGCCCGGTCATGTGCAGAAATTCCAGTAGTCACGCCCTCACGTGCCTCAATAGAAATTGTAAATGCAGTTTCATGTCTCGATGAATTGTGAGTGCTCATCAAGCTTAAACCTAACTGGGAGATACGATCGGAGGTGAGTGCAAGGCAAATTAATCCACGGCCGTGCGTCGCCATAAAATTGATTGCATCAGGGGTCGCCATTTGCGCAGGTATTACCAAGTCCCCTTCATTTTCACGATCCTCATGGTCAACAAGAATGAACATACGCCCATTTCTCGCATCGTCAATTATGTCAGAAATTGAAGAAATGACGTCACTATAACTTTTTTCTACCTTACCTGGCTTATCAAAACTCAAAGAAAACTTCTCCCGTAAATATTAGTTTCATGAGATACCCATTTTAGATAAACTTTACCAGAGAGGATTAAAGAATTATTAAAACAAAGATAACTAAAATCATTACTGATCTTGATAATAACAAGTTTTCATACTGCGGTAATAGAATACAAACCGACAGCCGCGGCATTAGACACATTGAGTGAGCCAAATGATGATATCGACTCAATTTTAACTAAAGCGTCTGCCACTTCCTTCGTTCGCGATCTAAGCCCAGGTCCTTCAGCACCAAGAATTAGAGCAATGGGTCTATCAGAGTACAGCTTTGCTGCATCAGAAATGTCACTAGAACCAGCGGCGTCTAAACCAAGAGCTACAAAGCCTATTTTCTTTAATTCCAATATCGAATCCGAAAGGTTCTTTACTCTGATGTAAGGTTGACGTTCAAGAGCGCCGCTTGCAGCTTTGGCTAAAGCTCCAGTTTCTGGCGCACTATGATGCCTAGTGCCCACAACAGCGCTAGCACCAAAAACTTCTGCAGACCTCAGAATTGCACCCACATTATGAGGATCAGTTACACGGTCCAATAGTACAAGATTTGGTAATTTTGACTTCGATTGCATTACGACATCCATAAGACTACCCCATTCCAAAGGTCTCACCTCAAGCAATGCGCCTTGATGAATGGAATTCTTATCAATAAAATCGTTTAAGTCTCTGGGTTCTAACACTTCAGGAGTAATTCCCGAAACATCAATTGCCTTCGCCAACTTCGCTCGGGCATTTTTTGTAACTATTAAACGCATTTTTTTGCGCCTAGGATTTAATAATGCATCTTCCACGGCATGAAGCCCAAAAAGAAAAAAACTTTCTTCTTTTTCAGATTTTCGAAGGCGCTCTTTCTCGACCACCCATTTTGGCTTTTTCATAAGAACTACCTTATTCAATTCTCAACTATATGAACTCAAGTCTCATTTTTATTACAGGATTTTCCTGTTGACGCCAGATTTTCCTAACGCTAATCACCCAGTAGCTGGTTTATAGCTAGTGGGCGACAGGCCGCAAGGTGTGGCAGGGGACTGTAACTCCCTCGCGGAGACGCACGCTTGGTTCGATTCCAAGGTCGCCCACCATATTATTCTATAAAATTATTGATTAAGAGTGTTTAAAAACAATTACCTACCGCCTCGTAATACAACGGATAAATGACCACCGAAGTAAAAAATTTTTCTAAAAATATAAATGGCAGTATATTTTTCCTACATAGGCAAGAAAAATAAGATCATGTTTCCTATGGTGATAGTTGTCTTGCTTTGCTAAAACTTCTGGATAGAAAATTCTAATTTATGGAGATTACAAATGGCAAAGGGTCCTTCTTACGGTTTTGATACACTTCAAATTCATGCAGGCAGTTCTCCAGATCCTGCAACTGGATCAAGACAAACTCCAATTTACCAGTCCACTGCATTTGTATTCCAGGATTCTGAGCACGCAGCCAGGCTATTTAATTTGCAAGAAGTTGGCTATATTTATTCACGGCTTACAAACCCAACCGTTGCGGCTTTGCAAGAACGAATTGCAATATTAGAGGGTGGTGTAGGTGCGGTTTGCTGTTCTTCAGGTCACGCTGCGCAAATTATGGCTTTGTTTCCATTAATGAAACCAGGCAAAAATATAATTGCGTCTACGCGTCTTTATGGTGGAACAGTAACCCAATTCAGCAACACGATAAAACGTTTTGGCTGGAGCGCAAAATTTGTAGATTTTGACGATTTCAAGGCGATTCAATCTGCTATTGATGAAGACACTCAGGCAATTTTTTGTGAAGCGATAGCCAATCCGGGTGGATATATAACTGATCTGGATGAGGTTTCTTCAATCGCAAACGCCGCCAGCATTCCATTGATAGTTGATAATACCTCAGCAACTCCATATCTGTGCAGACCAATAGAACATGGAGCGACTATTGTAGTTCACTCCACTACGAAATATTTGACTGGAAACGGTACTGTTACAGGCGGTTGTGTTGTTGACAGTGGAAAATTTGATTGGACCAAGTCTGGAAAATTTCCATCCCTTTCCGAGCCAGAACCAGCGTATCATGGGTTGAAGTTTGTGGAAACCTTTGGGGAATTAGCATTTACTTTTCATGGAATAGCAATCGGCCTGCGAGACTTAGGTATGACAATGAATCCTCAAGCCGCGCACTACTCCTTGTTGGGTATCGAAACTCTCTCACTTAGAATGAATAAGCATGTTGAAAATGCCATGAGAATAACAAACTGGTTAGAGTCTCACCCAGCGATCGAAAAGGTTACATATGCAGGACTATCTTCCTCACCATATTATGAGAGGGTAGAAAAAATTTGCCCAAAGGGAGCCGGTGGACTTTTCACAATTAGCCTGAAAGGTGGATACGACTCTTGTGTAAAATTTGTCGATAACCTAGACATTTTCAGTCATGTTGCAAACTTGGGAGACAGCAGATCACTTGTTATCCATCCAGCATCTACAACTCATCGACAGCTAACCACTGAGCAACAAAAAGCTGCTGGCACAGGACCAGAAATTGTACGAATTTCGATCGGCATCGAAGATGCGGATGACTTGATCAGCGATCTCAAGCAGGCATTAGATAAATCTCTCAAGTAATTATTACATGAAGAATAATCTCTAAATTATCTAAAGTGTGGATAAACTTTTACAAAATTTTGACGTAATTTAAGAGAAGTTTATGGGTTGATGCAGCTCTTATTTATCTTTAGAGTTAAATTCGAAGTTGGGGGTTTGTAGGTGAACAAAGATAAATCTAAATATCTTGTGCATCCGTCTAATGATATGTTGCTTAGTGCAAAAATCTTAAAGGATATTAACGGGCTGGACACGAACAGACCGGGTAAGAATTGGTTTGTAGGATTTGGTGTCGTACTATTTTTTTCTTTTATTTTTCTAAGTTTCTTAAACGAAAAATTTGCATTTGGCATTTTTTCAAATAATCAAACTATATCTGATCAATCTGTTACTGCATCCGCTCAGAAAAAAATAGTTAAAACAGGATACGAGGGGCCTCTTTTTACTCAAAGTGAGCCCACGATAGAGGTAGATTCAAACTCATATTCTAAATTAGCCGTGGAGGCCTCACAGAGCGTAAATTTTAAAGATTTTAGCGAATTAAGAAATGGAAAATCCAAATACAGCCGGTTAAATGACATCGAAGTAGCATCGCTCTATACAGAAAGTGGAATTTGGCCAAAAGTTCCAGTGCAAGCTCAACCTCCGTCGAATGTGCCGCTTGGCGACGTATACATAACATCAATAGACCCTTCAGTTATAAGTTTGGATGCAATCGCGTTAGACAAAGCCACTACTGTATCAGAGTTGAAAGCCCTTCTTGATATTCGATCACCACTTTCGATAGGCTCTAGTTTCAAATTAGACGAAAATGGCCTAGCAATTGCTACAAAAGTAGGAGCTTTGGCCCCGGCCGGACATCAAGTTTTTTCTGGCAACCCAGAAGTTATACCACCAATAAAACCTATTCCAAACTATTTAAGTATCGGTGAAAGCAACGTAAATATAAAGATACTGTCCAAGCTGCGCCCAAAAACTAGGCCTGCAGACAAAACACCCGATGCTTTAATTGCCGCAAAAAAGCGTAAACTTGCAGAAAAAAAACCGCGATTAAGACCCAACAATATTCAGCTCTCAAAGTATAATCTTTCAAGTCTCTCAACCTCATCAATTAACTTCAAAGGTCTACGCGTAAAGCCTAGGGAACGCCCTAGCGGGCTTAGCATGTTAATAGATCAGGCACTGGGTGTTATACAATATGAAGGCGATGAAGCCAACATATCAGGGATAGTCCCAGATGTACCTTCAAGCCCAAGAGTAACCAAGAAAGCAACCATTCAGAACGTGCTTAATCTGCGAAGGACTAACCTAATCGGTGTTTATGGAAACTCAAAGTCGCGCCGGGCACTTGTACGCCTGTCAAATGGGAAAAGACAAATGGTGACTGTCGGTGACACTATAGATGGAGGTGAGGTGGCTGCAATTGGAGAAAGTGAGCTCCGTTACATCAAAGGCGGCAAGAACATCACACTGAAAGTACCGCAGGGCTAGAACCCCTGTTCTATCATATTGACTCTAAGTTGCCAGATTAGTACCGAAATTGCCAAACTATTCTAGTATTTTATGCAGCTCTTGAAACGAGAACGTCGTCGACTTTTTTTGCTGCAGATACTTCATCCCCATCATCAACCGCAGCGACTTCTCTAGTTAAACGTTCTAATGCAGCTTCATACAACTGCCTTTCAGAGTAACTTTGTTCTCGCTGGTCATCATTTCGATGTAAATCCCTCACAACTTCAGCGATGGCAATCAGATCTCCAGAATTTATCTTTTGCTCATATTCTTGTGCTCGACGCGACCACATCGCTCTCTTAACCCTGGCCTTGCCTTTGAGAGTGGTCATAGCCTTCTCAATGACTTCTGGAGAACTTAAAGATCTCATTCCGATTTCTGATGCTTTATGAGTAGGCACTCTGAGAGTCATCTTATCTTTTTCAAAGGACACAACGAATAATTCGAGCTTAGTACCGGCTATTTCTTGTTCTTCAATGGATATTATCTGACCTACCCCATGCGCAGGGTATACTACAAATTCATTTGGACGAAAATCTGAATTATTTGAACTTGCCATCAATTTTCCTTCAATACTCATACTCAAACCGACGGTTTAACCATTGATCCTGACAATTAAGTATAATTTAATCTCGGTTGATAAATTTATGGGTCTCTTGCGTATTCTATGCCTTCACAACGACGATGACAGATAACAGAAAGTCTAAAAAATGAAAAGGATCAATTTAAGCCCAAGAGTTAACCACCTTCACCCGGGTTTTCAGAAAAGTATTTTTCAAGCTTACCGGTCTCACCGTCTCTCTCTTCAGCTTCAGGCAAAGGATCTTTCTGGGTGATTATGACCGGCCATAGTTCTGAGTATTTTCTATTAAATTCCACCCATCTTTCCATATCCGGCTCTGTATCAGGCCGGATGGCATCGGCAGGACACTCAGGCTCACAGACACCACAGTCAATACATTCATCAGGATGGATGACCAACATGTTCTCACCTTCATAAAAACAATCAACAGGACAAACCTCTACACAATCTGTGTATTTACATCCTATGCAGTTATCATTTACGATATATGTCATTTCTACTCTGGCCGCCTCATGTCAAAAAAATCTAAATTAATTCAGTACCTAATCACTCATGCTAGTTAATTCAGACAAACACTTTTTATATCTTTAAATTCGATTGTAAATATATTTATTATGAGTGCCTCAATTAGTCGGTACCTTCAACATTTTCATACATCTTTCTTGCCTCTTCATAATTTACTCTCCTTTCCCCCAAAGACAAAACCTTTATCACGCGTACAGATTTTCCAGATGTGAATGTTAAGACATCATCCACTTTGATCTCAACTGATGGCTTAAAAATACGACGTGAATTTACTCTCACAGATCCTTTAGTAATAATCTTTGTCGAAAGACTTCTAGTATTGAAAAACCTCGCCCACCAAAGCCATTTATCAATCCGGATTTTTTTCGGTTTATCATCCAAAAGGTTAATTTTCTTGTTTAAAACCCATCAACGCCTTAGCGAAAGGATTGTCCGGATCGATTTGTTTTTCTTGGATCTTGTTATTTTTATTTGCGTGGCGAGAACTTTTGGAACTTTCCACAGGAGAAAGCTTACTCTTTTGCTTTCTTGATTTAACATCTTTCTTTGTAAAATTTTTACCCTTATTCATCTTTTTGGGAACCCAGAAAAATGTATAAAACTCCTCCTCCATATCTACGACGGTATCGTATTTAGATTCATTAATTTTAACTTCTTCGAGGTTAACACTAGGGTCGCCCACAATTTCTACTAAAGGTTCCTGATTAATTTCAGTTCTAGGAGCAGTATTGCCCTCCGAAACTGCTTTCAAACGAGAACCTTTCTCGGCCTTATATCCCAATCCAACCATTAGCCCTGCAAATTGTTCAAGAGTCATGCCAGTAATTGAAAGCATATCAGAATTACACTCGAATCCACTTTTGCTGTCCTGCAATCTGAGCATGTCTGCTAGCCGCTCGAGCATATCTATGCGAATTGCCCTGTCTCCAGCATTACGATATCCAGACATCGTGTCTACTCCGCTCAAACCCAAGGATGTACTTGGCACAGTAACCAGTCCAGGTGGAGGAGCACTAGGAAATTCAGCTATTTTTTTCGCCAATGACCATAAAACCAATCTTAATCTCGTTGGAGCAGGCTTTAGTAGCAATGGCATAAAAATTGTATGTTGGCCAAAACGTACCCCATGTTTTCTTAAGGTTGCTCTCGCATCCTGGTCCAGTGACTTCACTGTTTCAATTACAGTTTCTCTCGGAACCAATCCAAAATTTTCCACCAACGTAAACGCAAAACCACGCGCTAGACCGGCTAGCTTATCATCTCTCTCTAATGCCAGCAGTGGCTCAAACAAAGTTGCAATCTTGCGATCTATAAAATGCTGAAGCCTCCGTTCAACTTTTTGTTGAATTTCAGTATTTACGTAATCTTCAATAAAAACGTTAATACGCGGTTTTAAAGGATTGTCACCAGCTAACAACTTTCCAACCGCAGTTTCGCCCCACATCAAACCACCTTGATCCGTGAAGTCTATTTCAGTATCAGGAGCATTGTAAAATCTATCGGCCATCAAATTAAAGTGAGGTACTAAAGCCTCCGTTGCAGCAGTTTTCAAAGCCTTGGCCTCAGCACCGTTTGCATCTTTATCTGCCATGAACCGGAACCCTTCAAGCTTCCCAACGAATTCACCCTCTACGGTCACTTTACCTTCATTATCAACCTCGGCCACCAGAGCCTCCTTATCTTTAAGCCGACGCAATAACACGGAAGTACGCCGATCAACAAATCTTTTTGTCAGACATTCATGTAATGCATCCGACAACAAATCTTCAATCGAGCAAGTCCTATTACGCCAATGATTTACGTCATCAACCCATCCTTTTCTATGGGAAACATATGTCCAAGTTCGCATATATGCTAGTCTTTTTGATAAAGTATCAATGTCTCCGTTGGTAATCTCTAATGAAGAAACTTGTTTTTGTAACCAATCATCAGGAATTCGTCCAAAATCAAATAAACTGGTGAAAATCGTCTCCAATAATAATGCGTGTTCCCCGTGACCGATCGACCTAAAATCTGGAATACTGCAGACTTTCCACAATAATTTAACAGCCGCTGGCTCTTTGACACGTTCGAGTATTGGCTCTGATTGACTTAAAGTTTTCAACACTAGCAAATCATCAGAATCTCGCGCTTTTATGAGTGATGGATTGTCAGGTAACACCTCTAACGACGAAATTAGTCTGTCAATCGTCCCAAATTCTAGATTCGTATTTCGCCATTGCAAAGTTGTTTGGGGAGTAAAACGATGCTCCATTATTGAAGTTGCTACTTTTGGATCTAAGGGTTTCGCCTCTCCTGTAACTCCAAATGTCCCATTATTCATGCCGCGCCCTGCGCGACCAGCTATTTGGGCCAACTCGTTGGGAGCGAGGTCCCTGCTACGTCGTCCGTCGAATTTAGTAAGGGAAGAAAATGCAACATGATTAACATCTAGATTTAGGCCCATACCAATAGCATCAGTTGCCACAAGGTAATCGACATCACCATTTTGATATAGTTCAACCTGAGCATTTCTAGTTCTGGGACTCAAAGCGCCCATAACTACAGCTGCACCACCCTTTAATCTCCTCAAAATCTCAGCGATGGAGTAGACATTATCGACAGAAAAGCCGACAATAGCAGATCTAGTTGGTATCCTAGATATTTTTTTAGATCCAGTGTAGACTAAATTACTGAGGCGTTCTCGTGATATGAAATTTGCATCAGGCACTAGATTTTTTATTGGATGGCGCATGGTTTCCGATCCAAGAAATAGCGTCTCAAGGGAGCCGCGTGATTTTAGAAGTCTAGCAGTAAAGACGTGTCCTCTCTCTGGATCATTAGCTAATTGTATTTCGTCGACAGCCAAAAACTCACTACTCATTCCTTCAGGCATAGCCTCAACGGTACAGACCCAATACTGAGCCTTATTGGGAACAATACGCTCTTCACCAGTCAAAAGTGCAACGCTGGAAACACCTCTCAAACGGACAATTTTATCGTACACTTCTCGAGCCAATAATCTCAATGGAAGGCCAATAATCCCACTATTGTAGCTTAACATTCGCTCTATCGCATAGTGGGTTTTGCCAGTATTTGTGGGACCAAGCACCGCAGAAACCGTTTGGAATTGTTTCATATCTAGAAGTCTCTTCGAATATTAGTCCAAATTAAGGCCTGCAGTGGCTACTATGAAGAAATTGCATTGTACAGTATCGTTTAGAACTTTAATACCTTAAAGATCAGATAAGAGTATGAAAACGAAACTTTCACAATTATTGCCGTAACGGTAAGTTTGAACTCAAAGTAAAAAAGCCGCTATACTATAGTGAATTCAAATTTAACCTAGTAGGTATAATTTCATGTCAAATGTAATTGACGATGCCGTCGCAGCATTAAAAGAAAAGATGTCGAATACATCTTTTGAAGGTTCAGCGAAATTCGAAATTGAAAGTGAGGGATCGATCGTAATTAGCGGAGGTAGCGTATACGCTTCTGACGATCCAGCAGATGTTACATTCACAGCTTCGGTAGAAATATTTGAAGAAATATTTAATGGTGAGCTTGAACCAACTGCTGCATTCATGACAGGAAAGTTAAAAATAGATGGGGATATGGGAACTGCAATGCGGTTGGCTAACGTCTTCAGCTAATGAACCAGAGCGCTCCATTCCTTAATGATGTATTCGAATGGCCCAAGGGCGCGATAACCAGCTATGAAACCACATCGGATGGAATAAAAATCAGAACTGGTATATGGGTGGCCAGAAATCCAGCCGGAACGGTTTTTATATTTCCAGGCAGAGCAGACTATTTGGAAAAATATGGTGGTTTAGCTAATAATTTACTTGATAGAAATCTAAATGTTGTAACAATAGATTGGCGCGGCCAAGGTCTTTCTGAAAGATTACTTCAGGACAGAAATATTGGTCACATAGAAGACTTTAAGTCCTACCAAAATGACGTCGCGGTAATGATAAATAATGCTAATACCGCCAAGCTTGCAAAACCTTGGATAATGTTCGCGCATTCTATGGGAGGCCTTATTGGTTTAAGATCACTTCACAACACCTCAATCTTTGAAAAAGCAGTGATTACATCACCCATGTGGGGTATTGCAATGCCTCCAATTTTGAAATCTGGAGCCCCCATTATTATGTCTTTGATTTCGTTACTTGGAAAAATGGAGACTTACGCTCCAACAACAAATTCCGAAACTAGAATTCTACACGAAGACTACGGATCTAATAAACTAACAAATGATTTACAAAACTTTACTTTACTTGGACAGCAAGTGGAACAGTATCCAGATTTACAAATTGGAGGTCCAAGCACCGCTTGGGTAAGTGCGGCGCTGGATGAAATAGAATTTCAAATTGGAACCGGACCACCCAGAACCCCAGCACTTTGTTTTTTAGCAGAGGAAGAAGAAATTATCGATAGTTTAGCAGTAAGAACCTTTTGTGATAGATGGGATACCTGTGATTTGATTTCCATGCCGAAAGCAAAGCATGACCTGCTAATGGAACAAAATTCTATTTTAGCCAGGTTACTTTCCGAATTAGATAAATTCATCAAAAATAATTTACAAATTTTTTGAGTACTCTTGCTGCCAACGCCATAGAACTCTAGTTATGACCAAAGCGCTTTGAAAAGGTAAACAATGGTAGATTTTAAAAATATTTTCTTTGATAAAGAGTTGGCTAAAAATGGGAAACAAGTAGGCAATTTGCCAGAATGGAATCTCAACGATTTATATACCCACACAGAGAGCCAAGAACTAAAAAACGATTTAGTCTGGCTTGAGAACGAATGTGAAATTTTCGCAAATGATTTCAAGGGAAAGCTTGTTAATCTTAGTGCAAAAGAATTCTTAGCCTGTGTTAAAAGAAATGAAAAAATTAGTAATGTTAGTGGACGACTTATTTCGTATGCTGGTCTGCGATACTATCAATCAACCACCGATGGAGAACGCACTAAATTCTTATCTGATATTCAAGAAAAAATTACGATATACACTTCTTCATTAATTTTCTTCAATCTTGAGCTAAATAAACTACCTGATGGGCAGTTAGATTTGTTATATTCAAAGAGCGAAGAACTACGTCGCTATAAGCCAGTATTTGATAGGATTCGTGCACTCCAGCCCTATCAATTATCTGATGAGCTAGAAAAATTTCTACATGAACTGGGAATCGTTGGAGATGCTTGGGAAAAGCTTTTCGATGAAACCATCGCAGGCCTCGAGTTCTCTATCGGGGACGAGACACTCAACCTCGAAAGTACGCTAAATTTGCTTACTGACCATGACCGTTCAAGACGCGAAATGGGCGCCAACGAACTGTCTAGGGTTTTTTCTAAAAATATTAAAATTTTTGCACGTATTCACAATACACAAGCAAAAGAAAAAGAAATTATTGACCATTGGCGTGGCATGCCCTCTCCTCAATTTGGACGTCATTTGTCAAATCATGTTGAGCCTGAGGTAGTCGAAGCTTTGAGAAATGCAGTTGTGGCTTCTTATCCCAAATTAAGTCATAGATACTACGAATTGAAGCGTGAATGGATGGGCTTAGAGTATCTGGAGATATGGGATAGAAATGCTCCGCTGCCAATGGAGTCAAATCAAACCATAACATGGACAGAAGCCACAAAATTGGTATTAGATGCTTATTCTGGTTTTGACTCTCGGATGGCGGAATTAGCTGAACCATTTTTCTCAAAAGGCTGGATCGACGCGGCTGTTAAACCAGGAAAAGCACCTGGTGCCTTTGCCCATCCAACAGTTACCAATGTGCATCCCTACATTATGCTAAATTATCTTGGAAAACCTCGTGATGTCATGACATTAGCACATGAATTGGGGCATGGCGTTCACCAACTACTTGCATCTAAACAAGGAGAAATGCTTTCTTCAACACCTTTGACTCTCGCCGAAACAGCTTCTGTTTTCGGTGAAATGTTAACTTTTCGTAAGATGTTAGATGCAGCTGAAGATCTGCAATCTCGCAAAATTTTAATGGCTAACAAGGTTGAGGATATGATCAATACCGTCGTTAGACAGATCGCTTTTTATGACTTTGAATGCAAACTTCACGATGCGCGTAAATCAGGAGAATTAACGCCAGAGGATATAAATACTCTATGGATGTCTGTACAGGCTGAAAGCCTCGGGCCAGCTTTTAAATTTATGGCAGGTTATGAAACATTCTGGGCATATATTCCACATTTCGTTCACTCTCCATTTTATGTTTATGCCTATGCTTTTGGTGACGGCCTGGTTAATGCTCTATATGCAGAATATGAGGAGAAACCTACTGGATTTTCATCAAAGTATTTTGAGATGCTCGAGGCAGGTGGTTCAAAACATCACTCGGACTTGTTAGCTCCGTTCGGGCTGAATGCTTCAGATGCTAAATTTTGGAGTAAAGGCTTGTCAGTGATATCATCGATGATAGACGAATTAGAAAAAATGAAATAATTTCTCCAAAATAGACTTCTGTAATCAAAAGTTTATTTAACTTGTAATCACTTAACGCTGAACTAATTCTCGTGAATGAGAGGTTTATGATGAAAATACTTTTACTTGTTTTTTCAATAGTTATTGGAGCAACTACGATGTCTAATGCTAGTCAATTTGTGTTTAAAAGCGCTGACGGCGGAGTAATAAACTTAGAAGATTTTAGGGGCAAACCAGTACTGGTTGTAAATACTGCAAGCCGATGCGGATTTACGGGTCAGTTAGAGACGCTTCAAAAACTCTCGGATACATATCGGGAGGAAGGCTTGACGGTGTTGGCTGTTCCGTCAAATGATTTCAATCAAGAATTGGCAACGATAGAGGCGGTTAAAGAATTTTGTTCAGTTAATTACAGTTTAACTTTGCCAATGACTGAGATTACCTCTGTCAGAGGCAAGAATGCCCATCCCTTTTTCAAATGGGTAAAAGAGACAACTGGATTCTCACCGAAATGGAATTTCAACAAAATTTTGATTGATCCATCAGGCAAAGTGGTTCAGACTTTTGGTTCGTTAACAAGGCCTATGTCTGGAGCTATAACTCGTGAGATCGAAAAATATTTACAACTGGGATTAAGCGTTCAAGTATCTGGATAGCAACTCAACAGAAACGATATAGCTAGCTCCTTTTTGTCCAATCTACGATTTCATCTACGAAATAATCATTCATGGATGGTGACATTATATCTCCACATATTACGTGTGAGTTGGGGTCATCGTATTGCCCCACTTCTACTAATAATTGCGACTTTCTACCACCCCAAGCATCAAAAACTGTTTCTATCAACCAGGGCTTAACGACTTTATCTTTTTTTGAATAAAGAAAAAGTGCAGGCCATTTAGCCTCGGAGAAATCAAGCTTAGCAATTTTATTTGTCATTTTTGCCATTTTTATAACAGACTGCGTAGAGTATCGCGTAGTCCAATAATAACTATGAAGCTCCCCTCTCGGTTTAAAAGTCCTCTCACTGCCGAATAGTAATGGCATCCAGACTTGAGAAAATGGCCATGTTAAGATCCCCGACATTTTTTTATTGAGACCAAAATTTGGCGAGATAAAAACCAACTTATCCCCGAGTTTAAAGCCAGGCTTTGATAACGCCAAAGCTGAAACAAGAGTTCCGCCAGTAGAAGTGCTAACTACAACAATATTTTCTCCAATTTGGTGACCGATTGCGATAGCCTCTGCCGTATCGTTTAACCAGTCTTGAATTTGTGCTTTCGACATTTCCTTACTGTCGCACCCATGACCAGTCAACCGAGAAAAATATAGATTTGCATTCAATTTATTTGCAATTTTTTCAGGTACTGGCCTTACTTCCTGAGGACTCGCAGAGTATCCGTGAATGTAAACGATTGCTATCTCCGTCTTTTCACCTGGACTTGAAAACCAAAAAATTCTTTTTTTTAAATCTTTTTTTAAGTTTGGAATACTATCTTCTGATCTAACGAGGTACTCATCTAAATTTTCGCCACGGAGATAAAACTTTTTCGAAGCCTCCACTGGCACTTTTTGCTTTAAAAATAGTAGATAATAGATAATTAAAAAAAAGACGGTGCTTGAAATAATAAGTGCTATGATCAAGATGTCCCCGCTTCTAGTATTAGCTCATAGATAGTTTGCTCTAAAAGTTTCAAGCAAGTAGGAGACGAAAACGAATGGTCTGCGGCGGCAACTAATGTAAGGCGCATATTCTCACAATTTATGTGATCGAGTAATTTCGTAGCAGTTTGAATTTCCACAGAATTATCGTCTGTTCCCTGTAACATTCTAATAGGGCATTGTACGGCTAGGGGTCGTTTGAAAATAAGATGATTTCTACCATCTTCAATTAATTTAAGTGTTATTCGGTACGGTTCATCGTAATCAGATGGTAAAAGTATTCTGCCCGAACTCAATAACTCAGACTTTTGCATATCGCTAAAATTTGACCAAAAATAATCTTCAGTAAAATCTGGTGCAGCTGCAATGGTAACAAGGCCAGCTATTCGATCACGTATTTTTTGATATATTAAAAATGATATCCAACCGCCCATAGACGATCCTATTAAAATAATTGGACCCTTTGTTTTTTCAGTAATCATTTCATACGCGTCTTGCACCCAGTCACTGATTGTACAGTTCTGAAAGGACCCTGAACTTTGCCCATGACCGGAATAATCAAATCTTAAAAAACCATAATGATTTCTTTCCGCCCACTCTTCTAAATAAGTAGCTTTAGATCCCATCATATCCGACATAAAACCTCCTAAAAATACTAGTGTAAAATCACCTCCTGCTTTCGCAGAATATGCAAGATTTTTACTTTTTTTTGTCAGAAATTTTATAGTCATAGTCAGCTTCAACCCCTTTATTTTGTCTCATAGTCTTACAAGTGATTACAAGCCAAATATTAAAAAAAATACAAAGCTTTCTTGACCTACATTCAGCAACGCGGCATTAGTAAGCATATACGCAACCGGGCGTTTCGTAGGCGCCAAAAAGACGAGAAGTACATGGAAAAAATTATTATAACGTTCCCTGATGGCAGTAAACGTGAATACGACGCTGGAATTACTGCTGAAAAAGTAGCCCAAACAATCTCAATATCTTTATCTAAAAAGGCGATAAGCGCTGACTTAGATGGTGCTCATTGGGACCTTCATTGGCCAATATATAAAGACGCTGAGCTTTCGATTAATACTCTGAAAAATAAAGAACGAGCAATTGAGCTGGTTCGCCATGACCTTGCCCACATAATGGCCCGAGCGGTGCAAGAAATCTGGCCTAAGGTAAAGGTGACAATCGGTCCAGTTATAAATCATGGTTGGTATTATGATTTTGACCACGAAGAACCATTTACCCCTGAAGATTTGGGGAAAATTGAAAAGAAAATGCGTGAGATCATAAACTTGCGAGACGTTGTCCGCACTGAATTATGGGACAGAAAAAAGGCAGTCGAATATTATACAGCGAAAAAAGAGCCATATAAAATAGAGCTAATCGACGCCATACCTGAGAATGATAATATTAGAATGTACTGGCACGGGAACTGGCAGGACCTCTGTAGAGGGCCGCACTTGCAGAACACAGCACAGGTACCAGCTGATGCTTTCAAATTAATGTCGGTTGCAGGTGCCTATTGGCGCGGTGATAGCAACCGTCAAATGCTACAAAGGATTTATGGAGTTGCTTTTCTCAATAAGGAAAATCTCCGTGAACATTTGAACATGCTTGAAGAGGCCGCAAAGCGGGACCATCGAAAACTAGGTAAGGAAATGGATCTTTTCCATATGCAAGAAGAAGCACCTGGGCAAATTTTTTGGCATCCAAATGGCTGGAAAATCTACACACTACTTCAAGATTACATGCGACGCCAACAAGAGGTAGGTGGGTACGTAGAGGTTAACACCCCTCAAGTAGTTGACAGAAAACTATGGGAAGAATCCGGACATTGGGACAAATATCAAGAGCATATGTTTATCGTGGAAGTAGACGAGGAACATGCCCGTGAAAAATCAATAAATGCATTAAAACCAATGAATTGCCCGTGCCACGTTCAAGTTTACAATCAAGGTATAAAGTCTTACCGGGATTTACCTTTAAGAATGGCTGAATTTGGGTCATGCAATAGGTATGAACCTTCTGGCGCACTGCATGGTATAATGCGTGTAAGAGGTTTCACGCAAGATGATGCGCATATTTTTTGCCAAGAAGATCAGATTGAAAGTGAAACGAAAAAATTTATAAATTTTCTTTCAGGCGTATATAAAGATTTAGGTTTTCCCAAATTTGAAGTGAAGTTCTCTGACAGACCAAAAAACCGGGCAGGAAACGACGATGTATGGGATAAAGCTGAAGGTGCTTTAAAAGCTGCAACAACTTCTGCCGGATTTGATTTTGAATTGAATCCAGGTGAAGGAGCGTTTTACGGTCCAAAACTAGAATTTGTTCTTACCGATGCAATCGGTCGCGACTGGCAATGTGGAACGCTGCAGGTTGACTTCGTTTTACCAGAACGTTTGGACGCAAATTTTATCGGTG
Organism: Candidatus Salinivivens marinus; assembly: GCF_965655845.1. Lineage (NCBI taxonomy): Bacteria > Pseudomonadati > Pseudomonadota > Alphaproteobacteria > Rhodobacterales > Paracoccaceae > Candidatus Salinivivens > Candidatus Salinivivens marinus. The sequence goes on from NZ_CBFHHX010000001.1 coordinate 276,435, forward strand.
AAGATGGTCAAAAACATAGACCAGTAATGCTTCATCGTGCAGTGTTAGGTTCTTTTGAAAGGTTTATAGGGATCTTGATTGAAAACTTTGCCGGTAGACTACCGTTCTGGCTAGCCCCAAGACAGGTGGTTGTAGCGTCCATAGTCACTGATGCAAACGAATACTGTACTGAAATAGTCGATGCATTAAAAACAGTTGGCATTAGAGCAGAAAGTGATCTCAGAAACGAAAAGATTAGCTACAAAGTGCGAGAGCATTCTGTAGCAAAAGTTCCAACCATTTTGGCTATTGGAAATAGGGAGGTTGAAGAAAGAACAATAACTGTGCGCACATTAGGTGAAAAGCAAACAAAAACAATCAGTTTTGAGCAAGTTATTCTAGAATTGCAAAAAGAGGGTGTCCCTCCAGATATGAGACAAGACTAATTTATCGGTGTTTACGCTATAGACTTAGCTTTATACCGACTGAAACTTTTCAATAATCTGCGTAGTCCACCCAACGCTATAATTACCATTTTGATCTTTAATTATAGGACGTTTTATTAAGGTAGGATAAGCTTGAAGCAATTCTATCAAAGGGAGCTGCCTATCGATTTCAGGCAAAGAGCGCCAAGTAGTGGATTTCTTGTTAACTATTTTATCACCACAAGTGTCAATTAACTTTTTTATCGCCTTCACAGAAAAAGGCACTTGGCGAATGTCAATAAACTCGGCATTTTGCAAAACTTTCCGAGCAGCTCTGCATTTATCACAGTTTTTTAAACCATATATCAGCATCTTAGTACCTTATTAAAAAATTTAACTGGCTAAATGGAAATTTAGCACTAACGTCCTCTTATCGAAACTGCTTCACAGGTTTTCAGTAACTAAACGTTTTAGATGCTATTTTCGATACAGAGTAAATGAATATTATAAGGATCAAAATATGCCACAAGGAAAAGTAAAGTGGTTTAATACGACTAAGGGATTTGGCTTTATTGAACCAAGTGACGGTGGAAATGACGTTTTTGTGCATATATCCGCAGTCCAAAAATCTGGTTTAAAAGGCTTGGCCGAAGATCAACTAGTAAATTTTGAGCTTGTTGAGGGCCGAGATGGGCGACAAATGGCTGACGAACTCAGTCTTGCTTGACCACTTTCGGGATTTTAACTCTACCACTTGCTAATTTGATCAAATCTTCTACAAATGGTTTCTTCAAATCGCTACCACGGGTTGCGGCATACAGCTTACGTGTAACCCCTGTTGAAGTTAATTTCCTTTGAACAAGATCATGATTTAGATTTCCATCATTTAACACCCAATTCGGAAGCACAGATACCCCTCGGTTGGATGCTACTAGTAAAAGTATTATTGCTGTAAGCTCAACATGTCTTACAGCTTTCGGTTCTACCTTCGCTGGGATAAGAATTTGACTGAAAATGTCTAACCTTTTTCGTTCAACCGGATAAGTGATAAGCGTTTCATCTACAAAATCCTTCGCTTCAATAAAATCATTTTTCGCCAACCTATGTTTAGGGGAACAAACGAACATCGGTGAATAATCGAATAGAGGCACATAACTTATCCCCGAAATTATTTCAGGATCAGATGAAACTACTAAGTCAACTTCCTCTTTTTCCAGAGCCGGTAACGCGCCAAATGCTAGACCTGGCTTGATATCAACATCGATATCTGGCCATAATTTTCTGAAATTTCCTAGTACAGGAAATAGCCATTCGAAACATGCATGACATTCGATGGCGATATGTAATCTTCCAGCAGTTCCATTTTTAATCTCATCAAATTCATTCTGAATTGAAATAACTTCCGGAAGTATACTTTCTGCTAATTTTAGCAGTTTTTGTCCAGCCGCCGACAACTTTAGTGGCTTAGAGTTTTTGATAAACAGAGGTACCCCCGCATTCTCCTCTAACAACTTTATCTGATGACTTAATGCAGACTGAGTCAAATTCAGGATCTCGGATGCGTTTGCTACTCCACCATAATCATGGATGGCCCTAATAGTTCGCAGATGACGCAACTCCAAATAAATCTTCAAATTATTTATCTTTCAGTAATCTAAATCATATTCTAAATTTTCACTGTATTTAAATAACAAGTGAAAAAATGGTTTTATATCAAATTTCCCTGAAGACACATTAAACACGAGACAAGCGAATTATATCTGCAGGTTTCATTTCTCCAATTTTGGTTTGTACAACTTTATTATTGTAATTGAACCAAAACTCTTCGTTTTCGGTAGACCTTCTTCGTATACCATCTGGCATTAGAAGAAAATCAAGCTTAATCTCCTTGAATAATTTTTGATAAAATGCAGTTAACCCCTCTTGGTCAATCATCGAAGCCAAGTAAATGATTCCGGACTCCTCTTTAGTTGCAATTACTTGACCATTTTTCAACTTCAAATATGGACTAGCATTATTATCAAGTTTAATAGTCTCAATATACCGACCTGCTCTACCTACAGGATCAATCTCCAGAGAAACATTTGATGGCAGAGTTTCTACTCTTAAAATTCGAGATTTTACAAGATTGATTTGGGGAGGTAGATTTTTTGGTATTTGCATATTTCCAACTCGGGCACCGGTTCGAGGGCCGAAAACAAGCGTTGCCATAGCTTTGGAGATACGTGAGATTAAATCACTGGAAATGTGAATAGCCCCCACTACTGATATCAACTTATATCCAGAAAAATCTTTGGTATTTTTATGTACAAAATCAACATTTAAGCCTAAGCGCCGAAAGGTCCTATAGTGATCCATAATTAGTTGAAAGTAATTAAGACCTTCCCCCATAGGCTGCACATTCCATGCAGCATCAGCATCATAATCAAAATAAATAGCCACCTCAGACAATCCATTAGAAATTTGTGGAGACGCGTCCAACTCTGCTTTTACTTGCCTGGCCTCAAAATAACCAGGTGCGGGAGCACTGTCTGGCTGTAACAGCCCTGAATGCATCTGCTCCTGAGCAAAAGGAACTTGACGCCATCGAAAATATGAAACGGTCTCAGCTCCATGAGCAAAGGCCTCCCATGTCCAAAGTCTGACCATTCCAGGCAAAGGTTCTGGGTTATACGGCGCCCAATTAACAGGACCAGGCTGTTGCTCCATGACCCACCACCGACCGCCACACACTGCTCTGTACAAATCGTGATGAAATGCCTGAAAATCAGGGTCACCCTGACGAAGAAAATTATTTTTTTCGGTTTCAGTTGCTCCAGCTCTATCAAGCAAAAACCCGAGTGGATAGCTATCCCAACTTGCTATATCTAGATCCTCGCCAACGTCAAAGTGATCAAAATCGGTAATACGGCCCATGAAATTATGGATAATTGGGGCCGATGAATATTCTCTTATAATTTGGGTTTGAATTCTATTGAAAGTAGTTACTTGTGAACTTGTAAATCTACGAAAAGCCAATGCATGGGCTGGGTTTGGTTCAGTAACAGTCAAATTTGGCAACGGTATCTCATCATACCCTTGGTACTCCATTGACCAGAAGACATTACCCCACTCCTCGTTCAATTTATTAACATCGTTGCCATAAATCTTTGCCAGCCAATTCTGAAAGGATTTTAATGCAGAAGATGAATATGAAATGGTCGTATCATGACATCCGTATTCGTTGTCAGTTTGCCACGCTTGAATATACGGATTAGACCCGTAACGTTCTGCTAAGTTCCTTACAATTTCAGAACACTGGTTTCTGTAACCTTCGTGCGAGAAACAGTAGTGTCTTCGCGACCCAAATCCCCTGGGTCGCCCGTCCGCGTCTAATGCTAACATATCTGGGTACTTTTTTATAACCCAGGTAGGTGGCGTAGCAGTTGGAGTTCCTAAAATTATGGACAAACCCGCTTGACCCAGTGTCTCTATTGCACGATCAAGCCATTCGAAGGAGAACTCATTTTCTTTGGGTTCTAATCTTGACCAAGAAAATTCACCAATACGAACCCACTTTAATCCTAAATTAATCATCTGCTCAGCATCAGTTTGCCATAAGTCTTCTGGCCAATGCTCTGGATAATAGCAGGTGCCTAACTCGCGATTATTAGGTTTCATAGCTTTACCTGGTGTTCTTCTTGTCCGACAAAATCAACTTCAATTAAAAAAGTTTTTCCATCATTTGGGCTAGCATTTTCTAAATCTACAAAAGCTGATGTAGCAAATAAAGTACTCATATTTTTACCTCCCATAGCGGGACAGCTAATCTGCTTTGCGTCGAACTTGAGTTCACTTACAAAGCGGCCGTTTCTATCATATTGAGCAACCCTTGAAGCGCCCCACTGGGCGGACCAAAGATTGCCAGAGCGATCAATAATAGCACCGTCTGGATTTAAATTGTCTTCTCTAAGGTCGATAAAAACTTCGGGATCCGAACTAGGCCAGCCACTTTGGTCTAATGGAACTCGCATGATTTGCCTTTCTGGCGTATCACAAAAATATCCAAATTTTCTATCTGGCGAAAAGCAAATCGAATTAGATATTGTTATGTTTGGAAACAATTTGACTATTTCCCCCTCAAAGAGTCGATAAATTGAGCCAGCTTCGGGTTCAGCGGCGATTCCCATTGTACCAATCCAAAAGCCACCAAAGGGATCTGCACGCCCATCATTAGATCTTGTAGACAAATTATTACTTTCAAGCTGACAGATTTGCTCACTCGAACCTGTTAAAATATTAAACAACCTTAAATCAGTAGCCGATGCTACAAGTAGCTTTTCATTGGATACCCACCCGGCTGCTGAAACAAAGCATTCAAATGTCCAAGACTTATGATTTGAGCCATCGGACATGTGCATTGTTCTATTAAGTATATCAAACCAGAATAGAGTTCGAAGTTTGGGGTGCCATAAGGGTCCCTCTCCCAGCATATTAATAGTATGATCGAATACTTTAGGTAATTTCATTGGAGGCATCGTCGTATGCTGACACAATTTTTTTTGCTTTTTTCCCAACAGAAGAGACGGTGTCACCTACTTTGTAAAGATAGTTTCCAATACCAAAGCCAGTTACACCGCAAGCCAGCCAATCAGCAAAATTGCTAGGTTCGACACCTCCAACAGCATAAGTTGATAGACTTGGTGGCAGAACTGCTCGAAGGGCTTTAAAACCATCAACCCCCATAAGAAAAGCTGGAAACAATTTTATCCCATCAGATCCGCTGTCGATAGCACCAAAACATTCTGTAGCAGTGAAGCCACCAGGATAAGATCTCATTTTTAGCTTTTTTGTTTCTCTAATAACATCTACGTTAACATTAGGTGAAACAATCATCTTACCACCTGCGTTACAAACACTAGCCACTTCATTTTTTCTAAGTACGGTACCAGCTCCAATTATAGCTTCGTCAGAAAAGCGATTTGCTAGGTTCTCTATACTTTCATATGCCTTTGGCGAGTTAAGAGGGACCTCAATTTTGGTAATTCCCGATAAAATTAATTCTTCAGCGATAGCCACCGCCTCGTGCGGTGCAACGCCCCTAAGAATTGCAATCAGTTCCCTTACCATTCAATGTCTCCCGCTAATTAAAGAAAAAGCCTGCGCCAACCCATTTAATGTACATTCCGTAGCATCTACCTGTTGTGCGAAAATTCCTTGACCCTCTAGAGCTGTTTTATAAATTTTTGATAAATTATTGTTACCCAAGATAACAACATTTTGCCCCAGCCAGTATGGTTTTGCGCCCGCCAATTCCGCACCTATTATATAACCAGATAATTTTGATCTAAGTTCTGATTGTTCCACCTGTTTTAAAAGATGATCAGCCCGCAGTTTAAAAAAGTCTGAAAAAATTTTTTGAGGGTTTGAGATACTTTCAGAAACTGCGCTTTTAAACTCTTTGTCATTCCAGTCATCGGATTTAACAGAATGCTTTAATACTGAGTATCTGGACACCAAATCAAATAGTTCGCCGGACATAAAAGTACGGAAACTTATCACTTCACCAGCACTAACATGGACCCACTTAGTATGAGTACCCGGTAAGCAGATTATACCATCAAAATTTGAAAAAATTGACAAAAAACCCCTTATCTGGGTCTCTTCTCCTCTCATGACATCTGCGGGATTATCCTGCCTTAAACCACCTAGAATTCGAACATTAAGCCTATCATCACTGCAACGAACTTTTACATTATCAGCTTCTTGCATAAGATTGTAAGGAATGGACGCGTATGGAGCCTCCACCCAACCCTGTTTCGCACCTACCATTCCACAACATAAAATTGGAATGTTGGCATCTCCAACACCCCATTTTGATATTTTTTCAAGAAGCAACGGCTCGAATTCATTACTCGCAAGACCCAGCATACCATCATTCGATAAAATACTATCAAGGATCGCGTTGTTATTGTTCAAAGCCCATACTCTTAAATTGCTCGAACCCCAATCAATTGCTATCCAGTATAATTCCTTTAAAATTGTCATCCAGTCATAACGACACCACCGTCAATAGCGATAAGCTGGCCAGTAATCATACTGCTAGATGAAGATGCAAGGAATAAGGTTCCACCTGCTATGTCATTTTCTTTAAGATGACTTTTTATACATTGACGATCTAAATGTGCTTTCAATCCATCTGGCGTAGCCCACTTATCTATCTGTTTTTTTGTTAAAACCCAGCCTGGAGCAATAGCATTTACCCTAATATTATCGCGACCGAATTCCCTTGCTAATGATCGTGTCATGCCCATTATGCCTGCGTTTGCAGTTGTATATGTTGGGTACCCTGAATTTCCCATCATGTAACTTATCGATGAAAAATTTATGATCGATCCCTGACCTTTAGCCCGCATTCCTGTTAACACGAATTGGCAAGTGAAAAAATACGACTTGAGGTTAATGGCTTGTGAATTATCCCAATATTCTTCTGTAACTTTAAGGGTCTCATGTCGATCATCGTTCGCGGCGTTATTGACCAAAACCTCTACATCACCATGAACACTAGAAGCGGACTCAACGGCCCCTTTTAAGGCTTTTAAATCAGTTATATCACATTTAATAAAGTATGGTCGCGAATTGAACTCCGCTTCAATTTCATCACAAAACTGTCTAGCATCTGACCTTTGAACAAAAGTTACTTTTGCTCCCTGCTGGATAAAAGCCTTTGTTATTTCTGCGCCAATACCTGAGCCTCCACCGGTAACGAAGACACTTTTATTTTCTAGGTCCGAATAGTTAGCAGTCATAATTAGTGGCTCTCCCGCTGTGGCACGCGCGTATCATTACCAACTAAGAAGTCCAGATCAGCTCCTTTATCAGCACCCAATACATGATCAATATACAACTTAATATACCCTCGCTCATAGTCGGGAAGTGGTGTTGACATGTAAGCGCTCCTTGCAAGTAGCTCGTCTTCATCAACTAACAGGTCAAGTCTACCTTCTTTTGCAGATAAAACGATCTCATCTCCTGTCTTTACTAAAGCCAACACACCACCAGCCGCCGCCTCAGGCGCAACGTGCAGAACCACAGTACCATAGGCAGTGCCCGACATTCTCGCATCAGATATTCTTACCATGTCACGAAGACCCTCTTTTACCAGCTTCGCAGGAATTGGCATATTGCCCACTTCTGCCATTCCCGGATACCCTTTCGGGCCACAGCCTTTTAGAACCAAAATAGTATCTTTGGTTACTGGCAAATCCTCATTGTTGATATTGGCTTTCATATCCTCAACATTTTCAAATACATACGCCGGCCCACGATGCTCAAGCAGTTCCGGTGTTGCAGCAGAGGGCTTTATAACTGCGCCCTCTGGAGCTAACGTACCCCTCAAAACTGTCAAACCTGCATCCCTTTTAATCGGATTTTTAAAAGAAAAAATTACATCTCTATTCCAACATTTGGCATCCCTATAATAATCCTCAAGATCAGACCCAAGAACGGTTTTCACTGGTTTAAGAAGATGAGAAATTTCCGCTAAGACAGCAGGAATCCCTCCCGCATAACAAAAATCTTCCATCAAGTATGAGCCTGACGGCATACAATTCACCAACAACGGCACATGTTTGCCTAAATCAATATCATCTAAGCTCAGCTCTACTCCAACGCGACCAGCTATTGCCAATAAATGAACTACTGCATTTGATGATCCCCCTACTGCTGCATTAGTAATTATCGCGTTAATAAAGGCATCTCTGGTCAGAATTTCTGAGGGCTTTAAATCCTCATCAACCATTTCTACGATACGCTTTCCGGTTAGGTGGGCTAATGCCATGCGGCGAGCATCGACGGCTGGAAGCGCACCGTTAGCGGGAAGACTAAGCCCCATAGCCTCCACCAAGCTAGACATTGTAGAAGCGGTACCCATCGTCATACAAACCCCCTTAGATCTGCTCATACCACTTTCTGCGGCCATAAACTCAGATAGTGACATGTCTCCAGCACGTACGGCTTCGGAAAATTTCCATACATCAGTACCAGAACCTATATCTTTTCCTTGCCATTTGCCATTAAGCATCGGGCCAGAACTGACAACAATCGTTGGAAGATCGACGGAGGCAGCGCCCATTAGTTGACCCGGAGTTGTCTTATCACATCCGCCCAAAAGAACGACACCATCAATACCATAAGCTCTTATACTCTCCTCTACATCCATAGCTAAAAGATTACGAAATAGCATAGCCGTCGGCTTCATTTGTGTCTCACCCAAAGACATAACCGGAAACTCGACTGGGAAACCTCCAGCTTCCCAGACACCCCGTTTCACTCCTTCGGCAAGATCTCTTAAACTCGAGTTGCATGGCGTCAATTCAGACCAAGTATTACAAATACCAATTATTGGCCTGCCATCAAAAGCATGGTCTGGAAAACCTTGGTTTTTCATCCAAGACCGATGGATGAAACCATCGCGATCTTTATTTCCATACCATAAGCTGCTTCTGCGTTTCTTTGTCATTTCTTACCTCAATAACTTACTCAGTATGTGGATTTATAGTTTGGAATTATACACCTATTTTCTTAATGATGTCGAACCCGAACGTAGGGCAATCATGACACCAGCGAAAGTAATACAAAGTATACCCAGTACTTGTAATGTGGCTATTGGTTGATCCATTAACAGCCAAGCGAACGAGGGACCAAAAATAAATACAGAATATTCATAAATGGATACGTATGAAGCATCACCTATCTGATAAGCCCTAAATATTAACCCAACACCAACGGTTGCCCCTACTGCTTGTAAAACTACCCACCAAATAAAAGGGGACATTTCCCAAACCCATGTTCTTAGGATAAAACCATCAGCACCCAGAGGAGCATCAAATCCAAATGTTGACAAACAAAAGATTGCTACGAAACCTATAAATGCTTGAATAACTAAGAGAGCAGCAAGCATGGATAGTGTCGTCTCCCCCATGCATAGCTGCCTTGTGGCGATTGATCCACAGGCATAAAAAAACCCCCCAATAGCAGGTAATAAGCTAATATAGTTAAACTCCTCAGCAGTATTACCCAACACTAGTAAAATCCCCAAAAAGCCAATAAAAACTGCAATTACTCTTGTCGGCCCAATCGCCTGTCTTAAAAAAAATGCACTAATCAAAAGTACAAAAATCGGAGCTGTGAATAAACCTACCAAAGCGTCAGAAAATGGAACAAATGCAAGGCTTCCAAAGTAAAAAAGCATGGACAATGCTGTTAAAAAACTGCGAAAATATACTGCCCACCATCTTACTGGCCTCAGCCTACCCATCCCAAAGGCAGAAATAATTATCAGTATGGGAAGAGCCAGCCCTGCTCTTATTATTTGAAACTGCCATAAACTTGCGGTTTCAGCGATAACTACAATATAATTATCTATGAAGCCAACAATCAACATCGCAAAAACCATAATTAGCCCGGCTTTACGATTATTTACTGGTATAAAATCACCCATCAAGCGACGGTATAACTAATGTTAGCTAAAGCCAACTTATAAAATTAATATTGGAAATTCCAAAAAATTATGTCTGTTGCATTTTATGATTTATAATGATCTCGATGACAAATGGGTCAATATTCATAAAATCTGCTATATCCCCAACTCGATCCGGATAGTTTTCTTCAGTATATTCATCGTAATAGGTATTATTTTCATCAATGCCAGTTGTAAAGTACATCCATATTTGATCGTCTCTAATATCGTACCCAATTCCGCCGTTTGGCCAGCGGCTATCTTGATTATGGTTTTTTAGAAAAAATAAAATCTCTACAACAAGCCAATTTGCGTGTGAGGGCCAAGTCTCTAGGTGTCTCAAAAGTAAAGAGCGCTCTCCATTTCCATAAAAATAGGCCTGATAAAATTCAACACCGGCGTCAAGTTCCGCTTTATCTAATATTTCATACTTCATCAGTTAAACTCAAAATTACGCAAGATTTTAGGAAACATATATCACAAACTTCAATATTTGACCCATAAAAATAAAGCACAGTTTTTTAAACTATCCAAACAATGATCGTTAAGTTTGTGAAAATTGATATACAAGTTGGCTAGTTACCAGATCCTCTTTCTATTAGGGAATAAAGGCATTTAATTTGATTCTAGTAATTTTTGCCACTTACATGTCACGGGAAAGCCATTGAACAACAATATATCCCAAAATTGCTCCAAGTATCTGAGCCAACACAAACAAAGGAATACCGGAGGGAGAAATTCCTGTAAAAGTATCAGAGAACTGTCTGGCGATGGTTACTGCTGGATTTGCAAAACTGGTTGAAGAGCTAAACCAGTAAGCAGAAGCTATATATGAACCAACAAGAACGGGAATATTTAGCTTTGCAACTTCACGCGCAAGAAAAATAACTAAAACTAAACCGAAAGTTGCCAATATTTCAGACAAAAATTGAGAAAGATCATGCCTTACATGCGTAGAAATCGTAACAACAGGCAGTCCAAAAATAATATTTGCAGCGAGACATCCAAAAATTGCACCAATTATTTGGAATAAAACATATGCTACCAAGTCCGATAACGAAATTATTTTCTTAAACCAAAATATAAGGGAAACTACAGGGTTAAAGTGAGCACCCGAAATCGGTCCAAAAATTGAAATTATAACTACCAACGTAAGGCCAGTGGGTATTGCATTGCCTAGTAATGTAATTCCATCATCCTGGGACAATCTATCGGCCATAATTCCAGAACCGACAACCGTTAATACAAGAAAAAATGATCCTATGAATTCAGAAACATATTTTTGGTTTTTTGAAAATTCCATATATTAGGTCCAAAGGGTTAAACCATTGATCTAACTATGCATATAAAAATACTTTGCAAATAATTTCAATTAACAGATTAAAAATTCAACGGGCTTTAAGAGCTTTGAATATTTACAGTATCTGTATGATTTTCCGGTATACTTAAGCCTTTATGCAATAACTTTGTGCAACGATCGATCACATGCCCTTCACTCATGCCCGCATCACTGTACATTTCAGCCGGGCTAGCTTGATCAATGAAACGATCTGGTAGGACCATGCTGTCTATATTGATTCCATGATGTAACTGGCCTGACTGCATCAAATAATGAAGTACCAAACTACTAAAGCCACCCACAGATCCCTGTTCAACTGTCAAAATAGCAGAATGATTATTTACCAGCTCATCAATTAAAGCTGTATCAAGTGGTTTTGCAAAACGGGCGTCAGCAATCGTGACTGAAATTCCTTTGTTCTTTAAAGCGACAGCTGCCTCTTGAACAACAGATAGATGTGCTCCAAATGAGAGAATAGCAATATCTGAACCATCTTGGATAATTCTACCTTTTCCTATTTCAAGGACTTCCCCTCGCTTAGGTAATTCAACGCCCAAACCATTTCCTCTCGGATATCGAAAGGAAATTGGCCCCGTATCATAGTCGGCAGCTGTTCGCACCATGTGCATTAATTCAGCTTCATCTGCGGCAGCCATGACAACAAAGTTTGGCAAGTTTGAAAGGTAAGCAACATCGAATGCGCCCGCATGTGTTGCTCCATCTGCACCCACTAACCCTGCTCGATCAATTGCAAAGCGTACAGGTAAATTTTGCAGCGCTACATCATGTACTATCTGATCGTAACCTCTTTGAAGGAATGTAGAGTAAATAGCACAAAATGGCTTAAGTCCACTTGCAGCCATACCGGCAGCGAACGTTACACCATGTTGCTCAGCGATCCCAACATCAAAAACACGCTTAGGAAAAACCTTGGCCATAGCATTCACACCTGTACCAGATGGCATTGCCGCAGTAACGGCGACAACCCTGGGGTCTGCCTCTGCCTCTATGGTAAGCGCTTGCCCAAATATGCTTGTGTAACTCGGCGCATTAGCAGGTGTCTTTGATTGAAGCCCTGTCGCTATGTCAAATTTTGATACTCCATGATATTTGTCGCTAGAGTTTTCAGCTGGTGCATATCCGCAGCCCTTCTTTGTGCAAACATGAATAAGAACTGGTCCGGTGGCTCGTGCTTTTGCGGCTCGAAGAACGGATAATAATTGAGGCATATTATGGCCGTCAATTGGCCCTAAATAATCAAACCCTAGCTCCTCAAACAAAGTCGCCTGCCCATGCATTCCAGTTACAATTTGCCTCGCTCTGCGAGCTCCATCGCGCATTGCCCATGGCAAATGAACTTCAACTTCTTCTGCAAGCGTTTTCAATTTGTGAAAGGCAGAGTTTCCATATAAGCCTGACAGATAACTAGACATCGCGCCAACTGGTGGAGCAATCGACATTTCATTATCATTTAAAATTACAAATAATCTTTTATTTTCTGCACCTGCGTTATTCATCGCCTCATAGGCCATACCGGCAGAAATTGATCCGTCACCTATTACCGCTATGCAGTCACCGACTGTCTGGCCAAGTTCTCGGCCCATGGTAAAGCCCAACGCAGCTGAAATAGAGGTTGAACTATGTGCGGCTCCAAAAGGATCATATTCGCTTTCACTCCTTTTGGTAAAACCACTGACGCCGTCCTTCTGTCTCAAACCCATCATTCGCTTCCTGCGTCCGGTAATGATTTTATGGGGGTAACACTGATGACCAACATCCCATATTAACTTATCTAGTGGGGTTTTAAATATAGCGTGCAAGGCAACCGTTAATTCTACAACGCCAAGCGAGGAACCCAAATGCCCACCCGTTTGAGAAACAACTTCAATGACTTCGTTACGGAGTTCTTTGGCAACTTGATCTAAATCAGCATCACTCAGCTTTCTCAGATCTTCCGGACCAGAAACTTTGTCCAAAATTGGCAGTTCAAACGGAAAAGACATTTCTGTATCCTTTTATTAAGTTAAAAGGCGCCGCACCTGTATTGGGCAAGTGCGACGCCAGTTTCCTGTAGCCAACAGGAAGGGAACCGGGGTGTGGAAACCCCGAATTTGGCCTATGGGACAATAGGCCAAATCTGGCATCTGAGATTGGCGCCCTTGAAAAAAGTCAAAACACGGTTTCGACAATTACCAATTATTTGCGCCAATCCCATCATTCGTACACCGGAGCTCCAGTTGTAGCCAATTCAGGCCAGTACTGTATCACATTTGAACCTTGTAATGGCTGCTGATACCCCTTGTGACATGTTTTACATGCCGCTTTAGGTGCATCACCATGCACAGGCCCAAGCCGGTTTTCCGGATAAACATCAGCCAATGGAACAAGATAATCATTATTCATTTCTTGGACCATGGAAATTCCCAATGAAGCGGTGCCCCACTGTGGAGTTACCTGCTCAGGATCGTAAAATGCGCGGCTGTTGTGACACAAGACGCAATTTTTCCCAAGCGAATTGGAGAAATAATTCATTAGAGAGTATGTACGCTCCGTTTGCTGAATTAAAGGATCTCCTGGCTGATTTTCTACTCTAGACTCTAAGTCATGAACATTTATTTGCTCATAATTTAGAAGGTATGCCTCCAAAGCATCCGACGGAAGAGATGTGAATTGGCTCAAAGAAGTGGCTCTATTCTGTACCGAAGGCCATCCAGCTGTGGCCTCATTAACAGGAGTAATCTTAAACCAAATTTCACTCGGAACATTCTGACCTCTGTGACAGGTCATGCATGTGACGCCTACTTGTTTGTTGGCATTTACATGTCCATCCCAATTCTCATTGATGTTTTGGGTCATTTGGATCATTCGACGTGAGACAACTTTCGTATAGAGTGCATCCTCACCGTAAGTTTCCAAATCACCTTCACCATGGCAATAAGCACAGCCCTGATCTGGGGCTACCCAATTAGTCATGGCAGCCATCAAGCGATTGAAATTATCTTCCGTTAGATCTCCAAGCACCTGAACATTCTGATAGATATCTTTTGCCAATGGCTCAGATCCATCAGGTATGTAAGGTTCATCTTCCATCAAACTGGCAATATCTGGATCAGGTGTGGCTAGATCACTACTGAATTCAGTAACAGACATTCCTGTTCCACGAGGTCCAGTTTGAAGGCTGTCAGTAGCATAAGGTTGACCCCAAGTAATAATTAGAATTCCGAGGAATACAGCTCCACCCACAGCTCCGACTAACATACCAGGGCCAAAGACATTTGTAGGGTTTTCTTGATTCCATACATTAAACCATTTTGGTAACATCTTAATTCTCCTGACCTATAAAGGCCTCATACGACCCGTAACTTTCGTAACCGTATGAACCATCATACATTGGAGCAAAGTAATGCTCTTGAGCCCATATGAACCAGTTATCAACAACAGTTCCTGTTAGAAGAATGCCAATGCCTCCGGTTATCGGAGTCAAAACGGCAAACCACCAAGCCCATCGATGGATACCTTCCATTGTTGCATTGAAACCCATTGTCCAGCGCCAGAATAATGCAGCTCGTTCAGAAGCCGTTCCTCTGTCGTAAATTTGCTCCAGTTCACGATCACCACCAAATCGCGTTGTTGCTAAAATCGTAGCACCATGCATCGCGAAAAGAAGAACAGATCCATATAGGAATACGATTGATAGACAATGGAATGGGTTATAATACAAGTTGCCATATCTTATGGAAAATGCAGTTGTCCAATCCAAGTGTGGGAAAATGCCATATGGAACGGCCTCAGACCAACTACCCATAAGCACCGGTCTAAATAAGCCTAAAACTAAAAACAACCATATTGCAGACAAGAAAGCCCATGCTACATGTTTCCCCATTTTGTGTTGCTGAGCCAAAAGATAGCTTCTTAGCCACCATGACATTACAGAAACTAATAGGAAAAATGAGCTTATTATATACCAGCCACCTTCATTAAGCGGCGGCATACGAAGTCCCCATTCTGGACCTGGAGGATCCAGCGCTAGCCAAAACCCTTGACGAAGAAATTCTGGGATAGACCAACCAACTTGGGCTAACATGTTAAGCCCGACAATTACAAACCATAGCAGACCTGTGGAAAGAGCAACAACACCTGTCCAACCAAGAAAAACTGGTCCTATCTGTGCATTCCCAATCCATCCAGCTAAACGTGAAAACCAAGGTGTACCGCCTCTCTCAGCAGCCATATTGTTTTCGTTATCGACACCCATTTCCACAGGGCCGCGCACCTGAACTTGGGTAAAAATATTTTGATACTCAATCATTTTCACATCCCCATCTGACTAGGCCAAATTGGTAATTCTAACCACCAATTCCACCATTCTGGCCAACCTTTAGTCCAAACAGGTCCAGAAATTATTATGCAAACTGCGGACCAAAAAACCGCATTTATTGCAAGCAAGAAACCTAATCTGTGAATACCTAGAGTACCAATCGAATATCCTATGAAGTCACGGAAGAATGTGTCCTCATTATCCGGACCCATTGCTTCTTCTCCTTTTTCAGGATTCGCCGCACTTAAAACTAGTGCTCCATGTAAAGCTAGTGCCAAGGTTGTTGTGAAAAATAAGGTAACTGCGAGCATGTGTGCGGGGTTATAATGGAAATGCAGATACGCGTATCCAGTATTACTTACCCAGTCTAAATGACTGAAAATCCCATATGGAAACCCGTGACCCCATGCACCCATCAACAACGGTCGGAATATAACCAATGTCACATAGGCTAAAATCGCAAAAGCAAAGGCGAAAGGAACATGATATCCAATACCTAGCTTTCGACAAATTTCCACTTCTCGTAGAGCCCAACTAATGAAAGCTGCGGTTGCACAAATAGTTATTATTTGCCACAGCCCACCTTCCAATAGAGGTGCCATACCTAATCCATAACTTAAATCTGGGGGCGCTATATTGATTAACCAGGGATTAAACGTGCCTTGTTGGCTCGCACCCCAAAATATCAAAACAGTACCCAAAAGGGCGAAAAATGCTGTCGAAACTCCAAAGAAGCCCACATAAAAAGGCCCCACCCAAAAGTCGAACAGATTACCGCCTATCAACGTCCCTCCACGGACGCGATACTTCCTTTCGAAGCTGAGCAATGCCATCTCTTCTCTCCGCTTTCTTCGGTCCGTTTACTAGAAACGAAAGCCGATCGTTATAATTTAGTCGCTACGGCCAAATGGATATACCATCTGCCCGTAGCATTATTTTTTAGTTCACCTATTGCAAACCAATTGCTTAACCACCAGCAGCTGCTGCAGCTGCTGACTCAAACCAATTGAAATGCTCTGTGCTTAGCAAAACAAGATGTATCATTGCTGCTAGCAAGAATAGGAAAACACCTTGTGCTACGAACACTCGGCGTGGATCGAAAACGAGCCAGATTTTATAGAATTTAGCCATAAATCAATCCTCCCTAGAATGCGAACCAAGGGCGGTAGATGTAAGTTGCTATATGAGCAATAATGCATGCAGTTACGAATAACCACATCCCGCTCAAATAAACAGAATGCAACTCCTGCGCCTGTTCGTCGGTTAGACCTGTAAATGACAAGTCGTTTTTATCAGCCATGACATTTCCTCCGGAAATAATTTGCTGACGCCACAGCACCCCTGCGGCCGGGTCCCTCTAGAGGCTGATGCCTCCTTCGGGGTCCTGTTCCACCGATACGGCAGAGCAGATATTGATCCTCAACCTCAAACATTAGGCCGAGAAAATTACTGGTGTGATCCGATCAGCCTCAGCTCTTGACCGAGCTAGTGGGCCATCTACAAATATAGATTTTTTTCGGAACACCTCTGCAATCCAACTTGCTGTAGCAAATGGGATTGCGAGCATAAAAATTATACTAAAATAAATCGTAAACTCGACAGAGCGGCGTGGCTTCGCTCTAAACTTTCGAGTGGATGAAGAAACATCTGTCAATGTTCTAAGCTCCTTTCTTTTGCTTAGCACTTGATCCATCAAGAGCTATTACTGTTTCTACAGTCACATGGTCGTGACCAGCATTGAGGGTCGCTATTTCGACTGCATCTCGCAGTCTTTTCGCTGCCGAAATTCTTGTTAAAATCGGATGTGTTGACACTATACGGTCTAATTCTGCCTGAGCCTGAGCATCCCAAGGCAAATCTCGTTTCAGATTTGTCGGAGTAGCTTCAGCCGCGTCCATATCACTGGCAAGGGGTAAAATGTGGAATAATGCATCAAATAAACCATTACATAGCTCTTGAAGTACATAGGTTGCACCAGCATATCCCATCATCGGCGTGCCAGTAGACCGTCTAATTGCAGCACCGGGAAAAGAGGCAGGTATGAAGGCAGGTTGGGGTCCATGCCCATTTTTTAACTCTGCCAAATACATTTTTTCATTAATTGAGCCAAAAACAATCAATGGTCTTTTTTGTTCAATTAATGACCTAACCTCTTGATTGTTTGTCTTTTTACCAGCAACCCTAGCAACTGAAAATACACAAGGAAATCCAAGGTCATTTTCCAAGTAGTTCCTGAGGCCTCGGGCGTACGTTTCATTTGCCACAATTCCAAATTCGGCTGTACCAAAAAAATCCTGTGTTACAGAACGCCATAGGTCCCATACGGGCTTTATGGTAGAGTGCTTCTCTTTTTCAATGAACGGTTCAGGATCTAATTCCAGAAGCCCCCCTAAGGATCTAAGGAATTTCGTAGTGCTATCAACTCCAATTGGCGCCTGTAAATATGGCTTACCAAGCACTTCACTTAAGCCTCGTCCGAATTCGCGGTACATACAGATATTAACATCAGCGTTTACAAGATTTCGCATTTCAGCCAGATGGGCTCCTAAGGGCATAACCATATTCACTTCAGCGCCTATTCCTTCCACCAGACGCCGAATTTCTTGCAAGTCACTTGGCATGTTGAACGTGCCGTACATTGGCCCCAAAATATTTACCCGCGGTTTAGAGTTTTCTTCACGCTTCTTTTCCGGTGGCATTCTGCCTTTAGTCATACCGAACTCAGTAAAAATCCAAGTCATTGCACGGTCAGCTGACTCCCATTGATCTTCATCAATAGTTCGCGGTAGGAACCTCTGTATCGAAGTTCCTTGCGGGGTAACACCTCCACCAATCATTTCAGCTATTGAACCGGTGACCACAACGGCGGGCAACGCAGGATCTAAAGCACCCCAAGCCCTTTTCATGGCCCCCTCTGTACCGTCCCTTCCCAATTCTTCCTCACCGAGGCCAGTTACGACAATAGGCAGCTCATGAGGTGGCAACCCGTCAGTGTAATGAAGTACAGATGTTACTGGCAGATTTTCACAACCAACCGGACCATCAATTACTACCTGAAGACCCTTTACAGCGCAAAAGGCATATACAGCCCCCCAATATCCACCGGCACGATCATGATCCTGGATTAACATCAGATCATCTCCTGCGCTTTGGCAGCACGAGCAGCCTTATCTAATTTTTTCTGATGCTGTGCTCGAAAGTCTGGGCGAAGATTTGGACTACCTTCCCAAACACCCGCGGTATCGTCAGAGCCAACACCTTCAAAAAAGCCTTTTAAATCGGCCATTCTTTCACGATTTGATATTGCAGCGTTGATAACTTGTGCCAAGCTTCCCGCACCGGCCGCACCCATTAAAGGTCGCGCGGATACTAAGTTTGTGAAATACAAACCAGGCCGACCTTGCTCTTTAGCATGTTGAACGACTGGAGTAGTACCTATAGCTAGATCAGGATCAAACGCATCAATTGCCGCCAGATCATCCTCCAATGAAGCCCGGAACTTAACTACTGTTCCTTTTTCATTAAGCCACGCAGCGTCAGATGCCGACATTTCTGTTTTGGGACAAGCTGTTCCAACATATGGAACCTCTGCTCCACTATCAATAAGCAATCTAGCAACTAAAAGCTCACTTCCCTCGTACCCAGAGAGCGTGATTTTTCCGTTTATTGGATTATTTTTTAGTGCTTCTCTTATTGATGGAAGAAACATGTTTTGCGCTTTAGCCACTTGCTTAGAGGGCACTCCAAATGCTTCTCCTATGCTAGAAAGCCAATTCGCAGTTCCATCATACCCTACTGGAGCACTTCCAACCGCTTGACGACCAGCAGCATCAAATTCTCTCAGCGTTGCTGTATAAAATGGATGGATTGCCGCAACAACTTGACAATCCAGAGCTGCATACAACTCACGCCACTCTCTAGCAGGCAAAACAGGACCTGTCGCCAAACCTAGCGGCTCAATCATTGCTCCCAAAACCATTGGGTCTGCCGGAAACATTTCCCCCAATATAGCAATACTGGGCCTATCATTTTTACCCCCGACAGGAGCTTGAACTGGCCCAGCCTCTACTTCTTGTCGAGCAAAATTTAACATGGCGCCCGCAAGTATATCTTTAGCTTCGGCATGAGTGGGAACCCCAAAGCCCGGAACATCAATACCTATAATTCGGACACCATTTATTTCATTTGGAAGTAGTCTGAGAGGGACGCCACTAGCAGTAGGAACACACAGGTTTGTTACAACAACTGCATCGTAATGATCTGGGTCTGCAAGTTCATGAACTGCGTCACGTATATCTTCAAAAAGTTTACCTGTTACCAATGTCTCAGAGTTAAATGGAACGTAACCTACTGACCGTCTAGCACCGTAGAAGTGGCTAACAAAGCTTAACCCGTAAACGCAGCAAGCAGAGCCCGATAGAACAGTAGCGACACGACGCATTCGCAAGCCAACCCTTAATGAACCAAATGCAGGACACATCGATTGCGGCTTATCGTGCGGACCTAAAGGGTAGTCTTCCGCATATTTCTCTAAAATTTCACTATTCTGATTGTTAGCAGCGGCTTCAGCCATAGTGTTTCCAGAGTGGCAACCCAGGGATTGATCAGCTGTAAAATCGGATTGAGGCAACCCTTCTCCGGCATTCTCTGCAGGATGCCCTTTTATCACTTCAGCATCAGCAGCGGTGTCGTATGTTACTTCTTTGCTCACTTCATGCCTCGTCGTACATAACCTCTAGAGACTTTTTCGGTTTGGCATTTTTGCCCCGCATATCCACATCAGTCGCTGGCACCAAGACAAAATCACCACCAGTATCTTTGCTATCAAAAAGATTAAGCAAACCGTCCTGATCTAGCGGTTTTGGCCTAACTGGCGGTGCACCTGCGACAGCTTCTGCAAGCTGCGTAAATAAATCTCCCCACTGCCCACTGGCGGTTCCAACAATTTGGTAATTTGCAGATTTTTTTCTCAGATCATCATCTTGAGGTATCGAAGCTAATACTGGTATGTCTGCAGCTTTAGCAAATGCAGCAGCCTCTCCAGTCCCATCATCTTTGTTAATAACAAGACCGGCGACACCAACATTACCCCCAAGCTTACGGAAATACTCAACGGCGGAGCATACATTATTTGCAACATAAAGAGACTGTAAGTCATTGGAACCGACAAGAATTACTTTCTGAGCCATATCTCGGGCAATAGGAAGTCCAAAACCTCCACAAACTACATCGCCCAAAAAGTCTAGGAGAACATAGTCAAAATCCCAATCATGAAAACCTAACTTCTCAAGTAGTTCAAAACCATGAATTATGCCTCTTCCACCGCAACCTCTTCCAACTTCAGGACCACCAAGCTCCATGGCAAACACACCACCACGCTTGAAGCATACATCACCAATTTTTACTTCTTCACCGGCCAGCTTCTTCTTGGTGGAAGTCTCAATAATTGTAGGACAAGCTTTACCACCAAACAACAAACTTGTTGTGTCAGATTTGGGGTCACATCCTATGAGAAGTACTCTCTTCCCCATTTCCGCCATCATGTGAGAAAGATTTGCTAGTGTGAAAGACTTTCCAATACCACCCTTGCCATAAATTGCTATGATCTGGGTATGCTTTGTGGGCTCGTTAGCCTCACCGTCAGATTGTATATCCGCAAGATCCATACTCGCCTCATCTCTGAGCCTTTGAGAATAGTCCTTCAAGTTTGGGACATCATCTTTCATTTTATATTGCTCCAATCTAGCATCATTTTGCTGCAATCAGCTGTTTCGAATGCCGTTCTGTAGGCCAAATCGGCCTCTTCAGCTGACGACCTGTGGGTAATCAATCCGTCTAAAGAAAGCGCCCCGCTCTCTACCAAGGCACGAACTGCAATAAGATCTGATTGAGACCATTCAGCCGCTATTCTTATTTTGATTTCCTTCATAAAAGCTGGAGGAAAAGCAAAATTGATTCTTTCGCTATAGAATCCCGCGAGCACTATTTCCGCACCTTTTTGACCTCTCTGGATCCATTGATCTAAAAGATCAGAACGCCCCGACGCGTCAAAAATAGCGCGATAATTATTTCGATTGTCTGTATCCGGATGCACAACCTCGTAACCAACAGCACCATCTCTGCGAGCTGCGTCTATCTCCCAAACTGTGGGAGGCTCGCCACCTGCAGCAAGCGTAAGCCGTGCCAACATCCGTCCGAGGACTCCATGGCCTATAATAAGATCTGGTAACCTAACTTCCATTCCAGCAATCGCGTGGCGTGCCGTTGCTGCCAACGCAAAGAGAGCGCCCTGCTCACCCAAATTTTGGTCAATTTTAATTGTTCTATCACAAGGAGTTACCAAAAGTCTTGCTGACCCACCAAAAAGTCCCAATGCGTCCGTAAATCCATTAGAGCCAGGCACAAATACATAATCACCAGGTGAAAGCGCTGCCCCTTTTTCGGCATGAATAACCTCACCCACGGCTTCATAACCAGGCACTAAAGGATAGCCCATACCCGGAAATGGCGGCATGGTACCAGACCATAACAAACTTTCAGTACCGGTTGAAATTCCAGAATGACTTACTTGAACAACAACATCGCCGTCAGCCGGCTCCTTCAAGCCAACCGACTGGATTGAAAGTTGCTTAGCACCCTCCAACAGAACTGCCGATGTCTCCATCCTTTAATCCTTAACATTGAGCTGCGTTAAAGAGTCGCAACCTAGTGTCACTTTAACCTGACAATTTCAAGTGTCAATTTGTTTTGACATTTTTTATAATTTAAGTTTTCCGAGCCTCTATTACGGTTGTAATGAAGGGCCGTGCAGATTTGTGAATCTTGACATCAGAAAAGCCGGCATCCTTTATAAACCGATACACTTGGTCGGGCGATCGAGTTTTGCCTGTGCTCATCGCGAGTGTATACATCGCGAAATATACATCGCCCCACAACGTTGGCCGGTCAGCGCCAAGCATTGGCTCCGAAACTATTAAACGGCCGCCATTACCGAGCGCACTGTAGGCTTTACCCAGTAAATCCTTAATTGTTTCATCACGATGATCATACAGTATACGAACGAGTGAAATTATATCGTATCCGGCTGGCAGCTCATCTTCCTTGAAAGATCCAATGATACAGCGATGCCCTGAGGTCTCCTTATGAGAGCCAGGCAAATCAAAAACAGCAGCATCCACCTTAGGATAGATTTTTTTTAACTCGCTGACAAAGGTGCCCTTTCCACCACCAACGTCCAAAAAGCGGCACACCGACGGTATATTTACTGCTGCCAAAGTATCAGCGGCAACCAAATGCTGAGATTCACTCATTAAATCACTATACTTCTCCACCTCAGAGGACTTAAGGTCCATTCCACCACCAAACACATAAGGCCAAAATTTTGAAAGCTGTGTTTCCTCACCCCCTTTGAAGAAATCCACTGGATTAAGCAAATCTCGGTAAAGAATTTTGTGATGTTCTATCAGCGAGGTAACTCCTGGCAGGCCTATAAGTACCGCCCCCTTTCGCGTTAAGCGATAGGAACCCTTCCTCTCGATTACCAGCCCAATAGCCTCGCCGGCGCGGCATAAAATTTCTGAACGCTCTAAGTCAAAGCCCCAAACTGAAGATAACATCGCAGCAGAATATGGTTTGCTCGCTAATTTTTGCAGCGCTCCTGTTTGAACCCACACATAAAGGATTTGTGTCGCAACAAAGCCGGCCATAAGCTTAAAGATATCTTCACCTTCACGCTTTGCTATGCCCGAAAGAATTGGTAACTTAGCAATAATTTTATGAAATTTCCGACTTTGGAATAAGTTATTTTTAGCCCGCATCCAAAAATAGGACTTTGGATGCTTAACGAAACCACTTTCTGGACTATCCACTACCATAAACTCACGCCACTGGCTTCATATGTTCCTTGGGCAAGAGGCGGTTCGATTGTAACTTTACTATCTCTGCAAGCCTTGCCTCACCGGGGCAGGAAGGAATAGACGCAATTGCCCCGCCGAGTATATCTCTTAGTTTCTGCTTAGCACCATTAATACCATATTCGCTGACAGCATTAGGCCGTTGGTTCGTTACATCTTGGCCAGATGGCTTGCCAGTTTCGTCTTCAGAGCAAAGAACATCCAATAAATCATCAGCAACCTGAAATGCCTCCCCTATGCGAGCTCCTAACTCGAACCAAGGCTCAGGATCATGGCCAGCACTTGCCGCCCCCATCTGGGTCGCCGCTATAAATAATGCACCTGTTTTTGTCTGATGATACGCCGACAAGTCTACACTCTTTTCAGCCTCCCATGCCTGACCAGCGCAAATACCTTTTGGAAATCCAGTGTACTTTGATAGCAATTCTATCAGTTTTGCTGCCCTTATAGCGTCGCTATTTGACGCTTTTGCTATTACGCCGAACGCATTAGCAATCAAACTATCACCCACCAGCACAGCAGTAGACTCGCCGTATTTATTATGAACAGAGGGCTTCCCACGCCTAGTTTCCGCGTTGTCAAAGCAAGGCAAATCATCATGAACTAAACTTGCGCAATGTATCATTTCTAAAGCTGCTGCAGACGCATCAGCTAAGCTGGGATTGTCATCACCACAGGCTACTGCTACGGAAAGCAATATCGTCGGCCGTATTCTGGCCCCACCAGGAAACACCGAGTATTGAATTGCACCATCAAGTTTCTGCGGTATAGAAAGTTTTTCATCAAAAACCCCAACACCGCGCCTGACGGCGGCCTCAATTCTCTTATCCAGCACAGCAATCCTCCAGTAGTGACAATTATTATTTACATATGTGTAAATTATACTGGACATATTATTTATTCGAGTCAACAATTCAATTATGACCCTCCATCAGTTACCCATAGCTAATAAAGAAAGAGTTATTATTGTAGGAGCTGGTATTGGTGGCCTTGCAGCATCGCTGCGCCTGTCTCATATGGGCTATAATGTAAAGGTTTTTGAAACAGCAGAAACCGGAGGCGGCAAGCTCAGAACAATAACAGGGCAAACTGGAGAGATTGATATAGGGCCTACAGTTCTTACACTTTTGCCAGTTTTTCAAAACCTTTTTAGGTCAGTTGGCGAAGATATTTTTGACCATATTGAGCTGGTAAGACAAAAAATTATAGCCCGACACTGGTGGCCAGACGGGGAAACTTTAGACCTCTATGACGACTTTGAATCATCACGAGATGCAATACTCAATTTCAGTGGATCCGATTCCGCAAAAGAATTTGAGAAGTACTTTTACGATACGAGAGATTTATTTTCATGTTTTGACATCCCAGTGATGCAGAATCCAAACCCATCAATGTTAGACATGAATCGTGCCGTTCTAAATAACCCAAAAATTCTCTTTAAAATGCATCCACTGAGGACGCTAAGTAGCTTACTTAATTATAAATTTCGAGATACTCGACTGCAGCAACTATTTGGTCGATACGCTACTTATGTTGGAGGCTCACCGTTAGAGTCCCCAGCTCTTCTATCATTAATCTGGCAAGCTGAAGCACGTGGGGTTTGGTCTGTTAAAGGCGGAATGAAAAAACTTGCACGAGTGCTCGAGAGGCTGGCCGCAGATCGTGGCGCGTCGTTTCATTACAACACCGAGGTAAAAAATTTAAATATTAAGCACGACAGAATAGTTTCCGTCACAGACAACTTAAATATAAGCCATGAGGCTGACAAGTTTATCTTTAATGGGGACCCAAGAGCATTAGCATTAGGAAGACTTGGCCAAAAAGTGAAAAAAGCTGCTTCCAAGGAAGCTGATTGCGAAAGAAGCTTATCAGCATACGTTTGGGGCTTTGATGCAAAGGTTTCTGGCCCAGATCTAGTCCATCACAACGTCTTTTTTTCTGATGTAACAAATTCAGAGTTTTACGACATAAAAAAGGGCAAAATGCCGGTTGATCCATCCATTTATATTTGTGCTCAGGATCGTGGTAAAAATGCACCATACCCCACTACAGAGCGCTTTGAGATAATTTTAAACGCTCCACC
This sequence comes from Candidatus Salinivivens marinus, assembly GCF_965655845.1. Classification (NCBI taxonomy): domain Bacteria; kingdom Pseudomonadati; phylum Pseudomonadota; class Alphaproteobacteria; order Rhodobacterales; family Paracoccaceae; genus Candidatus Salinivivens; species Candidatus Salinivivens marinus. Next base: position 301,991 of record NZ_CBFHHX010000001.1, read on the forward strand.
AGTCTCAAAGAGAAAGTCTACTCCAGAGGATTATGAAAAATGCAAAGAAATAACATTCAAGCGGCTGGAAATGTTTGGCCTGAACTTTCAATCAAAACTGAAAAGAGAGAACCTAACAACACCTCAGGACTTCGAGAGACTTTTTCCAGCATCGGACGGGTCACTCTACGGTCGGAGCCCTCACAGCCTGCTGGCAACTTTGAAGCGCCCGAAATGCGCGACGTCTCTTCAAAACCTATTTCTGGTGGGAGGGGGAGTACACCCCGGGGCAGGAGTTCCAATGGCAACACTTTGCGCCCAGCTGGCAGTCGAGGAGATGACAAAGGACCAAACTTCAATATCGACGTTCCCTCCAATGGCTACGCATGGTGGTACATTGACGGAATCGACCCATTAAGTGGAAAAGCTATTTCAATTATAGCGTTCATCGGTTCAGTATTTTCGCCATGGTATAAGTGGTCAGGAAGAAAAGTTCCACAGAACAACGTTTGTATAAATGTCGCCACTTACGGCCCTGGAGGTCGGTTTACTATGACTGACCGTGGAAGTTCAGCTTTGCAGCAATCAAAACACAGCCTTACTGTTGGGCCATCCTCAATGATTTGGGATGAGGCAGAACAAAGTTTAATTATATCCGTTAATGAAGTCAGTAGCTTACCTATAATATCACCTGTTAAGGGTACAATTATTGTGAAGCCGAAGTCGATCACTGATGTCGAGCTACCATTGACATCCACTGGTACCCATATTTGGAGACCGTTCGCCCCAACGGCAGAAATTGAGGTGGATCTAAATACGGCAGGCTGGAAATGGTCAGGACATGGCTATTTTGATGCAAATTTTGGAACTCGCGCACTTGAGCAAGATTTTAACTACTGGACGTGGGGTCGGTTCCCCGTTTCAGGCGGAACAAAATGCTTTTACGATCTCGAATTTACAAATGGAGAAAAAGAAAGCCACGCATTTAATTTCGACGGCGATGGCGAAGCCTCGTTGATTTCAGATCCACCTCCTATTAAAAAATTTAAACGAAGCCTTTGGTTTGTAAAACGTAGTACTCGGTGTGACAAATCTTCTAAACCTCGGCAGATCAAAAACATGCTCGATGCACCATTTTACAGTAGGGCAGCAGTTGAAACAACTCTAGATGGGGCCAAAACTACAGGAGTTTTCGAAGCTTTAGATCTTCATCGTTTCAGGAGTCCTATAATTTTAGCAATGCTCGCTGTACGCGTTCCTCGACGCAGGCGTTGGGCATTTAAGTAGGGAATTAATTTAGCCTAAATACAGCAGCATTTAGTGTCGTGGCGAATACTACCCAGGCTAAATATGGTAAAAACAGAACTCCTGCCAATGGTGAATATAGCCAGAAGACGCATGTGGAAATCAACACAGAAACTAATAATAAAAGTATAATAATTAGACCGACTTTTATATTTTTTAATCCAAAAAATACTGGCGTCCACAAGGTATTGATAGCAATTTGGAGCGCCCATAATGCTAATGCAGAGCCTGAATTCTCAAGATTTGCCAAAGTTGCCCCACTATAGGACATAAGTATGTAAAGAATTGGCCAAGCAACAGGAAAAATCCAATTAGGTGGCGTCCACCTTGGCTTATTTAAATCTGAGTACCACTTTCCCGGAGGGAAAAGTGATCCTGTTAGGCCCGCAGCCATACAAGCAAATAAAAAAATCAGAAAATCTATCCAGAACATATTGTTTCATCTTCCCAAAAAACTGTCTTGGCTAGGCGCGATAATGCTCAAGGTCTCTTTGGCGAAGTTGCTCGAGTATAGAAATAAAACGTTCACTCCAATCAGAGCCATCAAGCTTCTTAACTTCAGCGGCATCAACAAGAAATTTTGTTTGCTCTAGAGGCTGGGCATAACGAGTAGCGGGGCCTGGCAACATCAAACTAGCACCCGCCTGCGCACAAGATAATAAAAGTAATCCCACCTTTTTTGTCCGCGACGTTTTAGCCCGAAGAGTGATGCTGTCATATTTGTTGTTTCGAATTTCCTGTCCAATTGCTGCGTAAATGTGACGTGCAGAGAACATGGCTGGCCTGACCGCTTTTGGCAGGCAAACGATTCCAGATTCTGAACGTTGATATAAAATTTCTGCTTTTGATAGTAACCGATGCGCTAACTCCCTTATTTCGGGTGTTGGAGCAGGAGCCTTTAAAAAAGAATTTGGGTTTACACCAAACTCTTTCATCCAGTTTAGAGGGATATATAAACGTCCTTCCCTAGCATCTTCCCCAATATCACGAGCAATATTGGTAAGTTGCATCGCAACACCTAAATCACATGCACGTGCCAGAACATTAGAGTCCCGCTGCCGCATAATAACACACATCATCACGCCAACTGCCGAAGCCACCCTAGCCGAATAAGCAACTAGTTCGTCGAATGTATTATAACGACGCTCCATAGCATCCCAAACCAAACCTTCAATTAAGGCTTCCGGCAACGCACGTGGCATCTGCGTTTCCTCAACCATTCGTGCAAAAGCTCGATCCATTGGAAGATTTCTAGGCTTGCCAGAATAAACCTGATCTAACCTTTCGACCAAGTCATAAACAGAGGCGGATTTATCCTCCTTTAGATCAACTTCATCATCAGCTAAACGACAGAAAGCATAGAGCGCCAAGCACGAATTACGAACAGCATGCGGTAATAACCGCGAAGCTGCGTGAAAACTGAGAGAGCCATTTTTAATCGCATTTTCGCAATAGTCTAAATCTTCTTGGCTATTGGACATTCTATGAGCCTCCGGACACTGGATCTGCGACAAGCTGCGCTAAAACTTCGGATGAGGTTACAACGCTTGGAATGCCTGCGCCCGGGTGAGTTCCTGCACCGACAAGATAGAGGTTTTCAATCTCTTCGCTAATATTGTGTGGCCTGAACCAGGCCGATTGAAAAATGCGAGGCTCAAGAGAAAAACCTGCTCCATACGGACTAAGGTAGCGTTTCTCAAAATCCTCAGGAGTTAGTATGTGCTCTGCAACGACTTCACTTGAAAACCCAGGGATTGTCTCTTCTAGCACTTTGCGCATCTTATTTTTATAGATTTCTAATTCTTTCGACCAGTCGACTGGAGTTAGCGTTTTGAGATTCGGGACTGGAGACAATGCATAGAAACAATCGCCGCCCTCAGGCGCAACACTGGGATCCGTTATTGAGGGGCGGTGAAGATAAATTGACATGTCATCAGCTAAATAACATCTATCAAAAATATCACTTAATAATCCACGATAACGAGGTCCATTAATAATTGTATGATGCCCAACGTCCTGCCATTTTTCTTTTGTATTTCGAGTGCCAAAATACCAAACAAAAAGCCCCATTGACCAACGCGATTTTTTTAATCTGTTTCCCGACCAACGTTTCTTTTTGTGAGTGGGAAGAAGTTTGTCATAAGTCCAGCCAGGATCCGCATTAGAAACAACAACATCAGCGTTTAGTTTAAGCCCATTTTCTAATATAACTCCATCAGACTTCTGATCATTAACACTTATCCTCGCAACATTTGAATTTAATAATACCTGACCCCCCTGTTCTTTAACCACGTTAGCCATAGAATCGGCTAGAGCCTGAACACCACCTTGGACGTAGTGAACACCAAAAGCCTTCTCCAAATGACTTACTAAAATATACATCGAAGTTACATTTCTTGGGTCTCCGCCAATGAATAGTGGATGGAAGGACAACGCCATCCTGAATTTAGGGTCTTTAACTCGGGCGGATACGTGGGCATATACAGATCTATCCGCTCTTAACCTTACGAAGCCTGGGAGTTCCTTCACTAAATCCCAAAGCCTGTTCATGGGTTTTCTGCCCAAGCCCTCGAACCCGAAAACGTATCGCTTTTCACAATCGTCCAGAAATTTAAGGTAACCTTTTAAATCTTGAGGAAAATTACGAGTAACTTCAGCAAGCATATCTTTTTCATCTTGCCGCACCTGGAAACGCGATCCATCCTGCCATCTAATCTCATAAAAAGGATCTAATGGGACTAAATTAACATCTGCAGTAAACTCTCTTCCGCAATCCGCCCAAAGTTTTTCAAATACTTGGGGAACTGTAAGTATTGTCGGACCTAAATCAAATCTAAATCCATTTTTTGTAACTGATGAACCCCTGCCACCAACGCGATCCAACCGATCAATTATAGTTACAGAATAGCCTTTAGCACCCAGTCGCATTGCTGCAGACAACCCCCCCAGGCCAGCCCCTATTACAACGGCGGACGATTTGGCATGCGACACCAGCGGTATCTTAAGATTTGGCTCCAAACGTGTCATATTAAATTGACAATACATCTGTCCATTTTATTTTACAATAGATGTCTTTTGTGCTTCACTACCGGCAAGCCCTGCTCTATTTTGTTAATCGGAGGCATATTATACAGACGGTAACCATAAGCCTTTATCGTTTTGACGGGGTAATGCGCCAAATTTGGGCATTTGCTATGATGGGACTTGCGAGGCAAAAACTTAAAAATTTAAATAATTTACGCTTCTGGAAGCTATTAGGTTCAGGAACGGATCAAGGATTCACTCCGATCCCCAATTTTGGCGTATATGCAATTCTTTGCGTGTGGGATACAGCTGAGGAAGCTCTTGAGCTTACAAATAATTCAAAAGTATTTTCAAGCTATAAATCACAATCCATAGAACATGCTACAATTTACATGGAAGCAGTTTCATCTCGTGGGAAATGGTCTCATAAAGAACCATTTTTGGTTAATTCTAAGGATATAGAGGGGCCAATTGCCATTTTAACCCGCGCTACAGTTCGTTGGACAAAACTAATAAATTTTTGGAAGCAATCGCCGTCAATTAGTCAGCGAATAGGGAATAATACAGATGTTATGTTCAAGGTTGGGTTGGGAGAGGTGCCATTACGCCAGCAACTAACTTTTTCAATCTGGCCAAACTTGGGCTCGATGAAAAAATTTGCTCATGTGAGCGGGCCCCATCGTGAAGCAATTGATAAAGTCAGAAGTGGAAATTGGTTTAAAGAAGAACTATACGCCCGTTTTCGCGTAAAGAAAATTGAAGGATATTGGCCTGCTCTTGGCAAACTAAATAATCAGGAAAAATATAGATGAATACACCCTTTCCATTTACGGCAATAGTTGGCCAAGATAATATGAAGTTAGCGCTGGTTCTTACCGCCATTGACCCAAAGATTGGCGGCGTACTAGTGTTTGGAGACAGAGGCACTGGAAAATCCACTGCCATAAGAGCTTTTGCTGATCTGTTACCACCGATAAAAGTAGTAAATGGATGTCCAATAAACTCAGAGAGCCATTCAGACGTACCTTCTTGGGTAGATACAACGACAAAAAAAACACAAAAAATAAATACTCCCGTAGTTGACTTGCCACTGGGCATTAGCTCCGACCGTATAACTGGCGCTCTGGATATAGAATTTGCTTTAGTTGAGGGAATAAAGAGGTTTCAAACCGGCCTACTTGCGAAAGCAAATCGAGGATATCTTTATATTGATGAAGTAAACCTGTTAGAAGACCATCTTGTCGATTTATTATTGGACGTAGCACAATCCGGCGAGAATGTTGTGGAACGAGAAGGTTTATCAATCCGACATGCATCTCGGTTCATTTTAATCGGCTCAGGAAATCCTGAGGAAGGAGAGCTAAGACCTCAGCTTCTTGATCGGTTTGGGTTATCGGTTGAGGTTTTGACACCGGATACGGTCGATGAGCGTGTTGAAGTTATAAAAAGAAGAGATGACTACGATAAAAACCCTGACGACTATGCAGCAACTTGGGACAAAGAAAACAGAAAACTCAGGAACAAAATCCAAAAAGCCAGAAAAAGCCTAGGTTCAATTACTGTGGACAGCAAAATTCTGGAACATTGCGCACAAATTTGTATAGACTTGGGTAGTGACGGTCTTCGAGGAGAGCTTACCCTCGTTAGAACGGCAAGAGCTTTAGCGGCTTTTAATGATAAAGAACGTGTGGATCTCGGACATATAAAACAAATTGCCCCAATGGCGCTAAGTCATAGACTAAGAAGAGACCCGCTTGATGACGCAGGCTCAGGAACAAGGGTCGAGAGATCTGTTCAAAAAATTATAGGATAAAAATGCCAGAAGTTAACATGGACAGTGCTAAACTTGCTGAAATAGCTCTAAGTTTGTGTTCGTCGGCACCGCATGATTTTGGAGGTATAGTTTTTAAAAATGCCAGTGAAACACATACTTCCCATATAAGAAGCCTATTTAAGGCAGGGGAAATAAATGCAACAGTCCTTCAACCTTTTTACACACTAAAGGATCTTACCGGTGGGATAGATGCTATCTCTACCATGTCGAGTGGGAAACTTGTTAAGCAGCCTGGGTTATTGGAAAAACCGGGATGGTTTATACAAGTAATGGGCGAGCGATTGCCCTTAGAAAATCAAGCCGTAATGTGCAAACGGATAGATGAGAAAAAAATTGGCCCAGTCTTAATTTTGGATGAATCCCGACAGGATGAACCGAATGCTTTACCTAAAATTTCGGATCGGCTCGCGTTCCAGGTTGACTTGATCAACGTGAGATATTGTGACTTTAAACCTGCAAAACCGTTAACATCTGCTGGTAATACTTTTCGCGCAAAACTAACCAAGCACCAACAAAAAGCGCTTGTACTCTCAGCCATAAAACTTGGTATCTATAGCATCCGTCCAGTATTAATGGCTCAAAAAGCCGCTCAAATTTTATCTTCTATCAACGGCTGTGAAGAGGTCTCAAACGGCGACCTAGAACTTGCTAGTGTTTTGGTATTGGCTCACAGGGCCGTCATAATGGAGAGAACCGAACCCGATCAAACAGATGATAACATTCAGAAAAACAAAACATCTGAAAACGATCAAGGTGATGATTTAACTGAAGAAGACCAAACACGATTTTTGCAAGATATGATTATTGAAGCTGTAAAAGCAAAACTCCCTGACGATTTGATAAACCAACTAAAGGTTACAAGTAAAGGGATATCAGTGAGTAGAAAAACAGGATTCGGCTACAAGATAAAAGCCAAAGAGCGAGGACGTCCAAGGCCATCCATTAATGGAAGGCCAAACGGCCAAGAAAGAATAGAAATTTTATCAACACTACGAAATGCAGCCCCATGGCAAAAAATGAGAAAAGGACAACAACCAGATCGAGACGGAATAATCATACTTCCTGGAGATTTACAAATCCAACAATTCGACGATAGATCCGAGCGCGTAATTATCTTCGTAGTGGATGCATCAGGGTCAGCAGCAATGGCTCGATTAGCTGAAGCGAAGGGTGCCGTAGAACTAATGCTTACAAATGCATATTCGAAACGAGATTTTGTTGCGTTAATAGGGTTTAGAGGTCAAGTCGCAGAGATCCTACTAGAGCCAACACGTTCCTTAGTTCAGGCAAAAAAGAACTTGTCTTCTTTTGCAGCCGGGGGTGGTACTCCGTTAGCATCTGGTTTGGAAAAGGCTCTTAAAATGGCGGAGCGCTCACGACAAAATAGCAAAACTCCTGTAATCGCTGTATTAACCGATGGAAAAGCAAACATAGATTTGGACGGTAACCCAGGACGCGACAAAGCAATGGAAGATGCTCAAAAGATAGCCAGCATAGCCCGTGACAGAAAAATTTCCGCAGTTTTCATTGATGTTGGTCGACAATCAAATCCAAAACTTATCGATTTGGCACATAAAATGGCAGCGGAGTATATAAATCTACCTAGAGCGAACGCGAAAGATCTTTCTCAATCGCTCAAAACCTCGTTGGAAAAAGCGTGACCGTAATTATACCAAACTGGTGGCCAAATAGATCGAATTCCGAATTTATTAAGTCAGAAAATTACAATTGGCACATTCAGAAGTTTGGCTCTGACGGTAAAAAGTTATTACTTATTCACGGAACCGGCGCATCTTCACATAGCTGGTATCCGTTGATTGAAAATCTTAACTTGGAGTTTGAAATATTATGTTTGGATTTGCCAGGACACGGTTTCACTCGGGCACTTGTAAGGCAAAAAAAGCAACTAATGATTATTGTAGATCAAATTTCTCTTTTACTGAGAAATATCGACTTTTATCCCAACATAATCATGGGTCATTCCGCAGGCGCCGCTGTAGCCTACGAACTAGCAAAAAAAATTAAAACAAAACCAAATACAATAGCTATCAATGCTGCATTTGGCCAATTTTCAGGGCTAGCAGGCTTAGCTTTTCCCTATTTTGCAAAAATCGCTGCTTCTACTTCTATTCCAGCAAGATTTTTAAACCTACTTGCAAACAATGAAGAAATAGTCAGAAAGTTACTTAATAGCACTGGATCCATCATTCCAGAGCCGCAAATAAAGTGTTATCAATATCTCTTTAGTAATTCCGACCATGTAGACGGGACGCTGCAACTGATGGCGGATTGGGATCTTGGAAAATTTTTGGATCGACTGCCTGGAGAAATGTTACCTATCCATTTTTTAGTTGGAGAGAAGGATAAAACCGTTCCCCCTCACATCTCTAAAAGTTGGGATCAGTTGATGCCCAACTCGTCGCTTACTCAATTTGATGAATTAGGACACCTACTGCACGAGGAAAGCCCCAGATCTGTTTCATCTATATTAGGGAAAAATGCCATCTAATTTTATCTTGCAAAAATGGACAGATTATTCAGAAACAGAGAGCAAATATGCCCAAATATTCAGGACGTCAGCTTCTTTCTTCAGCTTAAAGGACATCTTAGACTTGGCTTTTTTATCGTCTAATTTATCAGCCAGAAACTTTTTAGGGTTTGCTACATAGGTAACAAACTCTGCTTCCGACCAAACAAATCCTGTTTCCCCGAGGGCTGCCAAGCTCTTTCCATATTTGAAGCCATCAACGCTACCTGCTGTTCTTCCAGAAATACCGTAGAGATTTGGACCTGTCTTACCGCCCTTTACAATTGTGTTTCCACCATCATCAACGATCATATGACAGGATTTACACTTATTAAATCCCTTTTTTCCCTTCGTAGCATCTCCCGCTGCAACGGCACTAGAGGCCACCATGGTTACGATAGCACAAATGTTCAAAACTTTATTCATATAATCCTCCACTAGTTCTAAAAAGAGAGTTAGTACTTGTTGTGTAAAGTCAACATAAAGTGATATATTATGCAACCGCCCTTGATACAGCACATTGCTTCCAAAGTGTACTAAGTGCAAATATCAAGTTTTCTATATCGATATCAGAATGAAGTGGTGATGGTGTGAACCTTAGTCTTTCTGTTCCTTTGGGGACAGTTGGATAGTTTATAGGCTGTACATATATACCATATTCATGCATCAAAATATCAGATATCTGACGACATTTTATTGGGTCTTTGATCATGACGGGAATAATGTGTGAAGAATTTTCCAGATGTGGAATCCCAGCTTTGTCTAACCCTGCCCTTAATTTTGCAACCTGCTCTCGCTGCCGTAATCTTTCCATTTCAGAAACCTTTAAATGAGCTACTGAGGCGCGCGCACCAGCAGCAATGGCTGGTGGAAGCGCTGTAGTAAAAATAAATCCACTGGCAAACGAACGAATGAAATCACACAAGTGACTGGATCCTGTAATATAACCACCTAATACACCGAAAGCCTTTCCCAGTGTGCCTTCAATTAATGTTATTCTATCTGACAGCCCAAGTTGTTCAGAAACTCCTCCACCCCTGGGCCCATACAAACCGACCGCATGCACTTCATCCAGATATGTCATTGCCCCGTGCTTTTCTGAAACTTCCACAATTTCTTGCATCGGACAAATATCTCCATCCATGGAGTAAACCGACTCAAACGCTACGATCTTCGGACGGTCATGGTCTATAGCGGCCAGTTTTCGATCCAGATCTTCGGGGTCATTATGTCTCCAAATAACTTTCTCAGCTCTTGAGTGCCTTATGCCCTCAATCATACTAGCATGGTTCGATGCATCAGATAGTATAACAGCCTTCGGCAAACGAGACCCCAAAGTACTCAATGCAGCCCAATTAGACACATATCCAGAAGTAAATAGAAGCGCAGCCTCTTTGTTATGAAGATCTGCAAGTTCCTTCTCTAAAAGTAAATGATGGTGATTAGTACCAGAAATATTTCTGGTGCCACCCGCACCGCACCCACATGAATCGATAACATCTTTCATTGCATTTTGTACAATTGGGTTTTGTCCCATTCCAAGATAATCGTTAGAACACCACACTGTAACTTCGTCTGGCGCATTGTCATCATAACTTTTAGCCTTGGGAAAGGCTCCTGACTGACGCTCAAGTTCTGCGAAAATTCTGTAATTGCCTTCCTCTTTTAATTGATTGAGCTGGGTGGCAAAAATTGCATCATAGTCCATGGTAATCCTTTCGACGAAAGTGGTCTTCTTTTTGTTTTTCTTGAGGTAACATCCAACGCCAGAGCTTGGCATCTGGGATGGGTAAAACCATTACCCAATGTTCTAAAAGTGCCATAGCCGTTAGAGACGATAGCAAAGTAAAGCCTGTGATATCATTAAGCAAATTCACTGATAACAAACGTTCAATCCAGCAACCTAATGCGAAGGTCAGAATTGTAACTGATAGAGGGAAAAACCAGTTTAAAGCTGATATTCTAAAATGACTTTTGAGATGAGATAGCGTCGCCGGTACAAATTCTACATTTATTCTCGGGACACCAAAAAACAAATTCAACTTGGCGCATATTCTAGCAAAATATAATATTACAAATGTCCAAACACCAAACATATTCTCAGCGGACCAGCATAGATAGAAAATTGAGCCAAGAGCGATAAGGAGTGCTATCTCGTGATAAGCTAGTGTCCCCCAAGCTCTGATAAACCGTTCAGCATTTGTTACATTCGAGGGACAATTTGATGTATTTGGCCCAGTTATTACTCCAATCAAAAAAACATATTCGAGCCAACCCCAAACAAGCATAGCACCAAGAAAAGACAGGTACACTGCCAATACTGAAACAAACTGTGACGAGTATTGCATCAATATAAACCCAGCTACAAGAAAGGGTAATGAACATATAGCATAAAGTCTTCTAGACCGATAACTGGAACCGTCTGAATAGCGGACAAGAAGCAAAATAATGCCAGTGAAGAACCACCAGCTAAATACTGCCACAAGGCATGCTATAACAATAGGATTTGACATCAGTAAGCAGGCTCCAACCGTGTGACCGAGGGAACAGAGTGTTTTTTACTTGGCACGGTGAATAACATTACAAATGCCAAACCAGCTCGGATACTGGAAGTTAGTTGCGCTAACTTCCTGCCCTTAGCCTTCGCATCTGCAAGATCTTGATTTGCCTTTTGTATGTTTAACAGACCTTTTTTCCAACGTGGATGATCAATATCCAGAGTAATAGGAAAAATCTGTTTGCTAAGCTTGGAAGTTTTTGTGAATACTTCATGAGCATACCAATCGGGATCTACGCCCAATGCCGCATGGAAAGCTGGTCGCTGATGATCTCGTATATACATAGTCGCGTAAACTGCGGTAAGAAAAAACTTTATCCACCAAACATTTATCCCTCTTGTAAGTTTCGGATCAGCCTTCATTAGCAATGCGAATGCCTCTCCATGTGAAAATTCGTCATTGCACCATTCCTCGAACCACTTGAAAATTGGATGGAACCTGTGCTGAGGATTTTCCTGAAGATGCCTAAAAATTGTAATATAGCGAGCATATCCAATTTTTTCCGACAAGTAAGTCGCATAATAAATGAACTTGGGCCTAAAATAGGTATATTTCTTTTTTTGCGTTAAGAAACCCAGATTAACAGCAACACCAGCTTCTCTAAGAGCATCATTGATGAAACCGGCATGCCGAGCCTCGTCTCTGGCCATTAACTGAAATAATTGAGTAATTTCTTTGTTAGATCCACGTCGCTTCATTTCTTTGTACAGAACACAACCAGAGAATTCAGCAGTGCAGGAACTAATTAAAAAATCTATAAATTCTTTTTTTAATTGCGGCTCCATATTATCCCAGTCTACCTGATCCCAATCATCATTTTTCTTAAAGTGGCCCTTATTTGGATCACTGAGCATCCTTTCTATCAATGGATCCCACTCGGATTTTATGTGGCTTACATCTACTGCATCGAGTTCATCAAAGTCTGTTGTGTAAAATCGAGGAGTTAGCAAGGTATTTTTCATTGCCACTTCAGTAGCCATATTGCTATCCAAATTTTCTTGAATGGCTAAAGCTTCCTCAGCGGTCGTGGCGTCTGCACTGTGCTTATTCATAATGTTGCCTCCTCAGAAAAAGAAAATTCGCATAGCTCCATCACTTCAAGGTCTCCAGTGGCTCGGGTCCAAAGTCGTTCAATGACACTCGCCCTTAAAATTATCGCACTGCGATCTTCTGTAACAACTTCACCAAAAGGCGCCATTATTTCTGGCCCCTCAACCAGCACTTCATCTCCTGGGTGCACCACTGCTCCATTATTAAATCGCACATGGGCATGTAGACTTTCAAACTTGTGACTGATTTCTACCGTACAAGGTACTTTTTCTCTTTCTCTAGTAAATATTCCCACTTTATTCCCCTTTCTTTGCTTTGGCTAAAAGCATGGCAAAAGCGCGAGAATTATCCGCGCCAAATCCCATCAAATCCGCTTGCCACGCGGTCGATGGATCATAGACAGAAATTCGTCCATTTTCTCTCCAGATTACTTCTATTGGCGCATTCAACTCCACGCCTTGTTTCTTACGTTCATAGTCAACAGCGCGGGCTACACCGGCTACAAAGCCACCTTCCTCACCACTTAAATTTGCAAGCAGGACACCTTGCGAATTTAGAACCCTCACAGCGCCACTTTTCTCGCTAAAGAGGTATAAAGAAGCTTTGGCCACAACTTCTGACTGGGGAGGTGTGCCAACAAGAGACAGTCCACTTACTCTCGCAACACTGACTGCAATTAGAACAAAAACTACCAAGGCAAACATCAATCGAAGCATTGCCTTAGGGATTTTTTCTGACTGTCGGTTTTGCATGGCTATATTGTTCATTTCTTCACCTAATTCACGACCATACCCACCCCTGGAGCATTAGGCTGGGTTTGGTTTTCCTTTTCAATTATTCTCGACTTTGCGGCTTGACCAAGAATTGAAGAAACCTCTTCAATATCAGGTATGCATCTGAAGGTAGGCTGTGGTTTACGAAAATACCATGCTCTAGCATGAGGCCACAGTACAAAGTAAGAAAACTTTGCACGACCCGCGGTTTCTAAAGCTATATTGCCAAAACCACCGCTCTTTTTGGCCACTGCGGCGTTATCAATTTGTGTGAAGGGTAAGTTCAATGTAACCGTAAGAGCAGCACCAATTCTCATAGCTACTCTTCTATTTGTTATTGTATATAAAGTCGCCCTTGCTTGAATATATCCAACTATACAGAGTAATAGCCCAACAAAACCGCCGACAAACAGAAATGGTATACTTAAAGAGAGTGAAGTTCCTAAGGGCATATAATCAATTACCGTAAGGAACCTCCAAGCTGCCAAAAGGCCAAAATATCCGATGACCCACCACAGGTTAAGTGATTCAACAGTTAAACGCCACCAATTTGGCCGACCTTGCCATAATATTACTTCTCCTTTTGGTAGAAGTTCTGGCAATCCCTCAATTGGTTCTACTGCAAAATCATCTTCAGACATTTTGACCCTCCCATCAGTCTTCTTATAGTTGCGGTTCCAAGCGCTCAGAGGATGCATAGAGATTACCTCCAGCGTAATACGCCGAAATTTTCTCTTCCTCCAAAAGAGTCACTTGATTAGGTGATTTGTGTTTTGGAACGTCGCTAAAATGTGATCCAAAAATAGACTTTATCGTCACACGGTCAGAATGAATTCTAGCCAAGGTCATTGGAACAAGGCGAGTACCGTCCCCATGAGATGGCGATAATTCAATTTCTAGATATCGAACGAGTTGTTCAGGCTCATCCACCCACATATCGGAAATTTTCCCAATTATTGCGCCGTCACCAGCCTCGACAGGTAGATCTCTAGGATCACGACCACTCGAAACGGAAAATTGGCCATTGGCAGACATTGGAATTATTTTAGGATGACCATGAGCATCTAACTCCGGAACGTCCCTTCTCGCAACCCAAGAAGCTGGACCCACTCCATCTTTCATCGGATCACCAGTCGGTTCAAGCGGGTAACCATTAGCCTGACTAGTTTGCTGAAGCGCAACCTTACGATTTTCTCCATTCGCATTTGGCACACTTACCTCGCCACGCCCATGAGGCAATTTGAATGTCTTTGGATCTGGCACAGGATACATGCCCTGATTAGGCGCAGCAGTTCCATCGTCATTTTCCATGGGATAACCTTCCCGCATGTTCTCCCGCTGGATGTAGATGATCAAAAGAGCGAAAAATATCCAGAACAGCCAAATAGCGGCACTCGCTAGATCAAAATTTGCAAAAAATGTAGTAGTCATTATAGTTTCCTTTCTAGGGTCACTTTGATCACATCGGGAAATCCGCAAGCCGAATACCGGCGGACCCCTGATCAGTTTTTGAGGCAATACCCTGCCCTTGCCTGATTAATGGAAACAGAACCAATAATGTGACAATGAGCAAAGCAATCTCGCTATGATAAACAAATGAATATCCCGTAGCAGGCGTGGCGAGCGCCTCTCCCCATGCACCACGCATTGCGTGGTAATTAATTAGGTCTCGTAAGAAACCTCCTAATGCAATTGATATACCGGCGGCTGTAGCCTGAGCTGCACCCCAAGCACCTATTGCTAATCCGCGACCAGCAATACCAGATATTGGAATTGTCATCGCTAAAATCAAAGTAGCAACGGAAAATAATCCAGCTCCAAAACCGATTAATAAAGCACCAATAAAAAATAATACCGCTGATCCCAATGGTGCAGAAAAGATTACTGTTGGGAACGCGATTAGACCGACTAATAAGCCTCCTCGCATCAGTCTTGTTGAATCTCCATTTCGATCTAAACGATGAGCTGCATATGCCAAACCAAGCAACGCGCCTAAGGCCCAAGATGCAGTAAGCCAAGTAGTTTTACCTACGCTAAGACCTAAAACCTCGCCTCCAAATGGCTCCAGCAAAACATCTTGCATATTGAACGCGATTGTCCCCAAAAATACAACAGAAATGAGTCTAGCAGTTTGGCCACTTTTGATAAGATCTGAAAAAGCTTCTCTAAAAACTGGTTTTGGCAGTGAGCGGTCCTCTTTGCTCATTGGTTTAATACTTTCCTGCTTCCAAAGTGCGATAAGATTAAGCAGAAGCCCTACTATTGCAGCACCTTGAACAACCCGTATCAATAATAAACTGGTGAAATCTCGAAGCAACCAACCAATAATCAGTGCGGATATACCCATACCAACAAGAAACATCACGTATAGTAATGCTACTACCCGCGGGCGATTTTCATCACTGGCTCGATCACTCGCTAAAGCCAAACCTGCCGTTTGAGTCATGTGCAAACCGATCCCTGTCATAATAAATGCAAGCGCGGCTAAAACTTCACCTGCCCAGCTTGGACCCAAGGTTTGATCACCAGATAAAACCATAAGGGAAAATGGCATTATAGCTAATCCACCCATTTGCCATAGTGAGCCAAACCACAGATATGGCACACGCTTCCATCCGATTGCAGATCGATAATTATCTGATCTAAAACCTAAAAGAGCCCTAAAAGGCGCGATAAGCACAGGCAAGGCTATCATGCTAGCAACGATGAGAGCAGGTACACTAAGCTCGACAATCATTACACGGTTTAATGTACCCAAGAGCATGACGCTTGCCATACCGACAGATATTTGGAATAGAGATAACCTCAACAATTGACCAAGCGGAAAATCTGAACTCGCTGCATCCGCAAATGGCAGCATCCACCGCGTAATATTTGGTAAAAGACGAGGTGACCGATTTTTCATTTTCGACACCCAATTGCGTGTGATATATAGAAGCCACAGTTAATGATCCCGAGATCACTCAATTCCAATTTCCCGTTAAATTCTCTTTCAATCGACTTTAGGGAGTGCGGCACCATAACTGGCGAGCGGTCACCTTTTGGAGCTAGTTTCCCAATGTACCACATAAGCATTAAGAGCATGGTTTTTGGTGCTAATGTAAAATAAACAGACTCCGATACTCTTGATGATAACTCAAGTAATAGCGCCCGAAGATCATTCCTTCTGTAGTAAATCAAACTATCCATAGCGATCACATAATCAAACTTACCGAGCTCACTACTGACCATATCTCCTGCTATAAACTCTATGTTTTGATGAAGATGATCCGGAATTCTGGATCTCGCTACATTTAAGAGCGACGGACTTATATCAGCCGCTACTACTTGGCACCCACGCAAAGCAAGTTCTTCACTAAGCTGACCGGTACCACATCCCGCATCCAGAACTCTCGCTCCAGATAAATCCTTTGGAAGCTGTGAAATTAGCTTTGTTCGCATTTGATTGCGGCCATCACGAACAGATTGGCGTATACGAGAAACCGGCGCCGTGGAAGTCAAGCGCTCCCAAGTCTTTAGGGCCGTTTTATCAAAATACGTCTCTACACGTGAAAGTGTTTGATCATAATTCATTAATCAAATCCCAATAATTCAAAAATATCCCTATCTTCCATAGGCGCAGGCGCTAGTGGCTCAGTTCCATTCCATAATGTCTCTGCCAATTTTATGTATTCTGCCTGTACAGCAACAACCTCATCATCCGCATCCATTTCGAATAAAGTTTTCTTTTTCAGACGAGAGCGCCGGATAACATCTGCATCTGGCATATGAGCAATGCGGCTAAACCCCACCGTTTCACAATACCGATCAATCTCATTTGTTTCTCGAGATCTATTAGCAATACAGCCTGCAAGCCGGACCTTGTAATTGTTAGACTTGGCCTGCACCGCAGCAATAATGCGATTCATAGCATAAATACTGTCAAAGTCGTTAGCTGTGACAATTAAAGCTCTATCTGCATGCTGTAATGGAGCAGCAAATCCACCACATACTACGTCTCCCAGAACGTCAAAAATCACTACATCAGTATCATCCAACAAATGATGTTGCTTAAGAAGTTTAACAGTTTGGCCAACCACATAGCCACCACAGCCCGTTCCAGCCGGCGGTCCGCCAGCCTCCACACATTTTACTCCATTAAATCCTTCAAAAACAAAATCTTCTGGCCGTAACTCCTCTGGATGAAAATCAACTTCCTTCAGGATATCAATAACGGTGGGGACTAACGAGCCTGTTAGAGTAAACGTACTATCATGTTTAGGATCACACCCAATTTGCAGAACTCTTCTACCCAGTTTTGAGAAAGCCGCTGACAAGTTCGAACTAGTCGTGGACTTTCCAATGCCACCCTTTCCATAAACTGAAAAAACCTTTACTCCATCAATGCTTACGCCAGTATCTTGATGTACCTGTACGGAACCTTCACCATCCATCCCGCGCAATTGAGGAGCTTCTTTATCTAATGGGCTCATTATCGATGCCTTTCATTTTATACTTCGTTTCAGTCATTGTGCAGCAATGCCTTCCATTCTATCTTCGAGCGACTCCGCCGCATTTTGTAATGCTTCGATTGTTTCGGCATCTGGGCTCCAGTAGGAGCGCTCGTTTGCCTCCAAAAGTCTATTTGCCATTCTAGAACTTGCAGTAGGATTTAAGTCTGCAAGACGATTACGCATCTCTTCATCAAGAACAAAAGTTTCACTTATTCTTTGATACACCCATGGCTCCACTTTACCCGTGGTGGCCGACCACCCCATTGTATTCGTTACGTGCGCCTCAAGTTGACGCACACCCTCCGCACCATGTTCAAGTAAAGCTTCATAAAATTTTGGATTAAGGGAACGCGAGCGAGTTTCAAGCGCTACTTGATCAGATAATGTGCGGATTTTACCTGATCCCTTGGTATGATCTGAAATATAGACTTCAATCTGTTCGCCACCGCGCGCCCTCTTTACCGCTCTAGAAATACCCCCAAGAGTATCAAAATAATGATCCACGCTAGTGATACCTAATTCGACGCTTTCTAGGTTCTGATAAGCAATTTCGACGTTAGATAGCGCTGATTGAAGCAATTTTTGATTTTTTTGTGGCTTGCCCGACATCCCATAAGCAAAACCTTTTCTCGCTTCATATGCGTCAGCCAATTCATCTTCGTCATCAAACGATGAACTATCTACTAACTGGTTTACGTTCGATCCGTAAGCGCCCTCCGCATTCGAAAAAACTCGCAACGCAGCTGTTTCCAAATCTACACCGGTATTTTTCACATACTCCAGTGCATTTGCCCTTATATAGTTAACACTTGGATCTTCATTAGCAGATGCCGCTTTAAAGGCGGCTTCAGCCAACATCCGTGTTTGCAACGGGAGTAAATCACGAAAAATCCCAGATAAGGTCATAACAACATCAATTCGCGGCCGACCTAACTCGGACAATTCAATTAAATCAGCGCCGCACAACCTTCCAAAACTATCAAAACGTGGTTTTGCACCTATAAGAGCAAGAGCCTGAGCAATTTGGGTTCCATCCGATTTAATATTGTCTGATCCCCATAAAACCAGGGCTAAACTTTTAGGGATGCCGTCATATTTGTCGAGAAGCATTTGGGCCTGCTCAAATCCTTGCTTACAGGCAAATGTTGTTGGCATCCGAAACGGATCAAAAGCATGGATGTTTCTGCCCGTTGGAACAATTTCGGCAGATCTTACAAGGTCACCACCTGGCACAGGTGCTATATAATTAGCACCCAAAGCATTTAGAATGGCAGGAATTTCACTATTTAGCCTTAAATTTTCAACTAAGCGTTCTTTACTGTCGGATGATGTACATCCGGAAGCATTTAGATAGTTTTCAACTTGATCATCACTCAACGGCTTACCTACTACGTGCAAACCTTCAGGTATTAATGCATCCTCAGTTTCTAAAAGTTTAACCCACAATTCCTCAATATTTTGATCTTTAAGATCTACAGCCTCGGCTTGCTCAGCAATTAAAAGCTCAAGCTCTTTGCGAAGCGGGTTTTCACTGTCCATCTCACGCCAACGAACCAAACTTTCTTTTAATTCTAGAAGACCCTTGTATAACCCACCACAGGTCAACGGCGGTGTTAAATGACTAATTATTGTTGCATTACTCCGCCGTTTGGCCAGACTTGCCTCAGACGGATTGTTACACGCATACAAATAGATATTGGGTAAATTACCAATTAATCTATCTGGCCAGTCTTTCCCGCTCAAGCCAGTTTGTTTTCCAGGCATGAACTCTAGGGCGCCATGCATACCAAAATGCAAGACAGCATTAGCGTCAAAATTTAGTTTTAACCACTGATAAAAAGCTGAAAAAGCATGCGTCGGAGCAAAGCCTTTTTCAAACAAAAGTCGCATGGGATCTCCCTCATAACCGAAGGTAGGCTGAACACCAACAAATACGTTCCCAAATGTCTTACCTAGTATAAAGACAGATTTTCCATCAGATTGTATCCTTCCAGGAGCAGGACCCCATTGCTCCTCTACTTCAGAAAGCCAAGGCGTATTTTTTACTATCCAATCTGCACTAACCTGGCCTTCTACATTTGCTTCTTGACCATATACTTTGGCATTTCCTCCTATTACCTCAGCCCTTAGCTCAGCACATGATTTTGGCAGTTCTATTTCATAACCAGCATCCTTCATTGCCGTCAAAGTATTAAAAAGAGATTGAAAAACTTCTAAATAGGCAGCTGTACCAACAGCTCCGGCATTAGGTGGGAAGCCGAATAGAATAATAGCAATTTTCCTCCTCGAAACCTCCAAGCGCCTTAATTCTGCAATTTTTACTGCGCGGGAAATTAATGCATTGACCCTTTCATTATATGGCAACATTGCCTTCGTCGTATCAGCATCTCCCTGCCTGCCAGCGTACACAGTCGGCACGGTTGCTCCATCAAGTTCTGGAAGAGCAACAAGCATAGTTGTTTCTATTGGCCCCAACCCAGTTGACGAAACTTCCCATTGAGGCAAGGTTTGGAACTCAAGGGGATGCGCCGAGATATACGGGACATTCAAGTTTGAGAGAGTTTTTACTGCGGCATTTGTATCATTATATGCTGGACCTCCAACGAGCGAGAAACCAGTAAGGGAAACCAGAACATCAATTAACGGCCCGTCTGCGCCAATAAAATATTTCTCTATGGCTGGCCTGCCATCCAAGCCACCAGCAAAAGCTGGTATAATTTTGACGTTTAAAGCCTCAAAACCTTCTATAACCTTATCATAATGTGCAGTATCTCCGCTTAAAACATAAGAACGCATCAATAATAAACCAATTGTTGCAATTGGCTTTTTGACTTCTGGAATATCAGTCAGATCTTCTGAAATACGACCCTTCAAATTTGGATGGTATACACCAACATTGGGATATTCTCGTGGCGGCTCAGCTTTCACACCCCGCCAACTATCAATATGTGAATATCGCGAAATTAAGAATCTGAGCATTTCCTCGATGTTTTCGTCTGTACCTCCTAACCAGTACTGCATTACCAAAAACCAAGCGCGTAAATCTTGGGCTTTACCGGGTATAAACTTTAAAATTTTTGGCAACCGGCGTAACATACGCATTTTTTTCTCACCGGTTTCAGAAGATGGTTTCGAAGAACCTCTTAATTTTTTTAATAGTGCTACCGCACCGCTTTCTGGGGCCTGCATATCCAATGAGCCCATTCGAGTCAGTTTTACTAAATCAGCGTCACAAACTACACCAATCATCGCATCACACTTTTCTCTTCTAGCCTTTAACAAGGGTAAAATTGGCTTGATATGGTCTTCCAGAAAAAGAAGATTTACAACTATTATATCTGATTTATCAATTGCGGCTTTGGTTTGAGCCAGGGCACTGGGATTTTCGCCCCATTCAGCGGCTGCAAAAATTGAAACTTCTAAGCCATCAAATTCTTCCAACAGATTAGACCAAGCGCGCTTACAGGGCATTGCATTATGCGAATCCAATGTAATTATTGAAATACGGTATGATATTTTATCGAGGCGATTATCTAGCATAATGAGCCTTAGCCTCGTATAGTGTATCGATTGAAATTTCTAAAACACCTTTGTCAACGGCATATCTTTCAGTATTTCGCTTAGCTTTTCCACGAACAAAGAAGGGGATTTTCCGCAACTCTTTTTCAGCATCGCTCATCCAAATCACATGGGAGGATCCAGTTTGAGACGAAGCCTCTTCAACTATAGTTTCTTTTTCAATGGTTTTTGGCTGATGAGCAGCGTGATGGCTTGGCCCGTTTGCATCCGAAAACTCAAAGTCTTCCCTAAACATTGTTAGTAAATGCTCTTCGAGTCCCATTACTAATGGATGCACCCATGTATCAAAAATTACATTTGCACCCTCTGGCCCCATCTGAGGAGAATAGCGAGCAGGAAAATCTTGGACGTGGACTGGCGCGGAAATGACTGCACATGGAATACCCAGTCGTTTACCAATATGCCTTTCCATCTGTGTTCCAAGAATAAGCTCAGGCGCCAGCTCGGAAATTTTTGCCTCCACCTCAAGGTAATCGTCGGTAATAAGTGCTTCGAGGGCCAAAGATTTCGCGGCGGCTCTCACAGGGCGAGCCATCTCTCGATTAAAACAGCCTAAGCCAGCAACTTCAAATCCGATTTCATCCGCTGCTATCTTCGCAGCTGCAATAACATGTGAACCATCACCAAAAATGAATACTCTTTTACCAGTTAAATATGTACTATCGACTGAGGCAGAGTACCAAGGCAATCTTGATCCAACTTTATTTTGCAAATCCGTGAGGCCCGTTACCTCTTCTATTTCACTGACAAATTGAGAAAGAGCGCCAACGCCTATAGGAACAGTTTTTGTATATGGTTGATCTAAGTTCTTTTCCAGAAACCTACATGCACTTTCTCCCGTTTCTGGATACATCAAAACATTAAAATGAGCAGCCCCTAAATTTCTGATATCTCCAGGATTTGAGCCCATTGGGGCTACTACATTCACCTCAATTCCCAAATTTTGGAGAACTTTTTCAATTTCTTCGACGTCATCTCTATGCCTAAACCCAAGGGCAGTAGGTCCTATTAAGTTACAACTTATATTTTTAGTCCTGGGCTGAGGAACCGCTAATTTTTTAACAATTTGGAAAAATGTCTCGTCAGCACCAAAGTTTTCTTTTCTCTGATAGCTAGGCAATTCTAACGCAACGACTGGAATTGGTAGACCTAGCGCTTCAGCTAATCCTCCAGGATCATCTTGAATTAACTCTGCCGTACAAGAAGCCCCTACTAGCATTAGGTCTGGCTTAAATCGGTTGTAAGCATCTTCACAAGCAGACTTGAATAAAGTTGCAGTATCAGACCCCAAATCACGCGCCTGGAAAGTAGTATAAGTTACTGGTGGTCTGTGATTTCTTCTTTCAATCATTGTAAATAATAAATCGGCATAGGTGTCGCCCTGCGGTGCATGCAAAACAAGATGTACCTTTTCCATGCCTGTAGCCACTCTTATGGCTCCTACATGCGGAGGGCCTTCATATGTCCAAACAGATAGCTTCATTTAAGGGCCCACCTTGAGCAATTCTGCTCGTTTTAAGGGGCGTGCAAACAGACTAGCCAGATCGGCAGCCTGTTCATAAAAATGAATTGGACTGAATACTAGTTCTATAGCCCATTTCGTTGACAATCCTTTTGACTCCAACGGGTTTGCCAACCCTAAGCCACAAACCGTAAGGTCAGGATTATAATCGAAGACCCTATCTAACTGTTTATCAACATCCTGCCCCTCTGAAATTTGAGTTGGCGCTGGTAAGTCCTCTAAGTCTGCATGAACTAGAGATTTGTGTATAAAAGGACTGCCAACTTCTGTTAACTCCATTCCACATTCAGCAGATAAAAAACGCGCCAATGGAATTTCAAGCTGACTGTCAGGGAAAAAGAAGACTGATTTTCCCCTAAGTCCATCAGCGACCGCTGCTACCGCTTGTTCCGCTCTCAATTTTGGAGCGGCCACCACCGTATCGAACTTAGCTTTTGAAATACCAAACCTCTCTGAGATTGCCCATAGCCACTTTGTGGTGCCTTCAGCCCCAAATGGAAAATTTGCACTTATTGGTTTTGCACCTCTACGAACCATTTCTTCATAGCTGGCACCCAAGAACGGCTGCACACAAATAAATTGAGTATTTTTCCCTATAGAAACGTCATCATCAAATTTTACCTGAGGCAGCACAAAAACATTTTTCAATCCAAGCTGCTCCAAAAGACGCATCATTTGATCCTGTACAATGTCAGGAAGTGCTCCCAGAACTGCCAGTTGTGTCTTTTCGCTCGAAGGCAGCGAGCGAATCACCGCCTCCAAACAAGCGTCTTCGCCCTGGGTAAAAGTAGTCTCAATACCTGAACCCGAAAAATTAATAACATTTACATTAGGAAAATATTTTTCTGACAATTTTTCAGCCACAGTAGCCAAATCCAACTTTATCACTTCAGATGGACATGAACCCACTAGGAAAAGTCTTTTTATGTCAGGTCGCCTTGACAGTAATTGACTTACATTACGATCAAGCTCTTCGTGGACATCGGCCATCCCCGCTAAATCTGTCTCTTCAAGAATTGCTGTTGCGAACCTTGGCTCTGCAAAAATCATTACACCAGCTGCACTTTGAAGCAAGTGTGCACAAGTACGTGAACCGACTACCAAAAAAAAAGCATCCTGCATTTTTCTATGAAGCCAGACGATTGACGTTAAGCCACAAAACACCTCATGCTGACCCCGCTCTTTGAGAATAGGTGCCTGAGCACACCCAAGTTGTGGTGCATCTTTAGGCATAGCTATCCCCCAGATTTGATTGAATTTTTGCAGCTTTGAATTTCAAAAGAAATTGACCAGCATTCACGACGTAGGCAAAGTAAGCCACCAATGCTAGTATCATAAGCGATTGTTCTGTAAGGTAGTTTGCCCAAAGAAAAGCAACGTATGCCAAGTGCAAGAATATAACGAAAAAGCTTACAATATCTTCCCAGAAAAATGCTGGTGCAAGCAGATACTGACCAAAAACAACCTTTTCCCATATAGCTCCAGTGACCATTATTGTAAGTAAAAGCGCGGTCTTAACGAGCACTGAAATTGTAGCTAATCCATATCCGTCACCGGTCCACAGATACCAAATCACAAGGACTGTTGAAATTGCAAAAGCAATAAATTGAGTTGGCGCAAGTACACCCTGAATAAGGGTCCAGATGCTTTCATCACGTCGCTTTTTTTGCTCAGACGTGTAGAGTTGAGGCGGCTGCCTCGTCCCACAATTTTGTTTCTGCATGGGTGTCCCCCCAAGGCCGTTTTAAAGCAAGGATATTGCTCGGTAATACCGAATGTCAATTAAAAGTTACACTTTTTGGTTAAAGAGTGTATAAAGGTATTTACAGCTAATGTACGAACAACACGTATCTCGCGTTCGGAGCAAGCAAACATGACAAGACATTTTTTTAATCTGGCCAAGAAGTTTAGTCGGATAAATTTGACAGATCGCGCGCATTCTGTAACACTCGGCGTGGGACAATTTAGTGCGGATAACGAGAAGTTAGCCCCTCGGGAAACGCACACCGAAAGCGCTTCAATGTCGGACAGAGAAATATCGTCGACTTCAAAGAGCGATTTGAAACTGCAAATCGACGATTTGGCAAAGAGAGCTTTGTCCGGTGTTCGGCAGAAATTACAACCCAGTGAACAAAAGAAGATTACTGAAACAGCCAAATGGCTAACACGCTACTGCGTATCGGGAAATTTTGATCTTGATTTGGCTCTTGACGCATTAGATCAAAAACTAATTCCAGCTGAAATTGTTATTGATTATTGCATACCTATGGCTGCGGAAGAATTGGGTGATGACTGGGTGGATGATTTGAAAGGTTTTGGCCAAGTGACCTTAGCGACTTCACGGCTGCAAATGATTTTAAATAATGTGATTAATTATCAGAACAGCGAGTCCGAAATTGAATCTGCACATGGACTTTTGCTCATAGTTTGTAAAGATGAGCAACATACACTTGGACCGTCAATCCTTGCTGATAAGCTAAGAAGACGAGGGCATTCTGTTAAATTTCTTCACTCCGCAAATTCAAAAGAACTTATAACGCTGTGTAAAGACCATGAATTCTCAGCTGTTCTATTTTCTTGCTCCGGCCACCACTCAATCGACTACATTACCAAAAGCATCAATTTGATTAAACAAGAGGTAGCACAAAAACCCCTCATCTTTCTGGGAGGCAAAATTCTAGATCTTGAACCAGAAATTAAGGATAAAGTAGATGCAGATGGATTTTCTAACAATATCGATGTTGTTATCTCAAAAATAGAGAACTATAAGGCAAATGAACCTGCGATTTATATAAAAAATGGGGCTAGCAAATGAAGACTAGCGCAAGTACCTTTTGGGATTTTGGCTCAATACCAATGATTGAGCCAGAGTTTTTAGGAAACATCCTAGCGACATCATCAGATATTGCCGTGATGATAGATCTACAGGGCTCAATTAAATCAGTACTCGTTAATCAAAGCGAACAGTATTATGGTGATCTATCCCACTGGGAAGGGAAAAATATTACTAAATTCCTAACGATTGAGAGTGTGCCAAAATTTGAAAGGGCTTTAGAACAGCTCAATTCCGGAAAAACCATACTACACTCGATTGAGCTAAACCACCAAGATAATGCAAAATGGCAGTTTCCCGTTCGCTATAATGCCCATTTGGTAGGTCAAAATCATAATATTTTGCTGTTGGGTAGAGATCTGAGGACCATATCTGAAACGCAGCAACAACTCGTACAAGCACAAATTGCAGTTGAGAAAAGTCATGAAGAGCGTAAAGAGTACGACGCTCATTACAGGTCAATATTTTCAACTGCAAGTGAACCTATTTTTGTTCTAGACGCAAACAGCGGGAATATAAGACAAGCGAACCCAGCCGCATGTACACTGCTTGGAGAAGATACAGATACATTATTAACCCAACCGTTTGCAAGATTCGTGGCTTTAAAAGATAAAAAGGAACTTACTGACAAAATGGCAATGGCAGCCATAAATAAGACGACATTAACAATTACCGTCAGTCATAATGGCCAAAGTACTGAAGCAAGTTTATACCCTGTTATATACAGAGCATCAGGACAAAAAGTCCTTCTTGTAAGGCTGAACCTTCAATCTAGCCAATTGAGCCCTAATGATCCTCTTTCCCAAAATCTTATTGCTTTATACAAAAACGGAACAGACGGAATAGTATTTACAAACCCCAATGGGGTTATAACCTATGTGAATGAAAGTTTTTTAGAACTTATAAACACAGCTCAAGGATCAGAGATTGTAGGACGAAGTTTAGGAGATTTCCTTTCAAAAGGACAAATTGACCTCGCAGTTATGCTTGAAAATGTCCAAAGAGCTGGTCCGATGCGTATATATTCTACTGATCTAAAAAATGATTTTGGAATAAAAACAGCCGTTGAAGTTTCAATGACGAAAATAGCTAACAGCACATTGAAACAAATTTCTTTTGTTATAAGAGAAATTTCTCGCACTGAGCAACCAGTGCCAACCAGACCTGCGTTAGCTTCAAATGATAATAATCCATCTGTTGCAGAGTTAGTTGGCAGTGCATCACTAAAAGAAATAGTAGCCGAGACAACCGATGTGATTGAAAAAATCTGTATTCAGACTGCCATTGAAACCACAAATAACAACAAAGCAGCGGCAGCTGAAATGCTTGGCCTCTCAAGGCAAAGCCTTTATGTAAAACTACACAAGTACGGTTTGGTAGATACTGAAGAAAGCTAAGCCTTCAATTTTGACCCATAACAAATTGAATTGGTAACGATATTTAAGCAGGTTTTTCTTGAAACAAAATTAATTGTCAATAATATATGACACATGAGTGTCAATTATATTAAACAAAACCAATCTATTTCTAACCCGTTAGCGGTGCTTGAGCTTATAAAGCCAATTACTTGGTTTCCACCTATGTGGGCATATGCTTGTGGAGTAATATCTTCAGGTATGGGTATTCTGCCTAATTTAGCGTTAATTATTTTGGGCATTGCTTTGGCCGGACCAGTTGTCTGTGGAATGAGTCAGGCAGCAAACGATTGGTGCGATAGGCATGTAGATGCGATAAACCAACCGGACAGACCAATCCCATCAGGCCGTATTCCGGGTTTATGGGGCCTTTGGATAGCAATAACCATGAGCCTGCTAGCGTTGGTTATTGGATGGCAACTTGGTATCTGGGGATTTTGCGCCACTTTATTGGGCGTAGCTGCAGCCTGGGCTTATTCTTGCGAACCGATCAGATTAAAAAGATCCGGCTGGTGGGGTCCAGGCATTGTAGCACTTTGCTATGAAGGATTGCCTTGGTTTACCGGTGCTGCTGTCATGAGCCAAACTTTTCCAAATTTTAATATAGTAGTGATTGCTTCACTTTATGCTGTGGGAGCTCACGGCATTATGACCCTAAACGATTTCAAAGCTCTTGAAGGTGACAAACAAACGGGAATTAATTCTTTACCCGTTAAATTTGGGCCAGACAAAGCAGCTAAAATTGCCTGTTGGGTAATGACCACTCCCCAATTAATAGTTGTAATGTTGATGGCCAGTTGGGGCGCGATTGAATACGCGATTGTTGTAAGCTGCTTAGTCGCGGGTCAATTCGTAGCAATGCGTAGATTATTGAAAGACCCTCTCAAACTTGCACCGTGGTATAATGCAACCGGAGTATTAATGTTTGTGCTCGGCATGATGGTTTGTGCTTTTGGCCTGAGAAATTTTGGGGCTTTGTAAGATGACACTTTCATGGCTTTCAATTATTCGATTGGGTTTGGTGCAAATGTGCTTAGGCGCAGTAGTCGTTCTAATGACATCAACTCTCAATAGATTGATGGTAGTCGAACTTTCATTAGCAGCCACAATTCCTGGCGCTTTGGTAGCAATTCATTACTTAGTTCAAATTTCTAGACCCAGATGGGGATTTATCTCAGATGTTCAAGGAAATCGAACTAAATGGATTATTTTAGGTATGATAATACTAGCTCTTGGCGCAAACTTGGCAGCACTTTGCATTCCTCTATATTCACTTAACACCACCGCTGCTACTTTACTCTCCATCCTAGCATATATTTTAATTGGTCTGGGAGTTGGTGCCTCAGGCACCTCATTACTTGCTCTCTTAGCAACTCATACTGCACAGCGCAGACGCGCTGCCGCTGCAACAATTACTTGGCTAATGATGATTTTTGGAATTGCTCTAACCGCCACTATTGTTGGAAAGTTGCTTGACCCTTATTCAGTGCAAAGAATGATAAAAATTGTCTTTGGTCTCACAATGCTGACAATTTTACTTACAGGGGTGGTAACTTTAAATATAGAAAGAGGGCTTGAACGCGTAAAGAAGAATACCAATCAATCTCAATCATTTATTTTGGGCTTGAAAATAATTTGGTCTAATAGCCAAACAAAACGTTTCACCATCTTTGTATTTTTATCAATGACCGCATATTTCATGCAGGAACTTATACTTGAA
Organism: Candidatus Salinivivens marinus; assembly: GCF_965655845.1. Lineage (NCBI taxonomy): Bacteria > Pseudomonadati > Pseudomonadota > Alphaproteobacteria > Rhodobacterales > Paracoccaceae > Candidatus Salinivivens > Candidatus Salinivivens marinus. The sequence continues at coordinate 330,603 of NZ_CBFHHX010000001.1, forward strand.
CCCTATTCAGGACTTGTGTTTTCTTTTACACCTGGTCAATCAACGTCACTTTCTGGAATGCAAAACGGCGGTGTATTTCTGGGAATGCTAGCAGTTGGAATAGCCTGTACTGGCTTTAAGTTTGGCGCTTTAAAAAATTGGGTTTGGGCAGGATGTATGGGATCTTGCATCAGCTTAATTCTTATAGCGTTAGCGGGTCAATCCCCTGAAATTTCTCCACTTGTTCCATTGGTATTTGGACTTGGATTTTTCAACGGGATGTTTGCGGTAGCTGCGATCGGCTCGATGATGTCGTTAGCTAGCCAAAACAATGATAAAAGAGAGGGTACACGGATGGGATTATGGGGAGCAGCCCAAGCTATTGCTGCTGGTTTCGGCGGCCTGCTAGGCACTGTTCTTGTTGACCTGCTGCGTCTAATAAATTTCAGTCAAGCAGATGCATATGGAGCGGTATTCATTTTCGAGGCAGCTTTATTCGCGTTGGCAGCAACCATAGCAACCAGAAGTATAACCAACGCATTTAGTGGGGCAACCCAAATGGTGGGAGAGTAATATGTTTGATGTAGTAGTTATTGGTGGAGGACCATGTGGGTCAACGGCAGCAAGCTATTTGGCCAGCCTAGGACACAGAACAGCATTATTGGACCGAGCGGGCAGAATAAAGCCCTGTGGTGGCGCTATACCTCCGCGGGCAATCATAGACTTTGAAATTCCCGATGAGCTATTAAAGGCAAAGGTTACCACAGCTAGAATGGTTTCTCCAACCAACCGTTCTGTAGATATACCAATTGAAAACGGGTATGTTGGAATGGTCGACCGAGAAGAGTTTGACGAGTTTTTGAGAGAACGCGCAGCAAAAAAAGGTGCTACAAGATTTACAGGAACATTTGAAAAAATAACTCGAGACAATTCAGGAACTACAATTCACTTTCGAAATCACGAAAATAGGACCGTTGAACAGCTTAAAACAAGATATATTATAGGAGCCGACGGAGCTCGTTCGAACGTAGCAAAAGCAGAAATTCCTGACAGTGATAAAATACCATATGTCATTGCATATCATGAAATTATAGAGGCTCCAGAGGCAACCGGAAAGTATGACCCTGAACGTTGCGATGTGATATATGACGGAATAATATCACCAGATTTTTATGGCTGGGTATTCCCCCATGGCAAAAGTGCATCTGTTGGGATGGGTACCGGGCACCATGGCTTTGACCTAAAAACGGCAACATCAGAACTACGAAGCCGAGCAGGCTTAGATAAATGTAAAACAATTAGAAAAGAGGGAGCCCCGATACCACTAAAACCATTGAAACGATGGGATAATGGAAAAGATGTGCTTGTAGCTGGAGATGCGGCAGGTGTTGTAGCGCCAAGTTCTGGAGAAGGTATTTATTATGCGATGGCTGCCGGACAGATTGCAGCAGAAACAATTGTAGAAACTTTAGTATCACGATCTCCAAAGACTTTGAAATTAGCAAGGCAACGCTTTCTTAAAGAGCATGGAACTGTTTTTAATGTCTTAGGTGCGATGCAAAATGCTTACTATAAATCGGACAATAGGCGAGAGCGGTTTGTCTCGCTTTGCCACGATGTAGATGTACAGACCCTCACATTCGAGGCGTACATGAATAAAAAACTGGTGAGCGCACGACCATTAGCGCATTTAAAAATTATGTTCAAAAACCTCGCTCATCTTACTGGAATAGTATCGAAGGAGTTCACATGAATATTATGATACCAGCGTGGGTAGATGGAACACTTCAACCGGTAGAGAAACTTGAAGCCCATAAACTTGGCTTAAGGCACAAAGCTATATCTGTTTTTTTATTTCACGATAACAAAATATTACTTCAGCGACGAGCCTTGGGCAAATATCATACCCCAGGTTTATGGGCAAACACATGTTGCACTCATCCCTATTGGAATGAAACAGATATTGACTGTGCAAACCGGCGGCTATTCGAGGAATTGCACTTAACTGGGTTGGAACTAAAAAAGAGAGGGAAAATTAAATATCGCGCTGATGTCGGTCAAGGACTTATAGAACACGAAATTGTTGAAATATTCACAGCAACCTGTTCAACCCCTCCAAAAGTTACCCCAAATCCAGAAGAAGTTATGGAAATTAAATGGTTAGACCAAATTGAACTGGCCAACAAGGTTGAAACAAACCCAGATGAATTCACTCCATGGCTTCGCATATATATGTCACAGCATTTTGAGCAAATATCTGGTACAATAACTGCGTAGTTAACAGATAAAATGAACTACAAATCTACCTATTTTTCATATCCTAATGGTGGCAATATTTGTGAATAAAATTCTCATTTTGGGCTCTGGCCCAAATGTAATTGATATATTAGAACAAGACCTCTCAGGCTATGATAAAATAGTTGTTATTAATAACGCTTGGAAGGTTATTGAAGGGTGGACAGATCACATATTCCCTCATGATTTTCCAAATCAAAACAAACCCCAGGTCTTAAAATCATCACAAAAAAAAGTTGATGAAAAACAGTTTGTAGATATTCAAAATCAGTATGGTGGTTTCGTTTACGCCGGTGGAACGATGGCATTCACCGCACTTTACTGGGCACTTGGCTACTATTCACCTAGTTCGATAGATATTTTAGGTTGCGATATGGTTTATCCTAAAACCGGTTCAACCCATTTTTATGGCACTGGTACAGCCGACCCTTTAAGGGAAGATATTTCACTTCGCTCACTTGAAGCAAAGTCAGCAAGGGTCTACTCGATTGCCCTAAGGCAGGGCTGTCAAATAACCAATTTATCAAAGGCTGATAGCAAACTAATTGCACCAAGGCGAAAATCTGTAAATTCACCTGCTCCTAAACCATTTAAAGTAAATGAAAATAAATTTAACCAGGCCAAACAAAAGGAGGCTACATTAGGTTATTTTGTAGAAGACGGTAAATACTGGGAGAAAAGTGACAGTTTTAATACTGATGAAATTGATTCACTTGATTTTCTATGGAGAGAAACAGTTTCTGTAACTTAAATTTCTTTTTCTACAGCGCAAATTAGTTCAATCACATCAACCTGGATAAAGACCTGCCGTCCTAGCTCGTAATTTAATAATTGCTAATACAGTATCTATGGTTGGCGTCGTCGTTTTTGTAATTTTACCCAACTCTTGGACTGAGCCTAATATCGCATCGATCTCTAAAGGACGAGCCAACTCCAAATCTTGTAGCATTGATGTTTTATGAGAGCCAACTGCGGCTCCTCCATTTATTCTTTGATCCACGTCAATTGGGAAATTTACCCCTAATTTTTCACCGATCGCTTTGGCTTCAAGCATCATTGCGCGAAGAACTTGTCGTGTATCCCGGTCTTCACATAAAATATTTAGGGTTGCGTGTGTTAAAGCTGAAATTGGATTAAATGATAAATTACCCCAAAGTTTAACCCAAATTTCATCACGAATTTTTTTCCTTACGGGAGCTTTTAGACCCGCAGATCTTAATGCCTCTGAGAACTGCAAAGCACGTTGGGATTTCTCTCCACCAGGTTCTCCCAGCGAAAATTTATAACCCTCAATATGCCTAATTACTCCAGGTTCAGTAACTTCTGCAGCGGGATAAACCACACACCCTAACACACGTTCTGGACCAAAAAAGTTCCATTGTTTATTATCAGGGTCCACTGAAGAAAGCCTTGTCCCCTCAAATTCACCGCCAACTTTGTAAAAATACCACCACGGAACACCATTTACCCCGCTTACAATTGTAGTATCCTCGCGGAATAATGGCGCCATACTCTCAGCAACAGATGGCACTGAATGGGCTTTCAAAGTGACAAAAACAAAATCCTGAGCACCCAATTCTGAAGGATCTTGGGCAACTTTGATTTTTATTCTTCTAGGATTTAGGCCCTCTTCTAATAAGGTTAGCCCATTTCTTTTCATTTCCGACAAATGCGGACCTCTGGCAACCATACTTACCTCAGCTCCCGCTTCAGCAAGCTTTGCGCCAACAAACCCCCCTATAGCACCAGCACCAAATATACAAATTTTCAACCTATGGTCCCCTTTTAAGTCAAACCAAGCGTCTCAGCCAATCCGATCCTCTGGAGTTTACCAGTCGCACCTTTTGGTATTTCTGAGAGAATAACAATCTTTTTTGGTACTTTGAAATCTACCATTCGATCTGAAGCAAAAGCCTTCAGGTCACTCTCCGTGACCTTTGAGCCATCTTCTAGGACTACAGCTGCTGCCACATCTTCTCCAAGTTTCTCATGAGGCACTGCAAATGTGACTACTTGTACTATGCTTGGGTGATCCATCAGAACCTCGTCTACCTCAAGGGGACTTATCTTTTCACCGCCCCGATTTATAATTTCTTTTAGCCTTCCTGTTAAACTTAGGTACCCATCTGCGTCAAAAGCACCCTGATCTCCAGTACGAAACCAGCGCTCACCCTCAAAAGTAAAAAAGCTATTCTTGTTTGCCTCCAGATTATTTTCATAACCAGGCGTCACATTCGGACCACAGATAACTACTTCACCGGTACCATCAATTAGATGATTTTCAGTTTCGTGAGCAATTCGGATTTTAGGCCCAGCTTCAAGCCCTACAGAACCTGGTTTTTGCTCAAGGGGAGGAAGCGGATTTGAAGCCATTTGGTGCGTTGCCTCTGTCATTCCATATCCCTCTATTATCGGTGCTCCAAATACCCGTTCTAATTCTTTCATCACCTGCGATGGCAGTGAGGCAGAAGAAGATCGGAGAAACCTCAATTTATTTCGATCGATTATATCTCTATTTCGCTGAGCTCTTGCTAAAATTGTCTGATGCATTGTCGGTACTGCTGTAAACCATGAAGGTGAAGCATCATCCAACCATCGGAAAAACTTTAATGCATCAAAACCGGGAGTGCACCACACCGATCCACCGGCTGCTATGGATGCAGATACAGCCGCAATCAAACCGTGTATGTGAAATAGAGGCATTATATTCATGCACAGATCTTCCTCCGTCAACCTGAGAGATCTTTTTATATTTTCTGCCGACGAAACTATATTTGAGTGAAGAATTGGTACGATTTTTGGCCGAGATGTGGTACCTGAAGTGTGCAGAATTAAAGCTACATTTGTTGGAGTAGGTACTTGCTGCGATGTGACAGGATTATTAAAATCACAGTGGAGCTCAAATTCTCCGGCAGAATGCTTTGAATTAACACTCATTCTAATTACTAAAATATTCAACTGAATTGCTGCCGCAAGCGCTGGACCGTTGTAATCTTTTAATACTACAAGAGCTTTCGCCTTTAAGTCTTTCAAATAATATAAATATTCTTCTTCCCTATAATTAGGGTTTAATGGTGCAGTCGTGCAGCTTTGCGCCATTGTTAAAAAGGCACTCGCCATCTCAGGACCGTTTGGTAGTATAATGGCCACCCTATCTTCAACTGCTATACCATAAGACCTTAGCTGCGAATTGACGTACGAGGAAAGTGTTTTGAGATTGCCAAACGTAGACCATTTACGATTTGGTGCACCGAGTATGTTCAGATCACTTTTTTGTGTATTTATCAGTTCATTAATAGTCTTATTCATTAGAGTTTACCTCAAATATTTTTAGCAGCCTCAAAATACTGACAACTCCCAGATGCCCATTTCTGCCAACTTTTTTAGGTAGCATTATGTTTAAATAAGTCAGTAATTGAAAAGCTTTTAAGTCAATTAAATGGACCCGCCTTCTACCATGAAATTTCCCGCTGTACACATTTTGGCATCTTCGCTTGAAAGGAAGGCAACCATATTTGCCACATACTCAGGCTCTATTGGTGTAGGAATACACTGCCTATCAAGTTGCTTTTGCAAGGCCTCGGGTGTCACCCATAAATCTTTTTGCCTTTTTGTCATAATCCAACCAGGGACAACAGTATTAACACGAATATTATACGCCCCTAGTTCCCTTGCCATCGTTCGTGTTAATCCATGAACCGCGGACTTAGCGGTAGCATAAGCAGGAAAACCTGCGCCACATTCCCACCACGAATTTGAACCTATGTTTACAATGGATCCACATCTTTCATCTATCATCCAAGGCGCAATCTGCTGAATGGCAAAAAACATATGTCGCAAATTAATATCCATTCGCTCATTCCAGTAATTTGCATCTATATCGCGCCAATCATGGCGATCATCCCGTGCAGCATTATTTACTAAAACCTGCGCTTTTCCTATTTTTCTTTCAAGGTTCGAAATGGCTGAAGTCAACTCATCAATATTGCGTAAATCACATTGTACAAATTGATGGGGCCCATCTAGATCGGTTATAAGCTTGTTGGCTGATGCACTATCAATGTCTAATATTCCAACAACTGCGCCCTGACGATCAAATGCGCGAACGATTGACGCACCAATACCCGATGCTCCCCCAGTGATAAAAATTATTTTATCTTTTAGACTTGGATAAATTGCAGACCCTGGCATTAACCATCCCTCTCAAGGATCCATTCAACCTCAGGAGCTGGCAAAAACCGCCACTTCCTGAGGGGACCCGCCATAACATTCAAATAATACATTTCAAAGCCATAAGGTGCTCCACAAGGGTGATGACCTTTCGGGACAAGAACAACATCGCCATCCTCTACTGGAATAGCTATGTCTAAAGATCTATCGTCAGTATACACACGCTGAAAACCAAATCCATTTTCAGGGTTCAAACGGTGATAATAAGTTTCTTCTAAATATGTAATCCTAGGAAAATCATCTTCATCGTGCCTATGACTCGGGTAAGACGACCAGTTCCCAGCAGGTGTAAAGACTTCGGTTACTAGCAAACTGTCACAAATATCTAAATCTTCCATTGCTATGTTGTTAATATACCGTGTATTAACACCCTGCCCTCTTTTGGTGAGATTAATTTTATCCGGCCCCACCAAACAAGGCTCATAATTCCTCCTACCGGGAGCGGAACATACGGCCACAGTGCATTCTGTGGATGCCTCCACTTCCCATTCGTGATCATTAGGGAGATACAGGGAATGGGGTGGGGTTTTCTCAAACACAGACATACGATCGCCAAGAACACCCCAATCGTTTTCACTGCTTTTAATATGCGCCTTGCCCTCTACGATAACAATAATCACTTCACGGTCTCCCGTGGCACCATTTGCAGATTGTCCGGCAGATAACCTGTGCAAATCGAAACCCACATATCTCCAACCGGCATTTTCTGGAGTTATATTGTGGACCAAACCGTTATTAGTCGTCGGCTTAAGATGTAAACTATCCATTTGACGAATTCCTTTAGCTTGAATTGGCAAATAAAATTAATTGATTGAAAGATCAGCTTTTTTGCACACTTTCAAAATATGATCGTATCCCATTTTGGAATAATCATAAGGCGGCGCCTTTGCAGGATCTTGTTCGGCCTCAACGACAATCCAGCCCGAATAAGACATTGCCGCCAATGAATTTGATACAGCTTGAAAATCAATGCAACCGTCACCAGGGACTGTAAAAGCACCGGCAATTACAGCATTCAGGAAGCTTTTATTATTTTTTCTAACATCTCCAACAATACTTGGCCGAATGTCTTTATAATGAACATGATGGATGCGATCACCCCATCTATCTAATGTTGCCATTACATCACCTCCACCAAAAAGTAGGTGACCAGTGTCAAAACATAAATTTAAATCCCTGCTGGATGCATCCATTAGCCAGTTCACATCATCCTCAGTCTCAATTATTGATCCCATATGATGATGATATGCCATCGGCATTCCCTTATCAGCGCACCACTTTGCTACCTCACTAATTTTCAAAGCATAGGAGGAAATTTCATCACGCGTTAATTTAGGGCGGCTATTAACAGGCGTTTCTATTTCGCCCTGAACTGTATTTGAACATTCAGCGTATACGATGCATGGACTGGACAATTCTACGAATTGATCAACTTGCTGACTAATTGCCTTACACTCCTCAGAAAAATTATTTACAAGACTATTTCCTGAGCACCAACCACCACAAAGTTCAATCTTTGCGCTCTCAAGATAGGTTTTAAGCCCCTCTGTATCATGAGGCATACGCTGACCTCTCTCAACACCAGTATAGCCGATTTCTCTAGCCTCTTGTAAGGCCTGCTCCATCGTATAGTCTTTCGTTAATTCGGGAAGGTCATCGTTTTGCCAAGCAATCGGCGATATACCAATTTTAACACTCATTTTTGAAATCTTTCTTATTAATTGACCGCAATATTATACCACTATCGATGTGTCTGTAATTCTGGCTTCTATTAATTATGTATGTTTCTTTACTCATAGAAAGTTTGCTATCTCTACCTCGGAACCCTTCTCGGCTGATGCAGCCGCTGCTTCTGCAATCGCTAAAGCAGCAATCCCATCGGATAATGAAACTGGCATGGGGGTTTTCGTTTTTAATGCTGTAACAAATGCTGCCCATTCATTTTGATAAGCAGACTTATATCTCTCTAAAAAAAAGTACTCCGGTTTTGAGCTTTCAACGCCCATTTCAGTTGACTTTACCATACAATTTTCAACCATATTCTGAACCTGTAACAACCCTTTGGAACCCAAGATTTCAGTCCTTTGATCATATCCATAAGTTGCTCGGCGCGAATTTTTAATCACCGCCAACCTGCCGTCCCTATATTTCAAAGTTGCCACAGCAGTATCATAATCTCCTACCGCCCCAATTTTTTTATCAATAATTGCGCTTGCAGAAACAAAGATGGATTTTGGCAACTCTCCATACAAAAAATTTACCATATCAAAATCATGGATCATCATGTCTTTAAAAATACCGCCAGAAACTTTTACGTAGTCAATAGGTGGCGGAGCAGGGTCAAAAGAAGTAATTGATAGCAGCTCTGCTGTCCCAATTTCACCTCCATCAAGTGCGTTTTTCAAAGCAACAAAATTTGGGTCAAATCTGCGGTTAAAACCCATCATAATTGAATGTTCATTTGATTTTGTATTTTCGAGGCACCGTTTTGCGCGAGCTAAACTCAAATCAACTGGTTTCTCGCAAAGGATTGCCTTTCCAGCTATAGAGGCTTTTTCTATAAAATCAGAGTGTGTATCCGTTGAACTGGCAATTAAAACTGCCTCGATTGAATTATCCTCAAAAATCGCATCTACTGATGTTGGATTAACTCCATATGTTTCTGCCAAATTTTTGGCGTTTTCATCAACACTATCTGCAACTGCTACTAACTGTGACCCTTCATCTTGCACAATCGTACTAGCATGTACTCGCCCAATGCGTCCTGCCCCAATAAGTCCAACAGTTAACATTATCTTTCTCCAGTTCTAAAGTTTATTTTCGTCACTAAAAATTGGAGGCCTAGCATCAACCCATGAACCATTTTGCTTTGCGGACTTCACAGCCGCATACACTGCCGCCATCGATCGAAGACCGTCTTGAGCAGTTGGCAAACCATCTCTATCACTTCCGCTTATCGCATCAGCTAAATCCATATACATGTTAGCAACGGCGAGTGGAAAACCTTCGGGATGAGCTATTGCAACCCTAGTTAAACGTTTAGCATCTTCATACAAATCAGCCTCACCCTTTTCAATTATCTGGGTTCGACCTGACAATGGAGTATAGATTAACTGATTTGGTTGCTCAGAGGCCCAACGTAATCCACCCGTTTCACCAAAAATTTGTATATCAAAGCCGTGCTGCCTGCCAATTGCCACAGATGAAGTCCATAAACGCCCAACGGTCCCTTTACTGAGGCGAAAATTAACAAAAGCATCGTCTTCTAAAATTCTTGTAGAAATAGTTGACGCAAAATCTGCGCTCAAACTATCCACGGTATCATCAGAGATAAAACTAGCCATATGCATTGCATGAATACCACAGTCAGCAAACTGACCAGAAACGCCAGCCATCTGCGGATCGTAACGCCATCGCACTCGTGGATTTTCTGCATCCTCTGCATCTGCATGGTGCCCATGACTAAAATTTGTAATTATTAGCCTTAATTTACCAATATCACCGCTTCGCACCATTGCACGAGCCTGCCTCACCATTGGATAAGCAGAATAGCAATAGTTAACTGAGAAGACCTTACCACTTTTTTGAGCGATTTTGTAAATTTCCTCGCCTTCTTCAACTGTCATAGTCATCGGCTTCTCGCACAAAACATTGAAGCCAGCCTCTAAAAAAGATTTCGTTATTTCAAAATGGGTGGCATTTGGGGTCGCAACAGTTACAAGGTTAATTGCATCATCTCTATTTTTCTCGCCATCAAGCATTTCTGACCAGCTACCGTAGGCTCTAGAACTATCAATACCTAAGCTTTCAGCAAATGCCTTACCTTTTGCCGGCCTGTGATCCAAGGCGCCGGCCACCAACTCAAAACGACCGTCCGCTACTGCTCCCAGCCTATGTGCTGGACCGATTTGGCTTCCTTCTCCGCCGCCTATCATTCCCCATTTTAATTTTGTCATACTTAGTCTTTCTTGGAGGTTTAATTTCGTTTTTAAAAGTTCTCAATTGATTTTAAGCCAAATTAACCCAGGATCTTTTTTCTCCAGAATGAAGAGCAGCATCTACCACCTTAGCAACCTGCAAACCGTCTTGAAAAGATGGCCAATACGATTTATTTTTTTCAATTGCGAGAAGAAAATCACGAGCTTCAATTATTATCTGGTCCTGATATCCAGTCCCATGACCTGGGCCTTGGCAAAAAGGTTCGTAGTCAGGGTGCGCAGGTCCAGTTAAAATCTGTTTGAAACCTCTCTCAGCTTCTGGTCCTTCTGATCGATATAACCATACTGAATTTTGATCCTCTTGATCGAAACGAACAGATCCTTTAGTTCCATGGATTTCGTAAGCATATCCCATTTTGCGACCAGTCGCTACTCGACTAAAATACATGTGCCCCATAGCCCCGCTATCAAATCGACACATAATTTGAGCATGATCATCGTTAATGACATCTCCACCCGGACGCTTTTCATGTACTGTTTCGTACTCACACATTAACGATCTGATCGGTCCCATCAGTGCCAAAGCTGCATTTATCATATGTGGAGCCAGATCACCCAGCGTACCATTTGACATACTAGTGCATCGCCATGATGCGGGTGTTTGTGGGTCAGAAAGAAAATCTTCTGTATGCTCGCCACGAAACCAAGTCACCCTTCCAAGTTCACCATTAGCCAAATACCTTCGTACAAACTGGCTTGCCGGCGTCCGAATGTAATTAAAACCTACCATATTTGGCAGTCCACTTGCATCTGCGGCGTCAGTCATTATTCGAGCATCTTCCAAAGAAGATCCCAAAGGTTTTTCGCAGAATACTGGCTTACCCTCTGCAAAGGCTGCTAAAGCAATTTCACGATGTTCGGTTTGTGGTGTCGCAATAACGATTGCTTCCACAGCAGGGTCTTTCACTAAAACATTCCAATCAGAGGTTGCTGTTTTGAAACCATATGCCTTTCGATATTTCTCAGCAGTCGTATTAGTCCGAGCGCAAATCATTTGAAGTCTTGGCCGTAAGTAGGTATCAAAAATAGCTCCAACCGAAGACATCGCAACTGAGTGGGCTTTTCCCATATAGCCGCCCCCGACAATGCCTATTCCAATCTCACGCATTTTTAGCTAGAACCTCTGCCAAACCAAAATATAAGCTTTGCAGGAACGCGTATCACCAGTTTGGAAAGACGGCAACATAAAAGATTTTGTATTTTACACACGAAATAATGAAAGAAATTTTAAGGTAATGAACGATTTATTTGAGGCTATAAAAGGCAAGAAATTCGCAGTATTTGGAAGAGCAGGTATTGATCTATTTTGTGATGAAGTAGGCGTAAAAAGTGAAAACTCTCAAATTTTTAGGTCCGACTTGGGTGGATCTTCCGCAAATATATGTGCAGGATTGGTAAAGCTTGGCTCACAAGCGAGCTTAATTACTTCAGTTTCCGATGATGCAATTGGACGGTTTGCACTTAACCGATTGAGAGACTACGGAGTGGAAACAAAATATGTAAAGGCGGTTTCTGGAGAATGCCGCACTTCTCTTGCTATTTATGAAAGTACCTTAGAGAATTTTCAGAACGTTATATACCGTAATAATGCAGCAGATTTTCAAGTACAAATAGCGGATGTAGACTTAGTTGATTACAGTAACTATAGTGCGATAATAACCGCGGGGACTGTGTTTGCTTCAGAACCTTCTCGGGCTTCAACATTTCATGCCATCGAAAATGCACGCCAAGCCGGTATGCCCGTGATATTTGATATTGATTATCGACCTTACAGTTGGCCATCAGCTGAAATTGCTTCTGACGTATTATCGAAGGCCGGAATGAGTAGCGATCTTATTGTTGGAAACGATGAAGAGTTTGGCTTTATGGCCGGAGACTATGGCAAAGGCCTCGATAAAGCGAAAGAGTTAGCTTCTTTGGGAAAAACAGTAATTTATAAAATGGGTGAGAAAGGTGCTATTTCATTGACGGAGGAAAAGGAAATTAAAACTGGTATTTACCCCACTTCGGCGATTAAGCCAGTTGGTGCGGGTGACAGTTTTATGGCAGGATTGCTCGCTTCAATAGCAGATGGCTTCAACCTCAAAGATTCTGTTCTTAGGGCCTCAGCCTGTGCTGCGATTGTAGTATCCCGACCTGGTTGTGCTGGAGCAATGCCAACGGTAGATGAATTGGGGGCATTCTTAAAAACCCACTCGTCCAAAGCAACATAAAAAGAAAGCTAACCTATGCATATTGCCCCATACAATAACAAAAACATCCCTATAGTGAATGTGGACCATGATCTCGTGCCACTAAATTACTTCAACATCGTAAAATTAACGAAAGGTGAAAATTTTAAATACAGATTAAACAAGTATGAAACTTGCATAGTACCAGCTACTGGCACCATCAATGTTGATGTTGATGGTCAACATTTCAAGTCAGTGGGAAATAGATCTATCGACGTTTGGGGTGGAGAACCAGAAGGTGTCTATGTCCCCACAGATACAAAAGTTTGCTTTGAGTGTATTACTGATACAGCCGAGATTTTTATTGCTGGGGCGAAATATGAAAAAGTGTTAGAACCTTTTGCAGTAAGACCCAAAGATATAGATTTAGTTCAATACGGATCGGACGAAACAAAAACCCATCGCAAAATAAAACATATCTTGGGTGCTAACCAAAGAGATAAAGTTGGAAGACTACTCGTAAGCGAACTTTATACAGTAGGCTCTGGTGGCTGGTCTGGCTTCCCATCTCATAAGCACGATACTGATCGTTTGCCTCAGGAGACCCGACATGACGAAACCTATAATTTTAGGTTTAAGCCAAATTATGGCTCTGGCCTACAGATGCTGCAACGCGAGGATAATAAACCGGGTGAAGCTTATCATATAATTGATGGCTCGACAGTCTTAATCGATAAGGGTTACCACCCCTGCTGTGCACTACCGGGCTACGAAATGTATTACTTCACAATACTTGGCGGATTAAGCCAAAGGCCATTAAAACAATATTTTCAGCCAACGCATGAAGAGCAATTAGCCACAATACCAGGCATCATGGATATGGTGGCAAAATTTAAATGACAATTGCTAGACTAACCGACGTATTACAGCCTGCCATGGAACAAGGATACGCAGTTGCCGGGCTGGTAACACTTGGATGGGAAGATATGCGAGCCTATGTTCGCGCAGCAGAAGAAGAAAATGTTGCAATTATTCTTCAAGCGGGCCCTTCTTGCAGATCTCATACACCTTTGCCAATCTTAGGAAAGATGTTCAATTATTTAGCTAGTGAGGCAAGCGTGCCTGTAGTAGCTCATTTAGATCACGGGTATACAGAGGAGGAGTGCAAAGAGGCTATTGAATGTGGATTTACCTCAGTAATGTTTGACGGCTCGAGACTTTCACTTCAGGAAAATATAGACCGAACAGCACGTATCGCTGAGTTGGCTCATGAAGCGGATATTTCGTGCGAAGGTGAAATTGGCTTTGTAGGTTATTCAGATGGAGAGAAATCAAACGGCACGAATCCATCAGAAGCAAAAATATTTGCAAAAGATACAAAAGTCGACGCAATGGCCATATCCGTTGGAAACGTTCATTTACAAAGACACAAAGAGGGTAACCTGGACGTGGAGAAGATCAGGCAAATAGAGCAAGTAACTTCTATACCACTAGTGATCCACGGAGGATCCGGAGTGCCGGCAAAACAACGATCTTTTTTATCAATAAATTCAAAAATATGTAAGTTCAATATAGGCACAGAGTTAAGAATGGCCTTTGGTCACGCTTTAAGAAAAGCTATAATATCTGATCCCGATCAATTTGACCGCGTGGAGATTTTAAAAAAGACACATGAACCATTGGTGCAAGCTACAAGAAAAGTTTTAAATGGATTTAAACCAAAGAGTGAGAAGTAAAAACAAGAAGATGAAGTCTGGATTAAAAATCATTGTATTTTTAGCTTTACTGTTTCCATTAACAGCCAGCGCCAAGCAAATTAAAAACTATGAATCTGAACTCATCGTCGTTTACGGGGATATATTAGCCACCAGAAACTTAACTAAGGAACCAAACCCAGATTTTATAGGGTGGTATATTAGGATTACTCCACAGATTGCATTAGAAATTAATGGAGCGCATTTTAACTTAGATGATCAAATGAAAGAAAAAATAAGAGCCGGGCTTTACTTTTGCAGTTCTTCGTATTGGAAAACAGGAAATGCCCTAACCATTTCATGTTCAAATTCCGAAGCAAATAACTAGGTAATATTTAATATATTTACATTGCATGAAAATCGGTATCCTTTTTAATTCGTCTTCACACAAAAATCACTGTAGATAATAAAAGAGCGATTAGATTATTATGTTATAAAATAGATAACTTCGGCTGAAATGCAAAACATAATAATAAATGAAAAATATAAACTCCTCAAAAAAAATCTAAAAACAGGTTGCAAAAATAAGATTCAATCTATAAGTGTTAGCGCTAACTGTGGCTATTTCGTTAGGTAAAAATTGACCATCTTTGTCTTTTGATACTTTAACAAAATAGAATCAGTTGATACAGTAATTCGGTACGTAAGTACTTATTGGGAGAAAATTATGAAAAAATTAGTTATGGCGGGCGCTGCGCTCGCAATGATGGCGTCTACAGCAATCGCTGAACGTTATGTAATGATTACACACACACAGGGTACTGACCCATTTTGGCCAGTAGTTGAAAAAGGCGGTAGAGATGCCGCTGCTGCAATTGGTGCAGATTTTGAATATAACTTCGACCCATCCGGCGATATGTCTGGCATGGCAAAACTGATTGAGGCGGCGGCTGCATCTAACCCGGACGGAATCGTTGTTTCTTTGCCTGATCCTGACGCACTCGGCGGTGCAATTCGTGCTGCTGCAGACGCTGGTATTCCGGTAATCACAATGAACTCAGGCCTTGAGAATTCAGCTAAAGTTGGTGCATTGATGCACGTTGGCCAGCCAGAGCTTCTAGCAGGGCAAAAAGCTGGAGAGCGTGCCAAAGCTGAGGGTGTAACAAACGGTCTTTGTTTGAACCAAGAAGCTTGGAACACCGCACTTGTAGATAGATGTGAAGGTTATTTCTCAGGTCTTGGCGGATCATTGAACATGATCGACGTGTCCAACGATGTTCAGCAAATTGAAACCAGAACAGCAGCTGCATTGTCAGCAGATCCTTCAATTGACGGAATTTTGGCTGCTGGCCCACATGTTTGTGATGCAGCTAACAAAGCTATCAAAGATGTTGGCGCAGATGTACACTTAGCATGTTTCGACATGTCAGATGCTGTGACCGCGATGCTTAGATCTGGTGATGCATCATTCACGATCGATCAGCAACAGCGTTTGCAAGGTTACATGCCGATCATCGTACTGCATCTTTACAATACAAACGCTGGTATGTTGCCAGGTGCTAACATTCCATCAGGCCCTGGTTTTGTTGACGCTTCAAACATCGATAACGTTGCGTCTCAGGCAGGCATAAACCGCTAATACCTTATGCATTAGCAGGTAATTATAACAGGCGAGCGAAAGCTCGCCTGTTTACTTAAAAGACACTAAAAATAGATATCAGAGGTTAAAATGTCAGAACGTAATGAATCTGATCGTCTTCAAGAAGAAAGCTGGATCCAGCGCATGATAAGAAGACCCGAAATCGGTTCTTTCATAGTCATGATCATAATTATTTTGGCCCTCGGCTTAGCATCAGAAGGAAAAGCTTTTAATGCTTTGGGATTAAAGAATAATATAGCCATTATCGCCCAATTGGGAATAATAGCGGTTGGAGCTGCTTTATTGATGATTGCTGGCGAGTTTGATTTATCCATTGGGCCAATGATTGCCTTCGCTGGGATGTCCATGGCCATAATGTTGAAATGGGGTTTGCCATTCGGTTTAGGAGAGGCAACGCCTTTCACGGCTTTTATAATAACTATGTGCATGACACTTGGGTTTGGATGGCTCATTGGAACAATTGTGGTCAGGTCAGGTTTGTCAAGTTTCATAGTAACCCTGGCATTTTGGTTTTTTCTTCGCGGTCTTACAGAAGTTTGCTTCAGACTAATTAACCAAAACACCAACGTGTCTGGACTGCCTGATTTCAAACAAGAAAGCTGGTTTGCCGAGCAAATGGGTGGTGAAGTTTTTGGTTGGCTTTACGATGCTTGGTTCTGGATTGGCCAGAAGGTAGCAGCCGGTTTGGAATTCACGGCCGGGATGACCAAAGACGAAAAAATTGACCTTATAAACTATTTAAGCTTTTTAAATATCAATCGGAAAATGGAGCAATGGGTTACTGGATTTGATGCGAGACTTCTCTGGTTCATCATTATTGCAGGCGTGGCTTGGTATGTACTTGCAAAAACACAGATTGGAAATTGGATTTATGCCACTGGGGATAATAAAGAGAGCGCCCGTGCAAATGGGGTGCCAGTAAACAGAGTGAAAGTCGGACTTTTTATGTTTTCTGCTTTCTGCGCAACAATTTTCGCGGCATGCCAAGTCTTCGATACTAACTCATCTGATGCTGCAAAAGGAATGTTTAAAGAGCTAGAAGCAATTGCGATTGCAGTAGTGGGCGGGATCTTAATGACAGGTGGCTTCGGCTCAATAGTAGGGGTAATTTTTGGAGCGGTTACTTTTGGCCTTGTTGCTAATGCCGTATTCTTTATCCCTTGGATAGATGGGGCTTGGTTTAGAGTTTTCGTGGGTACAGTTCTACTAGCGGCCGTTTTCGCCAATGAGCGTATTAGAAAACGTATAACTGGGGGAATATAGACATGGCACCGAAGAGTTATATGCGGGTCGAAAATGTCACTAAGAAATTTGGTCCCTTTACGGCATTGAATGGCGTTGACTTGGAGGTATATCCTGGTGAAGTTCACGCATTGTTAGGTGACAACGGGGCTGGAAAATCTACACTGATCAAAATTTTGTCAGGAGTTCATCAGCCAACAAGTGGTACTATTTACATGGAAGAAGTAGAACGATCTTTTCGAAGTCCTCGAGATGCTTCAGCTGCAGGTATTGGAACTGTTTACCAAGACTTAGCGATCAATCAATTAATGAGTGTTACTCGAAACTTCTTTATGGGGCGTGAACTTACTTCTACTCTGGGCAAACTTAGAATAGATGAAATGGACCAAATTGCACATGATGAGATGCTCAAAATTGGAATTGATTTTTCAGATCCATCTCAAGCAGTTGGAACTATGTCAGGTGGTCAGCGCCAAACCCTTGCAATTGCACGCGCGATTTATTTTGGTGCGAAAGTTCTGATCTTGGATGAGCCAACATCGGCTTTGGGTCAAAAGCAGCAAATGGAAGTCCTCAAAACCATTAAACGCGTCAGAGCAAGAGGCGATATCGCAATTATATTTATCACCCATAATGAAATACATTCTCGGCTCATCGCAGATCGCTATACTTTTCTAGCTCTCGGGCAAGTTATAGGTCAGGGAACTAAAGCAGAGTTAGAGGGAGGTGATATTAGGAGGCTCATGGCAGGTGGGGCAGAAATTAAGGATTTAGAACAGGAATTGTCTAAAATCTAAATTTAAATACCATAGGTGAGATATAGGACATCAATTAGGGCCAACATATCTGGGTATAGACCTGGGCACATCTGGTTTAAGATGCTTACTTGTGACCCAAGCCGGCAACTTTTTGGGAGTTTCAGATCAGAGCTATTCTGTATCCAGTATATCATCCGGATATAATGAGCAAAATCCTAAAGATTGGATAGATGCTCTCAAAGCCGCCTTGAGCGAACTAAGAAGAACAAACGCAGAGGCTGTCGCTAATCTTGATGCAATTGGTATTGCAGGTCATATGCATGGTGCAACATTGCTTGATAAAAATGGTGCAATCCTACACCCTTGTATCTTGTGGAACGATACTCGAAGTCACAAACAAGCATCAAAATTGGATCAAGATAAAAATTTACGAAATATAACTGGGAACATTATATTTCCAGGTTTTACCGCACCAAAATTACTATGGGTGCAAGAAAATAAACCAGAACTCTTTACAAATATTGCAAAGGTTCTGTTACCAGCTTCGTATCTTGGATACTACCTAACAGGTGACTATTTCATGGATATGTCTGATGCGGCGGGAACCAGCTGGTTAGATGTCAGAAATCGCTGCTGGTCAGACTATGCTTTGAATGCAGGTAATATGAGGTCAGACCAAATGCCAGCTCTATTTGAAGGCTCTCAGCTCGCCTCAAGTGTTTCAAAATTTATTGCTGATGAGTTAGGCATACCAAGAGGTGTGTCTGTAGTTGCGGGAGCCGGAGATAATGCCGCAGCTGCATGCGGCGTTGGCATTATGCAGGAGGGTCAAGGTTTTGTCTCACTTGGCACGTCTGGTGTTATTCTGACAGCTAGAAGTGAATGTAATCCTTTAGCCGAAGCAGCGGTTCACACATTTTGTCACGCCCTTCCTAATACATGGTATCAAATGGGCGTTATTTTATCCGCGACAAATAGTTTAAACTGGCTATCAAGCATTATCGGACAATCTCCAAGCCAATTGGCTGCTAAATTAAATGATGAGATTGATGGGCCTTCTTCTGAAAAATTTTATCCGTATCTGTCAGGTGAAAGAACTCCTTTAAATGACGCCCATATCCGCGGTGGTTTTGCCGGATTATCAACCAATAGCACCGCCACAAAACTGACTCAGGCGGTAATGGAAGGGGTAGCATTTGCGTTACGTGACTGCCTAGAGGCGCTGAAAAAGGCTGGCCCTTGTCCAGAACAATTATTGGCTATTGGAGGAGGTGGCCGATCCCGGTACTGGTTAGAGACTATAGCGACTTGTTTAAACACACCCATCGCCTGTCCCACGGACGGAGAATATGGTGCAGCTTTGGGTGCCGCGCGTCTAGCTATCTTGGGGAAAACCGGCGAACCCATAAAAAATATTTTATCACAGCCATCTATCTCAGAAATGATTGAACCAAGACAGGACTTAATTGATGACTATTGTCAAGCGTTCAAAATGTACAAAAACGTACCCTTACACCTCAAAAGCATTCAATGAAATTTATAATTTATTTGTTATTTGCCAACTTTCCAGGCCGATCTTGGTTGGCATCAATCGTCCCAAGTGCTATTTTTAAAATGATATTTTGTGATTAATTTATGAGGCAATGCATATGAAAGCAGTAGTAAATAGCTGGAATGAGTGGGACCCACTTAAACATGTTATTGTTGGGAAAGCCGACAATTGCCATATACCGCCCGAGGAACCCGCATTGGACGCGAAAGTGCCAGAAGATAGCGACATGCGAGGCCAATGGGGCAGGAGACCACAAGAAACAATAGATCGAGCGAATGAATTGTTGGATGACTTCGCGTCACTGCTTACGAAACGAGGAATTCGTGTTGACAGGCCAACACCAATAGATTTTTCGCTGCCAGCATCGACGCCAGATTTTCATACAGAGAGTCAATTTGGATGTATGCCACCCCGCGACGTTTTGTTGACAGTTGGGTCTGAAATCTTAGAGGCAACGATGTCTTACAGATGCCGCTGGTTTGAATATCTATGTTACAGACCACTCATGCAAAAATATTGGGAAGACGATAAAAACTTTAAACATGAAGCCGCTCCCAAACCACGTTTGACAGATGCAGACTATCATGAAGATTATTTGTCAGAAAAAATTGGAGTAGAAAAGCGGTTAAAATGGACTGCAGAGAAATTCTTTGTCACGACTGAAGAAGAACCATTGTTTGACGCTGCAGATGTTTTGAGATTCGGTAAGGATCTAGTTGTACAACATGGCTTCACAACTAATTTAAAAGGAATTGAATGGATCCGCCGACATTTTTCTGATCACAGAGTCCATGCCGTAAATTTTCCTGGCGACCCCTACCCAATCCATATCGACGCTACTTTTACACCCCTGCGACCTGGTTTGATATTGAATAATCCTCAGCGCGGGCTGCCTGAAGAGCAGCGGAAAATGTTTGAAAAAAATGATTGGGAAATTATTGACGCCGCTCAACCAGCTCATAATACTCCGCCACCATTGTGCTACTCATCAACCTGGCTAAGTATGAACGTTCTTGTATTGGATCCTAAAACGGTTTGTGTTGAAAAATCTGAAGTTTATCAAGCCGAACAAATGGATAAACTAGGAATGGAAGTAGTTCCCGTCGATCTTAGAGATGCTTACGCATTCGGTGGAGGGTTGCACTGCTGTACGGCTGATGTTTTTCGCGAAGGGTCATGCGAAGACTATTTTCCAAACCAAGCTTAATCGGTTAAACTTAGATTTAGACAATTTAAATCTAAGTCTTAGATGGTTAGTATCAATGTGAGATTCCGAAATGAGCACTAATCCTGTAAGAATTTTTGTTGATGCTGATGCCTGTCCGGTAAAGTCAGAAGTTGAAAGAGTTGCAACCCGCCATAAAATTCACACTTACATTGTAAGCAATGGTGGCATTCGTCCGTCTCCGAACCCGCTATTTAAATTGGTCGTAGTGGGCAATGAATCAGACGCCGCTGATATCTGGATATCTGAAAATATAGTTGCAAATGATATTGTAGTGACTTCTGATATTGTTTTAGCCGCAAATATTATTGAGCAAGGGGCCAGAGCCATTAAGCCCAATGGAGATATTCTAGATAGTAAAAATATTGGAGAGATTTTGGCAATACGTGATTTGATGCATGATTTAAGGTCAGCAGACCCATTTCGTCAGAGCGGTGGTAAATCGTTTAGCAAAAATGATAGGTCAAATTTTCTAAACGGATTGGAGCGTCTCGCCAGAATTAAAGTTTAAGGACAATCATTATTTGAAATAAAACAAAAAGCACTCTATGTAGGTTGCCTAGATTACTCACAGATACTGGCAAACCACCTTGAACAAAAGTGCATATCGTATAGGATTTTTAATTTTCGATGGCTTTCCAATGGCTTGCCTGACATCTGTAATAGAGCCCTTGAGAGCGTCGAATGAAATCTCAAATACTAATAGCTTTGAATGGAAATTATACTCTGAAGATGAGCACAAGGTCAAAGCCAGTGCAAACGTATCATTTGAGACTGATGGACGAATTACAGAAGTAGAAAAATTAGACGCCTTAATTTTACTATCACCTCCAAGTGCGCAGTTTTCAAATAGCAGAACTGTTGGTGTCTTGAGAAAATTAGAGAGACATGGCTGCACACTAGGCGCTGTGTCTGGAGGAGTTTTTTTATTAGCAAAAGCTAAAGTTCGTCTGGACATTAGATACTCTGTGCATTGGTGTTATGCTGCTGCTTTTGCAAACCAATTTCCAAACAATATTTCATCTGAACAGGTAATAGAAACGGACAAAAATATAATAACAGCGTCAGGCGCGGCCGCGGCATTTGATCTTGCGCTGTTACTGATAAGTGCGAGGTTAGGATCAAGTACAGCAGCGGAGGTTGCATGTTGGTTTCAGCACCCAATTATGAGGAACCAAGACGTAAAACAAATTATTCCCAGTTTGAGTGAGTTCGAAGGGTCAGAGGAGATGCCTGAAATAGCTCAGAAAGCAATTTCGCTTGTAAATAAAAAAATCAATTATCCTCTCCAAGTGAATGATATTGCTGATGAAATTGGGATTACTTCTCGACATTTATCTAGGATCTTTAAGGAGTCAACGGGTGAAAGCCCTCGGCAATATTTTCGAAAACTCAGGGTAAATGCTGCGCGGCAAATGGTACTGTATACAAACGAAAAGATAGGTAAAATTGCTATATCAGTCGGATTTCCAAGTGCGTCTATTTTACGTCGCCATTACATTGATTTATTCTCTTTATCTCCAGAGGAAGAACGAAAAAGAGTGAATTTATTTAGAGTTAAAGACAACTCTCCAATACCAGCGACCTAATCAAATCACTGCCTTCAACGCCGTTACAATCGCATGATGCAAAGAATTAGCAGCAGATCTTGGACCTAAAATAGTGACATTAGTCAAATCACGGCAGATTAGAAAACAACCCATATGATCCATTTGACAGCGCGTGACTTCTCCACCTTTGAAAGCTGGGACATCTACGTTACACAAAAGAGCGAGTGGTGATGCCAATTCTTGGCCGTTTAAATCAAATCTACACCATGCGTCCGTTTGCTCAGTTACTGATGCCTTTCCGTTAGAAATTTCAGTGAGCTCACCAGCCAAGTCTTCATGGGTTTCCACAGAGGCTTCAATTAACCATTGAGACGGACCTATCCAAAATGAAGAAATTTTGCCAAAATTAGACGACATAATATCTGGAAGTGAACCCTGTATAAACTGCTCAATGATTTTCCTTGCATCACCTTCAGTTCCTTTTCGTAAAGTAAATGACGCCAACGAAAAGGAGGTAATTTCTGAGAGAGTATATAAGCCAAACTCCTCACTCAACGGTTTTGTGTTTCCTAGCGGTGATATGGGATTTAAATTATGCACGTAAACGCTCTCCTTCTGGATCTATAAAGTGAGCACTTACAACCTGGACATTATGATCCTGCCCCGTAAGTGGACTAACAAGACGCACTACTTCTCCAATTCGAGTATCGCCTGCCTTTAAAAATCCTATTCCAATATGGCAATTTAAATTCGGCGAAAAGCATGCTGATGTTATATAACCTTGGTCATGCGCTGCATCCACTGGACTGCCAGTACTCATTAAATGCGATCCCGCAGGAACTCGATCATTTTTATTTACAGGCATAAAGCCAACCAATTTCAAAGCATCCTGAGTGTTAAGACCTTCACGCTCTGACATAACGGATCCAATGCTATCCTTCTTTTTCGAGACCATTCTGCCCATTCCTAGATTTAATGCAGAGGTAGTTCCGTTTAGTTCGTTTCCTGCCGCATGTCCTTTTTCGATACGCATTACTCCTAGAGCCTCAGTGCCGTAAGGGACTATATCAAATTCCTCTCCAGCCTTCATTATTTCACGTATTAATGAGTCACCATATCGGGTGGGTACTGCCAGCTCATAAGCTAACTCCCCAGAAAAAGAGATCCTAAACAACCTAGCTCTGAGACCCCCGCAAACAGTAATCTGTCCGCACGCCATAAAGGGGAATCCCTCGTTCGATATGTCATATTCTTTATCGACAATTTTTCTTAATACACTTCGGCTGTTGGGCCCTGCGATAGCGAATTGAGCCCAAGCTTCTGTGGTAGAAATTAACTGAACATCCATTTTTGGGTACAAGCATTGTCTAACAAATTCCATGTGTCGATAAACTGATACAGCATTTGCAGTTGTCGTCGTTACAACAAAATGATTTTCATCTAAGCGAGCTGCAGTCCCATCGTCCAAAGCGATACCATCCTCTCTCAGCATCAAACCATAACGCGTTTTACCAATCGCTAACTGTGCAAATCCATTACAATAAATTAAATTAAGAAAGCTAGCAGCGTCTTTTCCTTGTACATCGACCTTTCCCAAGGTGGTTACATCACATACTCCAACTGATTTTCTGGTTTGAAGAACCTCACGATCTACCGATTGCCGCCAATGAGTTTCACCCTTTTCTGGGAACCATTGCGCACGCATCCACATTCCAACCTCTACAAAAACAGCCCCCTTTTCTTCAGCCCATATATGGCTTGGGGTTTTCCTGACAGGCCTAAAGTCCTTATCACGTGATCTGCCAGCAAACGCACCAATGGCTGTTGGGGTATATGGTGGCCGATAAATAGTTGTTCCGACTTCTGGAATTGGCTTGCCAAGTAGATTAGCCATTATTGCTAGACCAGAGATATTCGCTGTTTTTCCTTGGTCGGTTGCCATCCCTAAAGTCGTATACCTTTTTAAATGTTCAACAGAGGTAAAATTTTCTTGCTTTGCTAGCTTTATGTCTTTTGCCGTCACATCATTTTGCTGATCAACCCATCCTCTAGAAGTGCCCTGTACCATCCAGAAGGGCTCTATAGCTAACTCGTCATCTCCCTGTGTTTTCGGCAAATCAATTTTTTTGGATTTTACGTTCAATTTATCTAGTGCTTGTTTTGCCGACTCATAGCCAGACCTTATAACATCTTCTAATTCCATAAAGCCATCTGCTGAGCCTGCTATGAGCATACCGCTTGGACTATTATCATCAGGAATGAATGACTGAATAGCTTCATTCCAGATTGGGCGTCCACGATGATGACTGCTTATATGAATGTTAGGGTTCCATCCACCGGATACACCCAGAGCTCCACATTTTACAGTCCTTTGGGTGCCATCCTCGTGTTTTATATTGATACTATCCAGACCTAAGCGGCCATTAGTATTAGACACAACAGAATTTGAAAATGTTTCATAGTCAGGAGAGTCAATTTTTTGCTTTCTTGTATCAATAACAGCTGCAACATTTACACCTTTATTAATGAGCGCGCGCGCAGTCTGATGGCCATCATTATTATTTGTAAAGATTGCCACATTTTGATTAGGCGTTACCGCCCACCTGTTAACATAGTTTCGAATAGCGCCTGATAACATTATACCGGGTCGGTCGTTATTCTCGAAAACTATTGATCTTTCAGTAGCACCGGAACAAAGTATGGTTTGCTTCGTGTAAATTCGCCAAAGTATTTGCCTGGGCTTTCCAGGATCTGGAGTTTTAAGATGATCCGAAACACGCTCAACTGCTCCGTAAATACCATGATCAAATGCACCAATAACTGTTGTTCGAGTAAGAACCCTCACATTTTTAAAACTACACAACTCGTCAGTAATATCTTGTGCCCATTTACTGCCTGGTTTGTCATCCAAGATATAATTCTCTGCATTAAGGCGGCCTCCAGTTACAAAGTCCTCATCAACAACAATAACTCTGACACCCGATCTCGCAGCAGTAAGTGCCGCAGACAAGCCAGCCGGACCAGCTCCGATAACCAAAATATCTGCATGGAGAAAACCTTTGTCATAACAATCTGGGTCTGGCTCCAAAGACGCAGAGCCCAAACCTGCAGCTCGTCGAATTATTGGTTCATATACCTTTTCCCAAAAAACAGATGGCCACATAAATGTTTTATAATAAAATCCTGCGGTCAAAAAAGGCGCTAGTAGATCATTGATTCCTAAAAAGTCAAAATTCAAAGAAGGCCAGCAATTTTGTGGATGAGCTACTAGTCCATCATAAAGTTCGGTTGTGGTAGCACGAGAATTAGGTTCTTTGCGACTTCCAGTCCGCAATTCCACAATTGCATTCGGCTCCTCCGAACCCGCAGATATCATACCCCTTGGCCTATGATATTTGAACGAACGTCCGACTAGCCTTACATCGTTTGCAAGCAATGCTGACGCGAGTGTATCACCCTCAAACCCTTGCATCGATTGCCCATTAAATTCAAAAGCCCATGGATTTTTACGGTTGATTAGACCACCTTCTAATCTATTTTTTTGTGCCATACTACCGACCCTCTTTGATAGCCACATCGCTGGCCAGTCTGACTTCTGTTATCTCATGACTCACCGTATCGCGTGTGACCACTAACCAGGATCTATCACCGTATTCGTGGAACCATAGCTCACGATGCACACCGGCAATATTATCGCGAAGGTAGCCATAGTCTACGAAGTGTTCTAAGGCACTGTCTTCTTGCCAATTTGGACGATTTATCAAATTTGCGTCTCCAAGATACACAAATTCAGAGCTATCGCGTGGTCCCAATAATGGATGATTGATAATCATAAGATCTCCTAGTGCAAATTTGGCTGGTTACCCATGCCTTTTTCATCGATCATTAATCCTTTGGAAAATCTGTCAAAACGGAAAGCACGTGCCGTTTTATGAGGCTCTTTGGTTGCCAACAAATGCGCGTACACCCACCCTGAAGCTGGTGTAGCTTTAAAACCACCATAACACCATCCACCATTAAAATAGAGGCCAGAAATATCAGTTTTATCTATTATTGGAGAACCGTCCATAGACATATCCATTATGCCACCCCACATGCGGAGCAATCTCACTCGACCAAGCATGGGGAATATTGCCATTCCACCTTCACAAACATCTTCGACTACTGGTAAATTTCCCCTCTGCGCATAGGAATTGTATCCATCAATATCCCCACCAAATACAAGCCCTCCTTTGTCTGACTGACTGCAATAGAAGTGACCTGCGCCAAAGGTAATTACTCCCGGCAATAGCGGTTTTAGACCTTCAGATACGAAGGCTTGCAAAACATGGCTTTCTATTGGCAAACGCATACCAGCCAGTTGCATCAAACGACTAGATGAACCAGCAACACAGGCACCGACAGTCTTTGCCTTAATGAACCCTTTTGTTGTCTCAACCCCAAGGCACGTGCCATTCGCAATCTTAAAGCCAATAACTTCGCAATTTTGTATTATATCCACACCACAGGAGTCGGCAGCTCTTGCATAGCCCCAAGCAACGGCGTCATGTCGGACTGTACCGCCTCTATGCTGAGCTAAACCACCTTTGATCGGAAAGCGAGCATTGTCAGTATTTAAAAAGGGATACCGTTTCTTGATCTGTTCTGTCGTGAGCAAATCTGCATCAGCCCCGTTAAGAAGCATAGCGTTACCCCTGCGAACGAATGCATCTCTTTGAGCATCACTGTGGATCAGATTTAAAATTCCTCGCTGAGAAACCATTGCGTTATAGTTAAGTTCCTTTTCCAAACCTTCCCAAAGTTTGAGTGAAAACTCGTAAAATGGCTCGTTTCCATCCAAAAGATAATTTGAACGAATTATAGTTGTATTACGCCCGACATTGCCGCCGCCAATCCAGCCTTTTTCTAGTACTGCTATTTTAGATTGCTTGAATTCTTTCGCCAAGTAATATGCAGTAGCCAACCCATGACCGCCACCACCAATTATTACGTAGTCATATTCACTACTTGGATCAGGAGAACGCCAAGCAGGTCCCCAACCTCGATGGCCAGTCAACGCTTCCTTGATAACTCTAAACCCAGAATACTTCATTTCAAAACTCCCTTGCCACTTATGTGACTCAAGAATCTCGATTACAATTTACAAATCGGACATGTTTTCAAATAAATCGGACATCAGCGAAAAATTATATGAATATCGATCTATTTGTTTTTATTTATGGAGTTAAAATAGTCGACCCAGTTGTTTCTCTTCCCTCAAGCATATCATGGGCTTTACTAATATCTGATAGCGGAAATTCTTGGCCAACTAGCAGATTAATAGTGCCATCGCTGACTTTTTTGAAAAGTTGATCTGCCATCAGCTGACAGGTGTCACGATTAGAAATGTGGGAGAATACTGTTGGCCTGGTAACTTTCAGGGATCCTTTTGCTGCCAGTATACCGATATCAAATGGTGGTACTTTACCACTCGCATTACCAAAACTGATCATCATTCCTAGGGGTTTCAAGCAATCTAAAGATCCCTGAAATGTTGATGCGCCTACAGAATCCATTACAGCTTCCACACCCGCACCATTAGTAATTTCTTTTACTTCTTTTACAAAATCTTGGCTTTTGTAGTTTATGCAGTATTTTGCACCATGTTGCAGTGCCAGTTGGCACTTTTCATCTGAACCCGCAGTAGCTATTAAATTAATACCTTCCGATCTTGCCCACTGACAAGCAATTAAACCGACACCACCCGCAGCGGCATGAAACAGCACAGTATCTCCGCGATTAAGATGGGTTGTCCGATGAAATAAGTACTGAACGGTCAGCCCTTTCAACATTACTGCTGCACCAATTTTGAAACTTATATCATCAGGAAGCTTACAAACCTGTGCAGCCACCAAATTTCGCGCATCAGCATATGCGCCTGGCTTCCCACTGGCATATGCAACCCGATCACCCACTTTTAAGTGTGCTACACCATCACCTACTTTTGTCACAACACCGGATGCCTCTACTCCTAAAGCAGTGGGTAACTCAAGCGGATAAAGACCGGTTCTTTGATAGATATCTATATAGTTTAAACCCACCGCCTTGTGCTCTACCGTTACCTCGCCAGAAATTGGGGTTTCTAACGAAAATTCGGCTATCTCTAAGTTCTCAGAGCCACCGAATTGTCTGATAATTACTTTTCTCGGCATTGGGTCCTCCGTTATGATTACAAATTTCTGCTGCAGGCCTTATAGATTGTATTTGCTAGATGCAACTAATCAAAGAATACCAGTTTATAAAAAATTTTTATGAAGTTAGGCGAGGTCGCTTGATGGGAAGAGGAATACCAAGCGAACTCGCCGATACAACTAAACCAGGTTGTATGTGTAAGGTACTATATATAGCGATGTTTGTCAAAACTTTTCTAAATTTTGTAGAAACTTATAAATGTAGTAATCCGCAATCTATGCAGCTTAAAATATAGAACAAATCATAAACTAAGCGTTACTTATTATTGGCTTTTGCGCAATCAGAGATAATGAGACGGCTTTGGGATTATTGGAGTAAAATAAATACATAAGAATAGATATAGAGGCTTATGATAACTGACTCTCACTCTCTTTTTCTATTTCTAAAAACCCTCAACGATTGTCTGAACGCTGTCTGACGCTGCTTGTCTTTTCTTTTTCGCCTCAGAATACTTTTCCGAATGATACCAATTCATAGCATGATCATAGCTTGGGAAACGAATTATCACATTACGATCGCCTGGAGGATCACCTTCATAACTTGTTGCTTTACCCCCACGAACCAAAAATTCGCCATAAAAGGCATCTAGTGTTGGTTGCACCATATTGACATATTCTGCATATGCTTGTGGATCTTTGATTGAAATTTGAGCAATAACGTATCCGTATGGCATTTAATAAAGTCTTTATTTCAGAGTTCTTTAGAGACAGCCCAGTCCGGCTCAAAACCTAGTACAATCGTTTCATTTGGCAAATCGGGATTAAATAAACGGTTATGCGCCATAGTGGACTGGTTCAGAAGGTTTTTAGGTGTTAGCATCCAAACTTTGCAATAAAGCTCGAAACTTTGAGAATACGCAGAAAAAATCAATCGACAGTTTTCCGCGGCTCGAATTTTTGTTGCACCAGGAGAATTGGGAGGGAATGTAGAGGTGAGAATGTCTGAAAATTGTTTATGTTTCTGATAATATGTAGCAGAGAAATATTGAATGGCTTGATTACGACGCTGCGCCGGATCATTAGTTTTGCGAGCCATGTGAAGCATTTCAGGCGTCTCAGAATATCCAGGTAGTTTGTTCAGAATGGTAATAATCGCTCCCATACTTTCGTCACTACCCTCTATCAAGACATCGGGCATTATAGAATTATCGGGACGACCCATATTGTCTCGCATCATTAACTGGCGGCAATGACATTGCCACTTTAAAAATCTCTCCTTCAACGGATGATTTGTATAACTGTCACCTAAAAGTGATGCAACCGAACTCATGTCCTTCCTATCCTCTCATTTTTAACTAGTAACTTTGTAATTTTGATCATGCGACAAACTAGGTATTCTTGCGCGCACATCTTTTACTTCATCAAGATCGATACGAGCCTGAATAAAGCCCCTCTCCGCCTTACCATCAGCCAAAACTTCGCCCCAGGGATTGACAATTAAACTGTGACCATAACTTTCACCGCCCCCTGGTATTTCACCTACAGCGCAGGGAGCAACTATAAAACATCCATTCTCAATTGCGCGAGCGCGATTCAATACATGCCAATGAACTTCGCCAGTTTTTTTCATAAACGCGGCAGGAACTGCAATAACCTCCGCACCGGCTTGAGCTAAATCTCTAAAAAGTTGTGGAAAACGTAAATCGTAACAAATCACGTGCGCTAATTTAACATCATCAAAATTGATTATTGACGCATTATCTCCCGCGATTACAGTTGCACTTTCGCGATAAATTTCGGTCGGTGATATTTGGACATCGAAAAGATGGATTTTATCATATCGGCTAATTACCTTTCCCTCGGCATTAATCATTATCGCACGATTTATGATTTTATCGCTAGCAGAAGATACCGCAACGGATCCCAACGAAACACAGACCTTGGTTCGCCTTGCAAACTGCTGAAAAAGTGACACCATTGGATGATCCGCTTCAGGAGCAGCTGGAGGCTTCAACACACCCTCTTCACTAACCAGACCGGAACAGTACTCTGGAAGAAATAGGATGTCTGCCCCCGCCTCTACTGCTTCCTCGGCTATAGGCAAAGCCTCATCAATTGCTTCGCCTATAGTGGCTTTGGGACAGGTTTGAAGGCACGCTATACTCAGACGTCGTGCCACAAACTTAGAACTTCATATATGCTTTACGCAACCTAGCCAAAGGATGGCGATCAGACATTTGAAATTTTAACAGGAGTTCGCGCGCGATCATGTCTCGATCTTGCTGATTATCAGGCAAATCAATGCTGCTTGGAATTCGAACCCAACCGTTATTGTTTCGATCAAAAACTGCCGGTGCCCCTTCTTCGTAACCCATATGAATGTCTTCGAGCCAATTTAAGTCATCCCAGCCCATAATTTCCATGTATTTTTTCAAAAATGGGGTGAGCCTAGACTTGTCAGGCACTAAATTTACGTCATACCGATACCCGATATGCTGACCTATTTCTTTCTCACGTTCACTTTCTAGGCCATCAGCATCATCGATGAATTGATTAACATCTTTAATTTCAGACCCGCGATATTGTGTTCCAGCCATATTAATTACTCCTTAAAGATGATGGTAATCTTCGATACCAACCGTATGGTTGGTTCCAGCCAAAGGTACTCCTGCCATTGCAGATGCTTCCATAGTCAACGCGGCCAAATCTTCTGGCTCTAGACTATGTAAATGTGTCTTACCGCAAGCACGCGCGAATAGCTGCGCCTCTATGGTCAGAGTGTGTAAGAAATTATATACACGCTCAGCAGCTTCATCAGGATCAAGACGTTTACGCAGCTCCGGATCCTGCGTTGCCACACCAACTGGACAACGCCCAGTGTGGCAATGGTAGCAATATCCAGGCTCTGCACCAATTTCTTCAGGAAAATTGGCTTCTGGGATATCTTTGTTACAGTTCAATGCCATCATGGCTGAATGACCAATCGCAATTGCGTCAGCCCCCAAGGCGATAGCTTTTGCAATATCAGCTCCATTTCTGATACCACCGGCATAAACCAAACTAATTTCACCTCGTTTCCCGAGGTCATCTATAGCTTTGCGTGCTTGTCTAATAGCCGCCATCCCAGGCACACCAGTATCTTCGGTAGCTAAGTGTGGACCAGCTCCGGTACCACCTTCCATGCCGTCTATGTATATAGAATCTGGATCACATTTTACCGCCATCCGAACATCATCATAGACTCTTGCAGCACCTAATTTAAGCTGAATTGGAATTTGCCAATCGGTTGCTTCGCGAATCTCTTGAATCTTTAATGCAAGATCGTCTGGACCGAGCCAGTCTGGATGTCGAGCTGGCGATCTTTGGTCAATTCCAGCAGGAAGAGAACGCATTTCAGCAACCTGATCGGTAACCTTTTGCCCCATCAAATGGCCACCTAGACCAACCTTACAACCTTGACCAATGAAGAACTCGCATCCATCCGCCAATACTAGATGGTTCGGGTTGAAACCGTACCGTGACTGAATACACTGATAAAACCATTTGGAGCTATATCGACGCTCATCTGGGATCATACCACCTTCGCCAGAACAGGTCGCAGTTCCAGCCATAGTAGCTCCACGAGCAAGAGCCGTTTTAGCTTCATAGCTTAGGGCTCCAAAACTCATACCAGTTATATAAACGGGTATATCAAGTTCAAGCGGACGCTTTGCTCGAGGACCAATTACTGTTTTTGTCTCACATTTCTCACGATAACCTTCAATAACGAAACGAGTAAGCGTTCCTGGTAAAAAAGTTAAATCATCCCAGTGTGGAATTTTCTTAAATAGTGAAAACCCACGCATTCTGTAACGTCCAAGTTCAGACTTTATATGAATATCATCCATCACACGAGGCGGGAATATAAAGCTATCCCCGATACGGTTTACATCGCGGTCCAGTATTTTTTTTCTAGGCATATCTCCGTCGGCCATAGGTTCTATCCTTTCATTAAACTTATAAAATTAATTTCTTTTCGTTTGGTTCCAGATTGTCGTAGTTCCAGAGCTGTTTACCGGCCACAATCTTTGTAAAATGATCAACGCCCTTTTCTGGTAACATTCCATATTGAACTAGCTTGCTATTCAACCAGTTTCGGTCAAGCTCAGTAAGTTCAGCCGTTACTGCGTCAACCCCAAGGGATTTGATTTCACCACCAACAAATATGGTGCCATCATACATAGAGTCTCCAAGATTTTTACCAGCATTACCGCAAACAATCATACGCCCTCGTTGCATCATAAAGCCTGAAAGAGCCCCGGTGTCCCCACCAACAATTATCGTTCCACCCTTTTGATCGATACCAGTCCTAGAGCCAACAGATCCTCGACACACGAGATCACCACCTCTAATAGCTGCGCCAAAAGTTGAACCTGCATTTTTTTCGATTACAACTGTACCAGCCATCATGTTCTCTCCACACGACCAGCCAACACGCCCATTGATCCGTACATTAGGACCATCGATCAAACCTACTCCAAAATACCCTATGGAACCCTCGATAATAAGGTTTAGCCGACTGAGAATGCCAACACCAAGTGAGTGCTTCCCGCGGGGATTCTTCAATACGATAGTTCCGTATCCCTCTGCCATCAGAGCTCTGATATTAGAGTTTACTTCGGTAGTGGTCATATTATCGGTATCAAGCTCGGTCCGCTTATTGTAATCGACATCTGGAGCCCACGGGTATGTGAAGCGCTCCTCCGCGTCAGGATCAAACTCGATGTAAAGCGATTTTCCGCTGAGCGCTTCAGTTCTCATTCCGAGAGCTGTTACACGCTCTTCTTGTGTCATATTTTTCAATTCTGCATCACTTACGCTTTCCATACCCGAACCTCCTCATCATATGGATCATATGTATCGATTTCTTGCGGCAAAATAGCACGTATAGCGACTTCCTCAGAAGCCATCGCTATCAAATCATCACTTTCATAGAGCACGAGCGGCTTTGCTGCCATCGTATCTTTTGCCATACCAAGGTGATCTTTTGTGGCCACCAAATAGGTAAAGACGCCATCAATTTCCTCTATCGAGTTACGCAACGACTGCTCTAGTGTCAGGCCATTGGCTAAATTATGTGCCGTATAGACTGCTAAAAGCTCACTATCGCAATTTGACATGAAACGATGTCCTTTCCGCTCCATCTCTCTACGCATAATCCAATAATTAGTAATCTGACCATTATGAACTACACTCACGTCGTTATATGGGAAGGCCCAATACGGATGAGCAGACCTAATATCAACGTCGGATTCGGTAGCCATTCTCGTATGACCTATTCCATGAGTGCCATTGAATTCATTCAAACCATAGAGCCCAGCCACATCAGCCGCATCGCCCAGATCTTTAATTAATTCAAGCCCATTTCCGAGTGAAAGAATTTCAACATTTTCCGTCTCCTCGATATGCTCGGCCAACTCAGCAGTGTCACCATCATGCGAAATCAGATAACGCAACGCGTATTCGGTGGACTGCTCTTTTGAAATCACCTTCACACCATGTTCTTCCATTATATCTTCTACTGCAGAAATCCGATCAGCAAGCACTTTATGTATACCCCGACCTGTAGCCATGTCCTCAGCTTCTCCAACCTTTAAACGAAGCACATAGACACCCTCTTTAGACTCACCATAAACAGCATAACCTGTAGAGTCTGGGCCTCTATGTTTGAGAGCTTGCAGCATAGCTGTCATCTCGCCCCCAACATTCGACCTTTTACCCTTATGTATTAATCCAGCGATACCACACATAGTATTCTTCACCTCCTCGCGGCTATATAAAAATCAAGCATTTCATTGCCTTAAAAAATTACTGGTGTGCCCTATGGGAGGCACTCCATGTACATATCGTTATCCCAATCAGTGGCTGTAGACATAAAACGAGCCCATTCATCAAATTTGTACTCATGGTACAATCGATACATTTCACCTGGCATACCTTTACGCACGACGTCACTCTGCTCAAGATAGCTAAGAGCTTCACCTAGCGACATAGGAAGCTTTTTCACATCTTTACCTTCTTTGATCGCCTCATAGATATTTCTCTCCTCTGGCTCTCCCGGGCTGATACTATTATCAATGCCGTCGTCCATAGCCGCCAACAACGTTGAACCCATTAAGTAAGGATTGACCATAGAGTCGACAGAACGATACTCGAAACGCCCAGGCGCTGACACGCGAAGACCTGTTGTTCGGTTTTGAAAACCCCAATCTGCAAAAACTGGCGCCCAGAAACCTGTATCCCATAGCCTCCTGTAGGAGTTAACTGTTGAACACCCAATAGCGGTCAAGGCTTGAAGGTTTTTAACAACACCACCGATCGCGACTAATCCTTCAGCACCAGGCATTTGTGGATCATCATCATCTGGCATGAATGTGTTACTACCGCCCTTTACATACATGTAGTTCTCGCGCATTCCTGGGAGATTATCAGGATCATTTCCACATTTAACGAACTGATCTTCGCCACCTCTCCAGAGCGACATGTTATGATGGCAGCCAGATGCTGAAACACCCATAAATGGTTTCGTCATGAAACAAGCAAATATACCATGCTCTCTAGCTACTTGGGCACAAATTTGCCTGTAAGTAGTGAGCCGATCTGCATTTCGCAAAACATCGTCAAACATCCAATTTAGCTCAAGTTGACCCGGGGCGTCCTCATGATCGCCTTGGATCATATCTAGGCCCATTTTACGAGTGTACTCCATAACCTTCATAGTAACTGGACGTAGGCTTTCGAACTGATCAATATGATAGCAATAGGGCTTTGAAAAACCATCTTTTGGCTTGCCTTCTTCATCAAATTTTAGCCACATCATTTCTGGCTCTGTCCCAATCCTCAACTGTCTGCCATGCTTCGCTTGGAATTCTTCGTGCATGCGACGCAAATTCCCACGACAGTCAGCGGTTAAATATGCCCCCGGATCTGTTTTTTCCTCGCGGTTGCGGAATAGCGTGCAATAAAAACGACCAATTTCCGGCGCCCACGGTAATTGCATAAATGTTTCGGGTTCTGGTATTCCCACCAACTCTGCCGCTTCCGGACCATACCCCAAGTAATTACCTGCGCGGTCAGTGAACAGATTAACAGTTGCGCCATAAACCAGCTGAAATCCCTTCATAGCGACTGATTCCCAATGATCGGAGGGTATCCCTTTACCCATGATCTTTCCGGTCACTGATACGAATTGAAGGTACAAGTACTCAATTCCCATCGAGTCAATCATCGCACGCACTTGTTTAATTTTCTCATCGCGCCCAGGCGCCTCGACAAAACGTTCAATATCCATTTCAGCCACTTTAACTCTCCCTGTTTAGTATTCCTGGCACTTAGCCATTTGAGTTTATGTTATCTTCTTACGCATCTTAGCTCCAAGGATATGGACTATTCGATACAGGGTGAAGATTACCCTTCTCAAAACGATCAAACCTAAACGGTTCGAGAAGTTCTTGGCTCTCGCCCAATAACTCGTCAGCTATAAGGTGACCAACTCCGATCATCTTCCACCCATGATTGCTGTCAGCGATTAAAGTTGCATTGTCATGAAAGTGATCAAAAACAGGGAAACTATCGGCTGTAAAGCAGCCAATACCGCCAGATGCCTCCCTATGGTATTTACCCATCATGCCCTCAAATCTTTTATGACAATGAGCGAGCGCAGATACCCACATATGTGCAAATCCTTCGGAGGCAACAAACTCCGGTGATGAAGGGCCGTATGGATCAATAGCCACTTTGTCTACCTCCGTGTCGACTTTGTATGGAGAGGCCCCACCCTGAATACCGTTGAAGTGCCAATCAGGCTTGTAATAAATCCCCCACATTTCATCTGAAATTAGCGACCCATCAACACAAGAGTGTAAGGGTGCATCTGTATCTACATGCACCACTGGCGGGGTTTTGCCATCGTTCGTCTGCAAAACCTCTGGTGGCAATTGCAGAACGCCCTCTTCAAGTTGCCAGAACCGCCACATATCAATATCATGATGCAATTCACCAGATAGATCCTTCAGACTGATCTTTTTCGGCATGCCCAACATTTCCCAAAAGTCACGCGCCCAGGGACCTGGAGCAACCACGAGCTTGTCACACGATACTATTCCATGCGAAGTATCAACTGACTTTATGCTTGAAGAACCACTTTCGGTATTTAGGCCTTTCACCTCGACCCCAGAAATGATGCGCACCCCTCGGTCTTCAACTTTTTTGGCCAACCCATACATCGATTTAGTGTTGTTAGAGTAACCGCCTCTTTTTTCATGTAGAACAGACGTGATATTCTGTGCCTGCCAATCGCTAAACAGATCTTTCATGTATGCGTCTGAGGCACTTGCACCTTCTATAAAAACACTTTCATACCCAATGGCCTTCTGCTGCTCATAAATTGAGGCCACATCCTCATGCATAGATTCACACGAAATCTGCATGTAACCTACTGGGTGATAGCTAAGACCCTTTGGATCGCTTTCCCAGACATCTACGGAGTGGGCCATCAACCGACGCATTGCTGGCTGATAGTAATTGTTTCGCACAACGCCACATGCAATCCCAGAAGCTCCAGAAGCAATTCCTGACTTATCTAAAACAATTATACGTCCTTCGACAGCTTCACCTATGGAACTCAAACGCTCTGCTAAACGCCAGGCAGTTGAGAGACCATGTATACCAGCCCCTATAATTAAATAATCCGCATGCGTTGGAAATGCCATAAAACCTACTCCCCTTCTAATTCAAGCGAACAACTGACTTCGCACTATTTGGAAACCCTATCCCAGTATATTTTTTGTGAATAGTGAACCAAAAGTCAACCTTTTTTATTCCAATACTTGATTTATTTTTCAAATTTGTATATATTGGTTCAAAATTGGAGCAAATAATGGTTGTGATGGCGGAAAATAAAAAAAAGTTAAATGCAGCTAACCTTGCTTCTCTATTGCGAAGCGAGATTAATCTTGGCCAATATGTTCGCAATGACAAACTTCCAACAGAGCGAGATATGGCGGATACTTATGGCGTTTCCCGAGGCACAGTACGAGAAGCACTAACAAAATTAATGGAAAATGGACTAGTTGAAATTAAACATGGTAGTGGTACATATGTAACTTTTGACGGAAAATCATCCACACCAAACGCGATCCAATCAGCGAATCCATTAGAATTGATAGATGCACGTTTTGCTTTAGAACCCCACATTTGCCGTCTTGCAGTACTACACGGTAGGCGGGAAGATTTCGACAAATTAACCTTGCTTTGTGACAAAATGGAATCGAGCCTGCATGATACTTTAGAATTTTCAGCAGCAGATACAGAATTTCATCACACGCTCGTAAAATGTACACGGAACGTTTTATTAATTTGGATTATTGACCAAATCAACTCAGTGAGAGGGCAAACTGACTGGAAGAGAATGCGCGGACTGACACTCAATCCGACCGTAATTGATCAATATAATAAACAACATCGTAAAATACTCGAAGCCCTATATAGACGCGAGCCTGAGGCAGCGGCTAACAGTATGAAAGAGCATTTAGAAACAGTTAGATTATCTTTAACACGAGCTGCAGCAGCCTAGATTTAGAACTAAGGCTTAAACGCGCGCAGAAGTCTGGAGCCAATTAAGATAAAGACGTTCTGCCATCGTATTAAAATCATTCATATGGACCGCGCAATCTTTCTCAAGTTTTTCCTGCCCGCTGGGGCCTAGGGCTGCTTTCAAACTGTCGGCATATTCAGAAATAGTTGCCCAATCAGCAATTGTAGAGTGCTCGATTTCGACGTGAAACTGCATCGAATAGGCTCTAGGACCCCAACTCATCGCTTGAACTGCACAATTTTTAGAGGTCGCAAGCACTTTGGCACCTGCTGGAAGTTTCTTTATCTCAGCACCATGCCATTGGAGGCAGGATATTTTTTCGGGTATACCATCGAATAAAATTCCGGACGCTCCATCTTCGGTCAGTTGAACCTCCATGACACCGACCTCAGCAGTTTCTGACTTACCAACAACACCACCGAGAGACTCAGCTAACAATTGATGACCCAAGCACAAGCCAAGGAATGGTATGCCCTTTTCCTCTACCGCCGTTTTAATGAAAGCTTTTTCCTTTTTAAGCCACGGGTAATCCTGTTCTTGCCATACATCCATTGGCCCACCTAATACCCACAAACCATCGAAGCTATCTATCGAAGGAATCTCTTGACCCTCATCAAGATGAACAACTTCCCAACTGTGACCATCCTCTTTAAGAAACTTCTGAAATATTCCCGGATGCTCAATCCGCGCATGCTGTAAAACGAGTAAATGCATTTATCCTCCATTCCTGCAGCAATTAGACATGTCTAAATAAAACAAGCAAGACAAAAAAATTAAAGTTGATTAGGTATGAATGAAACAGCTTGTATAGGCTCTCCCAAAATCTTCCAAGGGACTTTAAAATAGAAATCTTTGATTACAAAATGCTTGTCTCTGGGACCCTGATGCTGTGTATTTAGAACAACAAAACCGGAGGTTACTGTATGGCTAGAAAATTAACGGCGTGGTTGTCAATTGGCAGCACATATTCTTACTTAACTGCGATGCGTATAAAAGAAGTTGTCAAGGAAGAAGATATCAATCTTTCGATTATTCCTATAAGCATCAGACAAATAATGAAAAGTATGGACAATATTCCGTTTCCTCCCTCTAAAAAAACAAAGGTAAATTATATGTGGCGGGATATAGAGAGAAGAGCGTCTCTGTACAAAGTGCCCGTTCCAAAAGTGCCCGCGCCTTATCCTTTAAAAGAGTTTGACCGAGCAAATTTAGTAGGGATAGTTATGAACGACAAAGGACTTTACTTGGATTACTTCAAGTGTACTTATGAGGAGTGGTTTTTAAACGGGAACGAAGCTGGTTCGAAACAAAACCTTGAGGTAACGCTGAAAAAATTAGGCTTGGATTTACAGGAAACAATTACTTTAGCAGACACAATGGAAGAGCGGTACATAGAGAATACTAAGCAAGCTTTAGACTTTGGCATTTTCGGCGTCCCAAGTTTTTCTTTTTCAAACGAGATATTTTGGGGAGACGACCGATTGGAAGACGCAATTCGCCTAGCTCCCCAAAAGTGATACGGCCATTGAATTAGCGTATTCTAATCTAAACGTACCGCAGGTCCCGAATATACTTCAGGTGTGGAGAAACCACTGTTTGACAACAGTTCGTCAGCTGCAAAAGCTATCACTATTGTAGCCGCGAACCCTATTAACATTACCTTCATTTTTACCTACTCAAGCTAATACTATTTAAACAACCTAGACCTATTCAGCAGGCTCTTTTGTTGAAACCTTACCCTTTACCTCGTCATACCAAATTGAGTGATGCTGATGGGCCCATTTCTCATCGACTTCTCCATTGCCCATAGCGCTGTAAGCACCTTCCATACCTACTGAGCCAATATAAATATGCGCTATTATCATCGCCATCATTACAAATGATACAATTGCGTGCCACGCTTGCGCTAATTGCATTTCTTGCTGCGGAGACATCTCAGTTTGTAAGGTGCCTAAGCCAAATGCTTGTGGTAAACCAGTATCATTCAAAATAGCAAACGTTTTAGCAAACATCGGTATCTCAAATGGAAATAATAGCGAAAGACCAGAGGCAGACACAGAGGCACCAAGCACAATAACCCCCCAAAATATAATTTTTTGACCAAAATTAAATTTTCTTGCGGGCGGATGTGCATCACTAAAAATACCACCGCCCTGTTTTATCCACACCAGGTCAGTTCTATTTGGAATATTGTGATATACCCACAACACAAAAACTATAACTAGAGCTATCATAAAAGCCCAGGAAACGTTGTTATGCACCCACTTAGAGGCAATTAAAACAACTGAATTTAGCTCTTTACCAAAATAAGGCTGCAAGATAGCCCGCCCAAACAAACTCAGTAACCCAGTAAAACCCAAAAGAATAAAGGAGCCTGCAAGCAGCCAATGTGCAAACCTCTCAAAGGCTTTAAATCTTGTAATCGTCGTGCCAGCCATACCACCATCTACAGGTATCCTGCCTCTACCGAGATAAAATAGTAAAAGCGCTGCTATAGTACCAAGGAGTAGGAAGCCGCCATACGTGCGTAATGGACCCTCTCTAAATTTCCACCAAGGCATGCCAGCACTTTGAATTAATACAGGTCCCAAATCACCGTTAGAAGCACTTTGCGCATTTGCGGATCCATATCGTATAGCTCTCCATAATTCTGGATCAGATGCTCCGCCCAAGGTACCCAGTTGATCTGTTATTCCCTTAGCGGAGCCGGGTCCACCGGTACTATTTCGACGATCGTTATCATCTACAGACAATCCCTTTTGCCTCGCCATTATGTCTTCCAAAGTTTGCGCACCACCTGTGGAAGCTCTATCAACTTTTTGTTCCTGTGCAACTAATGGAAACGCCAGAAAAAATACCAATATGAAACTCAATACTGAACGCATATTTACCTCACCCTAAAATGAATTAGCTGGAAAAATATAAAAGGGCAGACTTATTTCGTCTGCCCTCCAATGTTTAGATATATTAGCCGCCTTTTTGCTCGTAAGCTGTTCCCCAGCCCCAAGCACCTGAGCCAAAACCACGCGCAACTACTCGCTCACGATACACAGAAGCGACGATATCGCCATCTCCCGCAAGTAGCGCTTTAGTTGCACACATTTCAGCACAAACAGGAAGCTTACCCTCAGCAATTCGGTTACGACCGTATTTAGAGAACTCCGCTGACGAATGGTTCTCTTCTGGACCACCAGCACAGAATGTACACTTATCCATTTTACCACGAGACCCAAAATTTCCTGCTTGAGGAAATTGCGGAGCTCCAAAAGGACAGGCATAAAAGCAGTATCCACACCCAATACACAAATCCTTGGAATGTAATACAACACCTTCTTCATTTTGATAAAAGCAGTCCACCGGACATACA
Organism: Candidatus Salinivivens marinus; assembly: GCF_965655845.1. Lineage (NCBI taxonomy): Bacteria > Pseudomonadati > Pseudomonadota > Alphaproteobacteria > Rhodobacterales > Paracoccaceae > Candidatus Salinivivens > Candidatus Salinivivens marinus. The sequence continues at coordinate 372,128 of NZ_CBFHHX010000001.1, forward strand.
GCCATACACGGAGCATCGGAACAATGCATACATGCAACTGAAATAGAACGCTCTCCAGGATTACCATCTTGAATAGTAACCACCCTTCGGCGGTTAATACCCCAGGGCACCTCGTGCTCATTCTTACAAGCAGTTACACAAGCATTACACTCGATGCAGCGCTCGGCATCACATAAAAACTTAGCTCTTGCCATATCTTATCCTCCCTACGCTGACCAGATTTTACAAAGCGTTGCTTTGGTTTCTTGCATTTGAGTAACAGAGTCATAGCCATAAGTTTGAGCAGTATTTGAGCTCTCACCAAGTACGTATGGATCTGCACCTTTTGGATACTTGTCACGCAAGTCCTCACCCTGGAAGTGTCCTCCAAAATGGAACGGCATGAACGCGACCCCCTCGCCGACGCGATTTGTAATCATGGCCATAACCTTGACTTTCGCGCCTTCAGGACCTTCAACCCAAACCTGAGCACCATCGCGGACCCCCAAATTATTGGCGTCCCGAGGGTTTATTTCAACGAACATATCCTGTTGAAGCTCAGCCAACCATGGATTAGACCGCGTTTCATCACCCCCACCTTCATACTCAACCAGTCTACCTGACGTTAGTATCATAGGATATTCCTTACTAAAGTCCTGCTTTTGAATTGAAGCATAAAGAGTAGGAAGTCTGTAAAACTTACGATCTTCATAAGTTGGATAATCTTCCACGAGATCCCGTCTGTTTGTATAGAGGGGTTCTCTATGCAGAGGAACAGGATCAGGGAAAGTCCAGACAACTGCTCTAGCTTTCGCATTTCCAAACGGAGCACAACCATGCTTAATGGCAACCCTCTGGATACCACCGGACAAATCTGTCTTCCAGTTTGTCTTTGGCCCAGCAACGGCGTCGATTGCGGCACGTTCGTCCGCAGTTAAATCGCCATCCCAACCTAAATCCATTAGCATCTGCATTGTGAATTCAGGATAACCATCTTGTAGTTCTGCTCCAGGGTTTGAAACACCTTCAGCCAGAAGATTATCACCATCTCGTTCGACACCGAAACGTGCTCTAAAGGTCAATCCACCTTCAGCTACAGGTTTACTCATGTCGTACAGGTTTGGAGTTCCGGGATGGTTCATCTCAGGAGTTCCCCAGCTCGGCCATGGAAGTCCATAATAATCACCATCTGCTGGGCCACCATTAGCGCGAAGCGTTGTACGGTCGAATGTATGCTGGTTCTCCATATGCAATTTCAAACGCTCCGGAGATTGCCCTGTATACCCGATAGTCCACATACCGCTGTTAATCTCGCGGAGGGTATCCTCTATATTAGGTGTAACCCCGTCGGCCTCAATCTTGATATTTCTGAAAAATCTATCATGAAAACCAAACTTTTTAGCAAACAAACCTATGATTTCATGGTCTGTCTTACTTTCAAATAATGGATCGACAACTTTATCACGCCATTGAATTGAACGGTTAGAAGCTGTAACTGAACCATAAGTTTCGAATTGAGTACATGCAGGAAGCAAGTATACACCATCAGTTCGATCACTCAAAACAGCTGAAACAGTAGGATATGGATCAATAACAACTAGCATGTCTAGTTTTTCCATTGCCGTTTTCATTTCAGTCATTCGTGTTTGAGAGTTCGGAGCGTGGCCCCAAAGAACCATCGCGCGTACACGGTCAGGGTTATCCATATTATTTGGATCTTCTAGAACGCCGTCTATCCAGCGCGAAACTGGAATTCCGGTAAGGTTCATTAGGTTTTTATCCTTACCATCTGCTCCTTTAACCGTAGCAAATTGATTAGAAAGCCAATCGAAATCTTCACCCCAAACGCGAGCCCAATGACCCCAGGCGCCCTTAGACAAACCATAATAGCCTGGCAATGTATGAGATAAAATACCTAAATCAGTTGCACCTTGCACGTTATCGTGACCTCGGAAAATGTTAGTACCACCTCCGGTTGTACCCATGTTTCCTAATGCTAACTGAAGCACGCAGTATGCACGCGTATTGTTGTTACCATTCGTATGCTGCGTTCCGCCCATACACCAGATAACTGTTCCAGGGCGATTGTTTGCCATAGTTCTAGCAACACGCTTAAGCTGAGAACCCGGAGTACCCGTGACTCTTTCAACTTCCTCAGGTGTCCACTTAGCAACCTCTTCCTTGATTTGGTCCATACCCCAAACGCGTGTTCGGATAAATTCCTTATCTTCCCAACCGTTTTCGAAAATATGCCACAAAATGCCCCAAATAAGCGCTACGTCTGATCCAGGTCTGAAGCGAACATACTCGTCAGCGTGGGCTGCCGTTCTTGTGAACCTTGGGTCACAAACAATCAGAGGTGCGTTATTTTGTTCCTTCGCCTTCATTACATGGAGCAATGAAACAGGATGTGCTTCTGCCGGATTACCGCCTATAATGAAGATTGCACGTGAATTGTGAATGTCATTGTAGGAATTGGTCATGGCGCCGTAGCCCCATGTATTTGCAACACCGGCAACTGTGGTTGAGTGACAAATTCGCGCCTGGTGGTCTACGTTATTTGTACCCCAATAAGCGGCAAATTTTCTGAATAGATAGGCTTGTTCGTTATTTACCTTTGCAGAACCTAGCCAATAAACACTATCTGGGCCACTTTCTTGACGGATCTTCATCATGCCGTCGCCAATTTCATCTATGGCCTGTTCCCAGCTAATTCTAATCCACTCGCCACCCTCTTTTTTCATAGGATATTTAAGTCTTCTTTCGCCGTGCGCATGCTCTCTTACAGCAGCGCCCTTGGCACAATGTGCGCCCAAATTGAATGGACTATCCCAGCCAGGCTCTTGGCCAGTCCAAACTCCATCCTGCACTTCAGCTACAACCGTGCAGCCTACCGAACAGTGAGTACACACTGACTTAATAGTTTCTACCGACTGATTAGCAGCTGATGCTGCTGCAGCCTGAGTAACAGCGCCACCTGTTGCGGCTATTGCTGTCAATCCTCCGATTGCCAAACCTGAACCACGTAAAAAATCACGTCTATCTACAGATTTATTGGCTACTTCTGAAAGGATACTTGTCCTTTGGGAGCGTCGCGCAACCCCGTTGGTCTTTTTCCTAAGCATTTTTTCCTCCCTTGGACCATTTGGCCCTAAGTACTAACATTTACTATCAACTGTCGGGCGTCACGCAACCAGTCGTCGATAGCGGTTTCAAATTCAGTATCAAAACCGAATAGAGTCTAGATAAGCACGTGTGTGCTCAGTATCCTGAATTAATGTTTTGCTTAAATCAGGATCATTAGCTGCGTTTGCCACTGAACTTGATGCGGCTAAAGCAACGGTTGCAACCGGAGCACCAGCCCCAGCTAACTTGAGAAAATCTCGACGGCTTGTTCCATCCGTGTCGTTCTTCTTAGTCATGAGAGTTCTCCTCCCCTCTTGTTATTGCGGCCAAGGGCCACATGGTTACGTGATCAAAAATCACATTACGCAGATTTCTCCGCACTCATTCGAAACGCTTCAACCTCTATTTCCATGAATAGCCTGCCGACTGAACCGACAGACGCATACAAAATAGAGGACTCCGCTGCTTCCAAATCTGTAAAAAAATGTCCTGCCCATGGACGAATATGTTTATCGAAAAACTTTAATTGCTTGCCTAATGAGACAGGCGAACCAAAGCGCCCAACAATCAGAGCAGCCATCATTTCCATCAAGCTAGCGATATTATCTTCTGGCTCATAAACATTACTCGCGCGGGAAAGGCCCGAATTAACCATATCTCGCCTTAGAGCAGCTAAGGGCTTCTCATTCAAAAAGCCTGTTAAATAGTAACTCGCATAAGGTAAAAGTTCACCACGGCCAACTCCGATGAACAGTTTATTGAATTCAATTTCCACTGAGTTAGGCTTGGAAACCTTGGAAACCCGCTTGAGGGTTTCGACGGCCTTGCCTAACTCGGATTGATCACCACTGAGTTGCGACATTTGCTCCAATAGAATTTCGTCGGCTGGACGAGCCAAAACAAGCCCAAGAAAATTATACATATCAGCTCTACTACGGTCTTCTTGAGAGACATCCGCCTTGTGTTTCAGGTCCATTCTTTCGTCCATTTCTATTCTATCCTGCCTGCTCACGCCGCTGCTCCGCCATAATCAAATTTCATTCGCTGGCGAGGCACAGGGATGACCGGCTCCTCTTCGATGAAAACGGAAGCTTCAGAACTTTCGATTATCTCTTGGTCGGAATTTTGCGCATTCGACTTAAGTGGTAGCTCTGACAGGTCATTAATGCTTCTTGGGTCTTCGCTGACTTCTACATTTTCGGCTTCCTCAGTTTCTCTTGAAGCCTCAGCTAATAGCTCATCATCTGCGACTTCGGGAGGCTTATCATTCTGCTTTTCTTGCTCTTTTCGAGCCAACTCCTCGATGTGCTTCAACATACCTTTACCAACCTGATACGTTGTCTCAACAAAACCAGCTCCAACGGCCGCATCTGTGAAATCTTCTCCGTAATCAACCAGACCATCTACATTTGCGAGCAACGGATTAGATAGCCAAAGTTTCTTCAAAGCCCTTCTCCTGAGACGCTCAGGAACAACTTCTTTCATGAAGACCTTAAAATCATCTCCCGGCTCGAGTGTATCAGGATCAGGCAGACCAAGCTCTTTCAGAACCTCCTCATCAGTTTTTACATCAAGCTCGACCTGTATCTCCGAAGCTCGCTTTATCTCCGCCTGACGTCTTTCCTCTTCAAACTCTTCTTTTACAGCTGATTTGCGTCTGCTCCAAAAATCACTCATTGGATGAACCCCACTTTTCTTGAGGAGGGGGCGCGGTAAACATCAGATATCTGCTCAATCCGAGGATCACCGATTCCATCTTGGTGAATGTCTACCCTTTTTTTATCTCTTTTGCGTTTTACAAACGCTTCTTCAACGTGATGATTCTCTATAAAATCTCGGACCCATGCGATTAAACCGACCGGCATAGGCACCTTTTCAACAATTTCTTCACCACTATCAGTATAATCTTGAGCTTCGTATGGAGAAGCCGTTACGAGCAAAACTTCCAGAGGAATTTCAGCTCCAACTTGCTCTCTCAGGACAACATAAACACTTGGAATTTTGGAGGCGAGGCCAGTCATATAGGCTTCTGTTTCAGCACCGTGAAGTTCAATATTTACTGTGGAAAAGTGATATTCAGTGCAATCTCCCTCAGTTCTCAAGATACGATTTTCTGCCGGTCCGGCACCAGGAAGCACAGCACTAACTGCCCATGACCATTCAGACCATTTTGTCACTCCTGGTGTCTTTCTTACCACCACCCCAACTGGCATGGATTGGTATCGCTTTGGGTTGAAGTACACTCAGGTCCTCCACTACCTTAAAGTGTTTCTATTCCTAATTGCGAACTGATTATTGTCCCTAAAAAAAGAGTAACCCCCATAATACTCATCTGTCAATTTTTTAAATCCAAAAAAAGAACATTTTCTTAATTTTTATTTGATCCGGAATTTGTAAAAAATTTTAAAGCTGGTAAATTCAACGGAAAAGGCTACTTTCTCCCCATTAAAATCGAATAGCCAAGTGTTTTGTATCTTTCCAGAGAAACTATCAGAACGTTAAGCAAGGGATTGAAAAATTGGTTGATAAAATTGAAAAACTGCTGCTTTGCGATTGCGAAGGATCGCAAAAAGTTGACAGTGCAGCCTTAGCAGACGCAACTGGCCTAAAATGTTCAAAGGTATACTCTGAATTATGCATAAAAAATTTAGACATAGTTGAGAAAGCTATTCAATCAGGTGACACAGCTATTTGCTGCGAACAACAATCTAGTATTTTTGATGAAATTGCAGCCGATATTGATAAAGACCCACCGATAGTATTTGACATAAGAGATAGGGCTGGCTGGACCGTCGATAAGAAAACATTGGTGCCAAAAATGGCCGCTCTGACAGCTGAAGCATTGATGGAAAAACCTATCCATAAGACAAAAGACGTTACATCGCAAGGTCGGTGCTTGATCTTTGGTGATTGTGAATCGGTTCTTGAAGCAGCTCAAATTTTACAAGAAGCTTTATCTGTTACGGCATTGCTTGATCCCAAAGATGGCGATGAAATTTTAAATGTTAATGGTTTCGACGTAGTGCTTGGCAAGATCAAGAACGCCAAAGGTAGTTTTGGAAATTTTACTATTGTTTTTGATAACTTGCAGGAATTAGTTCCTTCTGGGCGCGGACCCTTCAAATGGACACACGCACAAGATGGAGCAACATCATCCTGCGATATAATACTAGACCTTTCCAAAGATGATGCATTGTTTCCAGCTTCGGAGAAAAGAGATGGATATATTCGTGCAGACATTGGTCAAAAAACCAAATTTACTTCAGCAATTCTAAATGCATCACAGCTGCAAGGGACATTTGAAAAAAGTTTATACATCAAATACGAGGCTTCTGTCTGCGCGCACAGTCGAGCCGAGAAACCTGCTTGTTCTAACTGCATAAACGTTTGTCCAACAGGAGCTATTCTTTCGAGTAGTGAAACCGTGACCATTGACCCAGGCATTTGTGCTGGATGCGGAGCTTGCGCTGCTGTTTGTCCATCTGGGGCTATCGAGTATGAGCCAGGACCAATTTCTTGGATTTTAGCTCGGTTGGCTGTGATTCAAAAATATTATAAAGACGCGGGTGGAAAAAATCCTTTTCTTTTAGTTCACGACGGCCATGGAAGAGAATTGATTTCTTTTTCGGCCAGATACGGAGACGGCCTTCCGTCAAACGTAATTCCGATGCAATTAGATGCGATCGCCACATTTGGTCATGCTGAAGCACTCGCAGCACATGCGTCCGGCTTTGAAGAAGTATTTCTACTTACAGGCCCAAAATCTGATACAGACACAATTTTAGGCGAAGCAGAAATAGCAAATGCTATATTTGAGAACGCCCTTCGAGTAGTTGAGGTAAACGATCCATTAGAACTCTCCAATATATTTGAGGGGCTGGCTAAGCGAGCTAATAAAACTCAACTAAGCAAACCAATGGGAAGCAGGCGGCAAGTTACGAGGGTAGCGTCCAAAACACTAAACCCAGAAAAAGAAATTTTGCCCTTACCCGATCATGCACCGTACGGCGCCGTTCTTCTCGATAATGACAGTTGCACCCTTTGTTTATCTTGTGTCTCTCTATGTCCTTCTGGAGCTTTGGGAGAAAACCCAGACTTACCACAACTTCGATTTCAAGAAGATGCATGTTTACAGTGCGGATTATGCTCAAACATTTGCCCTGAAAACGCAATCTCTTATGAAAAACGCCTTAATCTATCAAACGCCGCTCTGGAGCAAACCATTCTAAAGGAAGAGGAGCCGTTTGCTTGTATAGAGTGCGGCAGCTTGTTTGGGGTAAAATCATCCGTTGAGCGCATAATTGATAAGCTTGCAGGAAAGCACTCAATGTTTTCAAATTCAGATGCAACAAAACTAATTCAGATGTGTGATGATTGTCGGATTAATGCCCAGTACCATTCGGACAATAACCCGTTTGCCGGCGGTGAGCGCCCAAGAGTGCGGACAACAGAAGATTACCTTTCAAAGCGCAAAGATCACTGATGTTTTACAGGTTCACCTAAATCTGCGGGAGGGATATTTTGCACATATGCAATTATCGCCTGGAGTTCGTTTAGATCTAATTCGATCGGCACAATTGGCGCCGGTCTACTATCATCGAATGGTTCAGTCACATCGGGTATTATTGTAAATGCTGGATGAGGCCGAAGGAGATAAAAACCACTGAACCTCAAATCCCAATCATCAAAAGTTCTTAGAGCAAAGAATGACGGCGTTGATCCGATAGAGTTTTTACGTCCTTTTTCGACAACGTGACACCGCGCACATTTTTGCTGAGATTGCTCCAAGCCTAGTTTTGCATTACCAGAAAGTCTAACTTGCCTTGTCGCCTCTTCTTCAATTTCTAATGAAACAAAAACGGGCGCATCATTTTCTTGAATAGATGAAATAGTTTTCTTACCAACGTCACTTTTTAACCAATTAAAAAACCTCTGTGAGTAGTTATTTTCTTCGATAATATCAATTTTAAATACTATATCACCCATCTGAAGAAACGCCCGACCTGAATTCTTCGAAATTGCGATCATTGCAGAGTCGGGAACTAATTTAACCGATATTTGAGTTTTTAACTTGAAGCGAGGAATAATATAATCGAAAAATCCGGAGGCAATCAACGAATTCGGGGCGCTTATTGTGACAATGCGTTCTTCGGCATTTGCATAGCTGAGGCTTGTAACCAGCAAAATAACAGAGCATATATATTTTACTATTCGCATGAAAACCTTAAATGGCTGTAATTGGCTATGTTTAAGATTGGTATTCGAATTAAAAAGCGAGTAATTTGGGAGAATAAAATGAACGATGATTTCAATATGTCAATGCGTAAATTTTTGAAGCAGGTGGGAGTAACCTCTCAAAAAGCCATAGAAGATGCATTGCGCGATGCAAATAATGGTGAATATATAGTAGAGGCCAAAATTACTATTAAAGATATTGGGATGGAGCATACGGTTTCCGGCACAATTAAAAATGGAGATTAAAAAGTGGCTCTTACCAGAGAAAGTGTTATCGAGGCATTAAAGACCATTCAGGGCCCGAAGGGTCAGGATATCGTAACTGGCGGAGAAGTGCGAGCTCTTGATGTTGGTGAAAAAGATGTGCGTTTTGTTTTAGAAATTGATCAGGCGCTTGCCGATGAATACTCCAAAATTAAGGACGCATCTGAAGTTGCACTTAAAAAACTTGGTGCCAGCGAAGTTTCTGTAGTGCTTACGGCACATGCTTTACAAAAAGCCCCTCCTGACTTGAAGCCAAACAGAAAATCGGAACCAAAGGGTCCAGAAAAAATACCTGGGGTAGATCGCGTTTTAGCAGTCGCGTCAGGAAAAGGTGGCGTCGGCAAATCTACTGTAAGCTCTAATCTTGCCTGCGCTCTAGCAGCCCAAGGCAGGCGCGTTGGTCTGCTGGATGCCGATGTTTATGGGCCATCCCAACCAAGGATGCTTGGAGTCTCAGGAAGGCCTTCCAGTCCTGATGGAAAAACTATCCTCCCACTTCGGAACCACGGCGTTACTATGATGTCAATCGGCCTGATGACAAATGAAGACCAGGCAGTTGTATGGCGCGGTCCAATGTTAATGGGGGCACTCCAGCAAATGATGATGCAGGTTCAGTGGGGAGCTTTAGATGTTTTAATTGTTGACTTGCCACCAGGAACTGGTGATGTGCAAATGACCCTCGCCCAGAAAACAGAAGTAAGCGGTGCAATAATCGTTTCTACTCCTCAAGACGTTGCTCTCATTGATGCCAGAAAAGGCATCGATATGTTCAACCAGCTTAATGTACCCATTCACGGTATGATTGAAAATATGTCTACTCACATATGTCCTAAATGCGGGCATGAGGAACACGTGTTTGGACATGGTGGCGTGCGAAAAGAAGCTGAGAAAATAGGTGTGCCCGTACTTGCAGAAGTGCCGCTACATCTAGATATAAGATCTGCCTCTGACGGTGGGGTTCCAATAGTAGTGTCTGACCCAAGCTCCCCACAAGCTAACGTTTTTAACGCATTAGCAAAATCAATGATCGAACAAGGGCAAGCTTGACAATGTCTTTAGTGTTTCCCCCTCTAATGCATGGTTACGAGTTGGACAAACCTGGTCATGACCCATTTGAGGTAGCTAAAAGCAAGGCAATCCAAGGGGTTGAGGCTGGTCTTGTGGTCTATAATCTTACTCATGAGGCTCTAAGAGCCACTTTTATTTTTACTCCAGAAGTTTCACTCAACCAAGCAATGATTATGTTGCCAATATGCGGTATTGGCTTTCAAAATGCTCTCGGGGCTCTGGCTCCCCCTGAAGTTGCTGTTCACTTGCTTTGGAGTGGAGGTGTTTTAATCAATGGAGCTCGTTGTGGGAAATTAAGGGTTTCAGCAAACCATCAAGATCCAACAAAGGTACCAGATTGGCTTTGTGTTGGGTTAGAATTAGACTTATGGCCAGCTTCCGAGAATATGGGGGAAACTCCAAACGAAACAGCACTATACGCTGAGGGATGCTCAGAGGTTGACGCTTCGACCTTGCTCGAAGCTTGGGCGCGCCATACTTTAAACTGGTTGACCAGATGGGAAGCAGATGGGGCAAGAACGGTTCACAACGAGTGGCGCGGCCTTGCACATGGGATTGGAGAAAAACAAACCTACATGAAAGATTCAAACGCAGTCTTTATGGGAGTGGATGATAATTTTGGTATGTTGTTAAGAGATGAAGACGGAACGACATCAAACATACCTTTAACAGCCTTACTTGAGGAATAAATATGAAATTAGCTAGAGCCATTCATTTCGATGAAAGTGATACACGTGTATACAGTAACTCTGCTCGTACCGGTGAATGGTGTGTTTCAGGTGGGTTCGAATTTTCTAATTGGTCGGAAGCTGATTTAGACGGAAAGGCTAAGCAAGCTTTTTCAAATGGATGGTTTGGACTAGAAACTTCAGGGCGAGTAACCTTTGTTGCTGTTGCAAAGGTTACCTCACAAGAAGTATCACATCTTGAAGAGCTTTTAGCTGATCATTTTGTAACATACTATGGCGCTCCTAGTAAGGAGCTTGCACTCCCCGTAGCAAGTGCTGAATTGCAGGCTATGGCTGATCTTTGTGACGAACATGACGACAATACTTTGTTGGTCGTTTCTCGAGAACTGACCGAAGCAGGAGTAAAAGAGACATTTCGAATAATAGATCCTGAAGACGCCGGGCTGGATCAATTTGCTATTCATGGAAGCCTCGATGAATGATATATGGTACGGTATCTTACAGGCGTGTCAGCTTATATACACTCTAGACCAAGATTTAATTGAAATCTCCGTAAGATCTCTTCAAGTTACACTTTCAGCCTTGGTGATAAGTTCATTATTTGCATTGCCACTTGCAGCAGTTTTAGCTGTAAAAAGATTTAAATTTAGACGATTTATAATAGCACTCCTGAACGCTCTGATGGGACTTCCACCTGTAGTAGTAGGCCTAATAGTATACATACTTTTATCTCGTTCAGGACCTTTTGGCGCTTTGGACTTACTCTACACAACAGCAGCCATGGTTATTGCACAGATAGTTATAATAACGCCATTGATTACCTCAATTGCACACCAGTCGTTACGAGAATTATGGTCAGAATATCATGACCTGCTGATTTCTATGAATACCTCTCACATACAAAGAATTAAGACATTGTTATGGGATGCCCGCAGAGCACTTTTAACAGCTTCCCTGGCGGGGTTTGGGCGTGCAATAGGAGAAGTTGGTGCAATTATGATCGTGGGTGGCAATATAGATAACGCGACGCGCGTACTAACGACAGCAATAGCGCTAGAAACATCTAAAGGCGATTTTGCATTAGCGCTCGCATTGGGATTTGTTCTTATTCTAATTGCTATTGCGTTAAACTTGGCGACGCATTGGCTTAGTAAAACAGAGAGAGAGGGCCGTTGGTAATGTTCCCTCTAATTGCAGAAAATTTAGTCGTGGAGTTCAATGGAAAACACATTCTTGGCCCTCTAGACCTTACTGTTAACAAAGGCGATATTTCGTTAATTCTTGGGCCTAATGGATCTGGGAAAACCACTCTTTTGAAAAGCTTACATGGCATTATGAAACTAAAACGCGGCTCAATAAAATGGTCTTGTTCAGATAAGTCTAGCATGCAAAAACAAATGTTTGTTTTCCAAACCCCAATCATGCTCCGCAGATCAGTTCTTGAAAACTTAACTTACCCACTTTTACTTCGAAAAGTTTCAAACTCAAAAGTACATAGATTAGCCACTGAGTGGGCAGAAAAGATTGGTTTAAAAGAAATCATGCAACTTTCCGCAACCAGATTATCAGGTGGAGAAAAACAAAAATTAGCGCTTGCGCGAGCATTAATTACAGAACCAGAAATGTTATTTCTAGATGAACCCAGCGCCTCATTAGACGGCAAAACAACCGTAGAGATTGAGAATCTGCTAAAAAGTTGCACAAAAAACGGAACAACTATTATGATGTCGACGCATGATATTGGTCAAGCAAAACGATTGGCAAAAAATATCCTCTTTTTGAATAAAGGAATTTTAGAAAGCAATCAATTAGCCGAGACTTTTTTTCTTGAGCCAAAGTCTCCGAATGCCGAAAAATTTATAGCAGGTGAGATACTTGAATGATGGGATTTTTTAAGCTAATTTGTGTGCCAATTTTTATACTTATTGCGACAACTTCTATTGCGGATAATATTAAGTTGGCTGTAACCACTTCATTTAATAATTCTGGTTTAAGCGACGTACTGCTGCCAAGAATTAAGTCTGATATTGGCTTGAACATTAAGTTACTTGTGGTGGGAACCGGGCAAGCACTCCGACTTGGAGCTGCAGGTGATGTTGATGCAATTTTAGTGCACTCAGAAAAAGCCGAAGAGCAATTTGTTACAGATGGATATGGCCTTCACAGGCGAGAAATTATGTACAACGACTTCGTAATCATAGGGCCAAAACATGATCCAGCAATTGTTAGAAATTCTAAAAGTGTTCATGAGGCATTAACTTTAATAAGCCAAAACTCCGCCTCGTTTGTAAGCAGGGGCGATGATAGCGGAACCCATAAAATGGAAGTTGGTTTATGGAAGTATAGTGGTCTTGATCCAGACAAATTTGGGAAATGGTATAAGTCTGTCGGGTCAGGGATGGGAGCTTCATTGAACGTAAGCGCGAGCTTGGGTGCATACATTCTTTCTGACAGAGCAAGCTGGTTAAACTTCAAAAATAAATCTGATTTAGAGATTTTGTTTGAAGGGGATAAGCTTTTATTCAATCAATACTCTTTCATTCCTATAAACCCAAGTCTTCATACACATGTAAACTATCACTTAGTAGAAAAGCTCGAGAATTGGCTAACCTCTACGACAGCTAAAAGTATGATAAACGGCTACGAAATTGATGGACAAGCCTTGTTTAAATTTAATGCTACGCCAAAATAAAATCTAACAATTTGGGTCCTTTTGAGAGGCACATAGGTCAAAAAATAATGCTTTTATTTCAAATTAAGCTTTGTACAAATCAAGTAAGCTTAAGTATACTTTAGAAAAAATAAGAGACCATAATGCCAAAGGTGGAAATAAACTCTGTATCGAAACAAAACCCTCACTCTTTGAGTGAATATCGAGAAAACGTTCTCGAAGTTGCAATTGGGCGTCAGATACGGATCTATCGAAAACAAATGGAGATAACGGTATCTGATCTATCAAAGATGACAGGCTTATCTACTGGCATGTTGTCGAAAATTGAAAATGGCAATACGTCTCCGTCACTTTCTACATTACAAACATTATCCAATGCCCTCTCAATTCCAATGACTGCTTTCTTTAAGCAATTTGAGCAAAAGCGGGAATGCATTCATACCAAAGCAAACGAAGGTGTTGAGGTTGAGGGAGAAGGAACTAGAGCGGGGCATCAGTACAATTTGCTCGGTCACTTAGGATCTAATGATAGCGGTGTAATCGTAGAGCCGTATCTAATTGAGCTGACCAGTGAAACCGACACATTTAAGACATTTCAGCATGGCGGCTTAGAAACTATTTATATGTTAGCTGGTGAAATAACTTATCGGCATGGTGATGGGGAGTATAAACTTCAGCCGGGAGATACATTGTTCTTTGATGCTAATACACCGCACGGGCCTGTAACTCTTGATAAACTTCCAGCTCGATTTTTATCAATTATCTCGTATCCGTTAGATAAATAACAAAAAAAATACAAATTAAAAGATTTTGATTTTACAACTTGGAGAAAAGTTGTTTGGTTAGTTGAGACCGGGCTAACAAAGCCCGGCCTCATTAATTTTAAAATTTTGAAGATTTCTTTGCTTCTGAGCTTTGTCCAACAACTAGGACAAAAACACATATCGCTGCTGCAATCAAAGTCGTAATGCCTGGAAGGGCTGTTCCCCATCCCATAAACATTGCTCCATCAACAACAGACCATGAAGCTTCACTATATGGAAACATTTCTTTTCCTTTCTATCTGTTTACTCAGCAGGCGGCGCTGATTGCGCAATGCCTTCTGGATATCCTTGTGCTGGAACCTTAACGGTATCCATTCCGGCCTCTTCTGCTCCTGCAGGCACTCTAAGCATGCCAAACATATTTAGGATGTATGAAGCTATGTATCCCGGAACAAAACCAAGCAAAAAGAATACTATCGCACCAACTATTTGCCCGTACAACGTGATTGTCGGAACCCCAACATCTCCTCCAAGAGCAGGAAAGCCAGATCCAAAAATTCCAAGCAATACCACGCCATATAGCCCGATCGTACCGTGGACTGTGACTGCACCAACTGCATCATCAATTCCTCTACGTTCTAACCACGTCGCGCAGTATTTCAAAATCACACCGGCGGAAAAAGCAATTATAAAGGTTAGTGCTGGATAATAAATATCCAAGCCAGATGCTGTTGAGATAATTCCGGCAAGAGCACCTGACATCATCCAAAATGGATCCTTGGTCATTACCCATGCGCCAATTATACCACCTGCGATAGCCATCAATATATTAAACGCTAAAGCTGAAAAGGTTATCGGAGTGCCGTAAATAGTAGTAGGCATGTGCCCTAACCACGACCACGCTTCCCCTGGCAAAATAACGCACGCCATCAAGAAGCCCCAAAAACCCACGATAATGAACATAAGTCCGATAACTGTCAGCGGTAAATTGTGACCTGCAATATGGTTTGCAGTCCCGTCAGCATTGAATTTTCCAATACGTGGACCCAAGTTGATCAGCACTCCCAAAGCGAAGAAACCTGCAACAGCGTGCACTAAGCCAGCAGCTCCAAAGTCATGAACTCCAAACTGTGTCACTAACCAACCGTCGGCATGCCAACCCCAAGCAGCTGCCACGACCCAGGCAAATGAACCAAGAATCACTGCTAGTATAACAAACCCAACAGTTTGAATTCGCTCAATTACCGAACCAGACATAATCGATGCTGTTGTAGCTGCAAACAAGGCAAACGCTCCAAAGAAAACGCCAGAAGCCTGATCAGCAGCATTTGGCCCCATATACTGGGCAGATTCGCCCCATCCCCAGGCTATTGCGCTTGCATAGGCCGCACCAGAAATCCCATTGGGACCCTCGCTGAAAGTTAACCCTGTAGGAAAACCCCAGTACACCCACCAACCAAAGAAGTAAAAGGTTGGTATCATGAACGCAAATGCAAGCAAGTTTTTAGTACCTGATGACAATACATTTTTGGCCCTCGACGCCCCCATCTCATACGCTAAAAATCCAGCGTGAATTATGATCATAAGTGGGATCGACAAATAATAAAAAACTTCGGCGAAACTTGTATTTGTAACGCCTGCACTACTCTGAAGAGCAGCGATTTGTGCGGTTAATTCCGCAATTTGACTTTCCATTTTCAGCTCCCTATTAGCTCAAATTGTAATCACACCTATGGTATGACGTTCTCACTCAAACACTAAAAGTGGTAAAAGATAAAGTTTTTTTTTCCATAAATTCACTATTATTTCCTGAGAGTTGAAAAATTTTCATAAACGTGCATTCTAAGGAAACAATTGAGTGTATTAGAACATTTCAAATTGTCAGGAGGATGAAAATTGACAAAAAGAGTAGCTGTGATTGGAGCTGGCCCATCAGGTTTAGCGGTGCTCCGTGCTTTTCAAACTGCAAAGGCGAATGGCGATGAAATCCCAGAAATAGTTTGCTTCGAGAAACAAGATAACTGGGGTGGCCTATGGAATTATACTTGGCGAACTGGCCTCGATCAATATGGTGAGGCAGTTCATGGCTCTATGTATAGATATCTATGGTCTAACGGTCCTAAAGAGGGATTGGAGTTTGCAGACTACTCTTTCGAGGAACATTTTGGGAAACAGATTGCAAGCTACCCTCCCAGATCAGTTTTATTTGATTATATTGAGGGCCGGATTAAGAAAACTGATGTGCGAGACTGGATTAAATTTTCTACAGCCGTAAAAAATGTTGAGGAGTCTGATGGTGGTTTTACGGTAACAACATGTGATTTAACAACTTCAAACACAAATGTCGGATATTTTGATCACGTGATTGTTTGCTCAGGTCATTTTAGCACGCCAAATATGCCTAGCTTTGACGGATTTGAACGATTTCCCGGCCGTATCCTCCATGCCCATGACTTCCGTGACGCAACAGAATTCCAAGGGAAAGATGTCCTCCTTATAGGCACAAGTTATTCTGCAGAGGATATTGGCAGTCAGTGCTGGAAGTATGGCGCCAAGTCTATAACAGTTAGTCATCGAACTGCTGCCATGGGGTATGACTGGCCCGCAAATTGGGAAGAGGTCCCTTTGCTGACAAAGGTCGATGGTCAAACAGCTTACTTTAAAGATGGATCCTCAAAAACTATTGATGCAATTGTATTATGTACAGGATATTTGCATTATTTCCCATTCATGGAAGATAAGCTGAGACTAGTTACCGCGAATAGGTTAGCAACTGCCGATCTTTATAAGGGAGTAGCTTTCATTCATAATCCCAAAATACACTACATAGGAATGCAGGATCAGTGGTTTACTTTCAATATGTTTGACGCCCAAGCTTGGTGGTCGAGGGATGTAATCATGGGCAAAATTGACCTGCCTACCCAAGAAGTTATGATCAGCGATGTAAACGATCGCGTGGCTCGTGAAGATGCTGGGCAGGATGATTATGACGCTATTTGGTACCAGGGCGATTATGTAAAGGAATTAATCGATGAGACTGACTACCCGGCTTTTGATGTTGAGGGTGCGTGTAAAGTTTTTAAGGAATGGAAAGGGCATAAGAAGACGAACATTATGACCTTTAGAGACAATTCTTACAAGTCTGTAATCACAGGCTCAATGGCACCGATACATCACACTCCATGGAAAGATGCGATGGACGACACTATCGAAAGCTATTTATTGAATTAGGCAAATCATTTAAATCGATTAAAAAATAATCAGCATTAATTAACTCAAATGAAAATTTTATTCATGCCAATTGTTAATCCTGTACAGATGTTTATAAAGGTATCTGTCATTGTTCTGCGTTGTGGACAAGGTCTGGTTAAAAAAATGGAGCAGGTTGATGTGTGGCATTGTAGGATTGTTTTTGAAAGATAACAGTTTAGAAGCTAATCTCGGTAATCTTCTAAGTGACATGCTGATTTCTATGAGTGACAGAGGGCCTGATAGTGCAGGAATCGCTATCTACGCCGATAAGGAAACTGGCAGATCTAAGTTCACCATTCAATCTGAAAACGCTAAAACAGATTTTGAGGCTTTACCAAATTATCTAAGCAAGCATCTGAATTGCAAGGTAGAGACCAAAGTTAACGATACCCATTCAGTAGTCATAATAGATGAAAGCGCAACGAGTAAATTCTCAGAAGCTTTAGCATCTTTCAATCCAGAAATACGAATAATGAGCCGTGGCTCGTCATTAGAAATTTACAAGGAAGTTGGATTGCCTAAACAAGTAACCCAACGGTTCAATATTCCGCAGATGTCTGGACGGCACGGCATCGGTCACACCCGAATGGCGACAGAATCTGCTGTCACGACTATGGGAGCTCACCCATTCAATACTGGTCTGGATCAATGCTTAGTTCACAATGGGTCTCTATCTAATCACAACTCTTTACGCCGAAGGTTGAGAAGAGAGGGTGTTCATATAGAGACAGAAAATGATACCGAGGTAGGAGCTGCCTATCTGACTTGGAAAATGCAAAACGGTGCAACCCTAGGCGAAGCGTTGGAAAGTTCTTTGGAGGATTTGGATGGGTTTTTTACCTTTTTAGTGGGAACAGAGGATGGATTTGGGGTTGTTCGAGATCCTATCGCTTGCAAACCAGCGGTTATGGCAGAAACCGATCAATATGTCGCCTTCGGCAGTGAATATCGGGCATTGGTAAATTTACCAGAAATTGAAAGTGCCCATGTTTGGGAACCAGAGCCTGCAACAGTATATTTTTGGAAACACTAAAATGTTAGAATTTGACCTTCAGGAAAATGGACTCCGAAAGCTGAATAGTGCGTTGCATGATCAGAAAGAGAATAGCAATCAGACAGTATGGAAAATAACAAATCCAAAGGGGAGCCATGCAATTGCTGTTGGAATAGACGCACCCATCGAAGTAAACATTGAAGGCTCAACAGGGTATTACTGCGGCGGAATGAATAAGCTGGCCAACATTAATGTTAAAGGCTCAGTTGGCCCGGGTGTAGCAGAAAATATGATGAGTGGCAAAGTTGTAATTGACGGCGATGCCAGCCAGTATGCTGGGGCTACCGGCCACGGGGGCCTCTTAGTCATAAAGGGCAATGCCTCTTCGCGGTGTGGAATTTCAATGAAAGGCATAAACATCGTCGTTCACGGAAATATTGGACACATGTCTGCCTTCATGGCTCAGTCAGGTACCCTTGTTGTTTGCGGTGATGCTGGAGATGCACTCGGCGACAGCCTTTACGAAGCGAAATTATTCGTAAGAGGGAATGTAAAAAGTCTGGGAGCGGATTGTGAAAAGAAGGAAATGCGGCCTGAACACCTAGAGCTACTCGAACAGTTACTTTCCGAGGCTGAGTGCGATGCAAAACCCGAGGAATTTACTAGATATGGGTCTGCAAGAAAATTGTATAATTTTAATATTGATAATTCAGATGCATATTGAGGGTGGATAAAATGAATAAAATTGGAAAAACAAAAATACCACATACAACTCCTAGATACTCTGCAACATTCTCAAACGACGTAAACAGCGATATACGCCGTGCTGCTGCCACAGGCATATACGACATTAGAGGTGGTGGAGCGAAAAGGAAACTTCCAACCTTTGACGATTTATTATTTCTGGGAGCCTCTATTTCGAGATATCCACTGGAGGGGTACCGAGAAAAATGCGAAACGAGCGTAACGATCGGGACGCGGTATGCTAAAAATCCAATTGAATTGGATATTCCAATAACAATAGCTGGTATGAGTTTCGGCGCCCTTTCAGGGCCTGCAAAAGAAGCTCTAGGTAGAGGTGCATCTGCAGCAGGAACCTCAACAACGACAGGGGACGGTGGGATGACCCCAGAAGAGCGCGGACACTCAACGAAACTAGTTTATCAATACCTTCCATCACGTTACGGCATGAACCCAGATGACCTTCGGAAGGCTGATGCTATTGAAATAGTCGTTGGTCAAGGAGCAAAACCCGGTGGGGGTGGCATGCTATTAGGTCAAAAAATTTCAGATCGTGTTGCGGAAATGAGAAATCTGCCAACCGGAATAGACCAGCGCTCTGCATGCAGACACCCTGACTGGACCGGTCCGGATGATCTTGAGATTAAAATATTAGAGCTTCGCGAAATTACGGGTTGGAAAGTCCCGATCTACGTAAAAGTAGCTGGAGCACGTCCCTACTACGACACCACTTTAGCCATCAAAGCTGGCGCAGACGCGATCGTCTTAGACGGAATGCAAGGCGGAACGGCCGCTACTCAAGATGTCTTTATCGAGCATGTAGGGCAGCCAACTCTCGCAATTGTGCGCCCAGCTGTGCAAGCACTCCAGGATTTAGGAATGCACCGTGAAGTTCAGTTGATACTTTCAGGCGGCATTCGTAATGGAGCCGATGTCGCCAAAGCACTAGCTTTGGGTGCAGATGCAGTAGCTATTGGTTCTGCAGCATTGATTGCTTTAGGGGATAATGATCCAATTTATGAAGAAGAGTACAATAAACTTGGAACAACTGCAGGAGCTTACGACGACTGGCATGAGGGTATGGATCCTGCAGGCATTACTACACAGGATCCTGAGCTAATGAAGCGGTTCGATCCTATAGAGGGTGGCCGAAGATTGCGAAATTATCTTAAGGTCATGACTTTGGAAGCTCAAACAATAGCTAGGGCTTGCGGAAAAAATCATTTGCATAATTTAGAGCCAGAAGATTTAGTTGCTCTTACAATAGAGGCTGCTGCTATGGCTCAAGTACCTCTTGCAGGAACTGATTGGTATCCTGGAAAGCCAGGAACATCATATTAAAGCTGATTGACAAGCAGATTGCAGCTGAATGAATTGGATTAGGAGAATATAATGACGAAAGACTTAGCAGCATTTGCCAAAGAAAAAGGCGTAAAATATTTTATGATATCATACACTGATCTGTTTGGAGGTCAGCGAGCTAAGCTTGTGCCAACTCAGGCAATTGCGGATATGCAAGATGAAGGTGCAGGTTTCGCAGGCTTTGCGACATGGTTAGACTTTACGCCTGCACATCCAGATATGCTAGCAGTTCCCGATCCAAATAGTGTTATTCAGCTTCCCTGGAAACCGGAAGTTGCTTGGGTAGCGGCAAATTGTGTAATGGAGGGTGAGTATGTCGCCCAGGCTCCACGCAATGTTCTGCGTCGGCTTATAGATCAGGCTGCAGCCGACGGAATGCATGTAAAGACAGGAATCGAGGCTGAGTTTTTCTTGTTATCACCGGATGGATCACAAATTTCGGACGAATACGACACTGCCTCTAAGCCATGCTATGATCAACAGGCGGTGATGCGTCGATATGACGTTATAAAAGAAATTTGTGATTATATGCTCGAGTTGGGCTGGGGTCCTTATCAAAATGACCATGAAGATGCTAACGGCCAATTTGAAATGAATTGGGAATTTGATGATACTTTAGCTACTGCAGACAAACATAGCTTCTTTAAATTTATGACAAAATCTGTGGCTGAAAAACATGGTTTCCGTGCGACTTTTATGCCTAAACCAGTTGAAGGTTTAACTGGAAACGGATGTCATGCTCATATATCCGTTTGGGATGCCCCGGGGTCTAAAGCAAAGACAAATGTGTTTGCGACGACCCCGAGTACGGATAGCCAAACGTCTGAACTAGGCCTATCAGAAAAAGGACGGCATTTCCTTGGCGGAATAATGAAGCATGCTTCGGCTTTTGCAGCGATAACTAACCCTACAGTTAATAGCTATAAGCGAATAAATGCCCCTAGAACTATGTCAGGAGCGACCTGGGCACCCAATTCAGTCACATGGACTGGGAATAACAGAACTCATATGGTTCGTGTGCCAGGACCAGGCCGCTTTGAACTGAGGTTAGCAGACGGAGCGACAAATCCCTATCTGCTGCAGGCAGTAATAATTGCAGCTGGTCTATCGGGAGTAAAATCCGAAGCTGATCCGGGTAAACGTTACGATATAGACATGTATGCTCAGGGCCATACGGTCAGAGGTGCACCCAAATTACCGCTAAATATGCTTGATGCACTGCGCGCATATGACAAAGATAAAGGTCTTAAGGAGGCGATGGGTAAAGAGTTCTCTGAAGCTTATTTGAAACTTAAGATGGAAGAATGGAACTCTTTCGTTTCACATTTTTCATCTTGGGAAAAGGAAAACACCCTAGATATCTAAAATCTGAGTATCCAAGTCACCAATGACTACAAATAAGGCGTCTGCTTATGCTGTCTTTAACATTTGGCCTAGTAGCTGCTGTTTGCTGGGGTCTTCATGATTTTATTATCAGAATTCTTAAGCAACCAAGAGGGATTTATGCCTCTATAGCTGCTGTTCTATTTTTTGGATGTTTGTTTCAAAGTCCAGTGATAATTCTCTATGCGGATTTTTCTGAGATATCATATCTTGCCTTATCAGTTTCAGTAGCGTCCGGATCATTTTTTGCACTTGCTGGGATAGCTTTATACAAAGCCTTTGTAATTGGGCCAATAAAGCTAGTTGCACCGATTGTTGGTGCATATCCCGTTTTCTCCTTAATTTTCTCTGGTCTAAATGGAAACCTACCAACCTATATACATTTTGGGGCAGTAATTATAATCGTCATCTCTGCAGGATACGTAGCTGCTTCTAAAGAAGAAAACCAAGGGTCGCTATCAAACAAAAAATCAGCAATTTTTTGGGCAATAGCATCAAGTTTTAGCTTTGCCTCAAGTTTTGCTCTAGGACAGTATGCTTCGAATTCAAGCGATCAATATGCACTTTTGCTCCCAAATCGCGTCTCTGCTCTTGTGGCTTTAATTTTTATTGCCAAATACCTAAATATGCCTATCGTCCCGGATTTGTCTGAATGGAGAACCTTTGCTTTTATGGCTTTACTAGATGCTATAGCTCAAGGCTTTGTAATCAGCTCAGGCAAACTAGAATTTCCAGTTTTTGCGTCTATCAGCGCATCGTTATTCGGCCTGGTCACAATCTTACTAGCGGCATTCATCTTAAAAGAAAGGATTTCCCCTAAGCAGTGGATAGCCATATTGTTCGTGTTTTTTGGGTTGACTATACTGTCATATTAAGCAGTTAAACCGACTGGTTCCTCAACATTATTTGCCCTACATGCAGCTGTTAATGTATTAGCTAGCAAACAGGCTATTGTCATTGGTCCAACGCCGCCTGGAACAGGAGTGACGGCACCTGCGACAGCTGAGCAGCTGTCATAGTCGACATCACCGACAAGGCGAGTACCACCTTCCGGTTTGTCAATACGATTGATTCCCACGTCAATTACAGTAGCACCTTCTTTGATCCAATCCCCAGGCACCATCTCTGCACGGCCAACGGCCGCAACTACGATATCAGCTCGTTTAACTACATCTTTTAAATCTTTAGTTCTAGAGTGAGCTATTGTGACAGTACAGCTGTCTCCAAGTAATAACTGTGCCATGGGCTTTCCAACAATGTTCGATCGACCAATTACAACTGCATCCAATCCAGACAAAGAACCATGATAATCACGTAACATCATCAAACAACCCAAAGGCGTGCATGGTACCATTGATTTTTGGCCAGTACCAAGCATCCCAACATTAGAAATGTGAAACCCATCAACATCCTTTTGAGGAGCGATAGAATTGATGACCAAATCTTCATTTAAATGACCAGGAAGGGGTAATTGAACTAATATACCATGCACATCAGGATCTTCATTCAATTTCGATATTAGCTTTAGCAAATCACTTTCAGACGTGGTAGCATCTAATGTATGCTCATATGAATTCATACCAGCTTCAACGGTTTGCTTGCCTTTAGATCGAACGTATACTTGGCTGGCTGGGTCTTCACCGACCAGAACCACGGCTAAACCTGGCTTTACACCATAATCTTTCTTAAGTTTTGCTACACCTTCGGCGACCTTATTTCGTACTCTCAAAGAAAATTCTTTTCCATCAATCACATCCGCAGACATAGCTTATTTTCCTTTTTGATTTGAATTATTTGGTAAACTAAAATTGCTGGATTAGATCAGAATAATCCCTCTATCTGACCAGTTTCATTCAGCATAATACTCTCTGAAGCAGGTTTTGATGGCAGTCCAGGCATAGTCATTATTTCACCACAAATTACTACGATAAAACCAGCCCCCGCACTTAGTCTAACTTCGCGCACCGGTACAGAGTGGCCAGTTGGCGCACCTCTCCTGTTTGGATCAGTTGTAAAGCTATACTGTGTTTTGGCCATACAAACCGGCAAGTTGCCGTAACCAGCAGTTTCCCATTCCTTCAATTGGTTTCGGATTTTCGCATCGGCTAAAACCTCATCCGCACGATAAATGCGTTTTGCTATTGTTTCGATTTTCCCAAGTAAAGACATCTCATCATTGTACAATGGTGCAAAGTTTCCAATTTCAGAGTCTGCTATTTCTGCTATCCGTTCAGCTAGGTCTAATGTTCCCTCAGAACCTTTCTCCCAGTGCTTGCATAAGATTGCTTCAGAACCCATATCCGATACATAGCCTTGCACAGCCTTCACCTCTGCGTCAGTGTCGGTAACAAAATGATTGATAGCCACAACAACTGGAACTCCAAAAGATTTAACATTTTCAATATGCCTTCCCAGGTTTGGACAGCCTTGAATAACAGCATCCACATTCTCATCTCCCAGGTCTGACTTAGCAACGCCACCATTCATTTTCATGGCTCTAATTGTGGCCACAACAACTACAACCGATGGGGCCAAGCCTGCTTTTCGACATTTTATATTCATGAACTTCTCGGCGCCTAAGTCCGCACCGAAACCTGCTTCTGTTACTACATAATCTGCAATTTTTAATGCTGTAGTTGTGGCCATGACAGAGTTACACCCGTGCGCAATATTGGCAAAAGGTCCACCATGAACAAATGCTGGATTATTCTCAAGAGTCTGAACCAAATTTGGCTGCATGGCATCTTTTAGCAGAACAGTCATAGCACCATCGGCCTTAATATCACGACAATAGATTGGGGTTTTGTCCCGTCTGTATGCAACTATTATATCACCTAGTCGGTTTTGAAGATCATCTAAATCAGTTGCAAGGCATAATATCGCCATGACCTCGGATGCTACAGTAATATCAAATCCAGTTTGCCGAGGAAACCCATTGGATACTCCACCGAGGGAAGTAACAATATCTCTCAGAGCCCTATCATTCATATCCATAACTCGCCGCCAGGCCACTCGTCTCTCATCAATTTCTAGAGCGTTACCCCAGTAAATATGATTATCAATCATAGCAGCCAGTAAATTATGAGCAGACGTTATTGCATGAAAGTCTCCGGTAAAATGAAGATTCATTTCTTCCATTGGAACTACTTGCGCATATCCCCCACCAGCAGCCCCCCCTTTCATACCAAAACAAGGTCCAAGAGAGGCTTCTCTGATGCAAATAGCTGCTTTTTTGCCAATGCGATTTAACCCATCTCCTAAACCCACAGTAGTAGTAGTTTTTCCCTCACCTGCAGGTGTTGGATTAATTGCTGTAACTAAAATAAGCTTTCCATCATCATCTTTCTGCACCGAATTGATAAAATCTTGGCTAACTTTGGCTTTATCATGACCATATGGAAGCAAATGTTCGGATGGAATTCCAAGCTTAGACCCAATTTCTTGTATAGGCCGTTTTTGAGCTTCTCGCGCAATTTCTATGTCTGACTTATAACTCATCTCGAATATTCCTTTTGATTAATTAGTTTGCGATGCTCTCAACTTTAACGGCGCTAAATTTGAACTCTGGGATTTTGCCATATGGATCCAAGGCAGGGTTTGTAAGAATGTTGGCTGCCGCTTCTACATAAGCAAATGGCAAAAAAACCATGTCTTCCGCTATTGCTCTATCTGCCCGGGCCATTATCGTTATACTCCCACGCTTTGTTGAGAGCTTAACATGTTCACCTGGCTGCACTCCGAGAAGATCCATTGTTTTGGGATTTAAAGAACAATTTGCCTCCGGCTCTACCGCATCAAGTACACTAGCGCGACGAGTCATTGAACCAGTATGCCAATGCTCAAGCTGGCGACCGGTCGTTAAAACCATTGGGAAATTGGCATCTGGCACGTCATCTGGAGGTATTACACTAGCCGGAGCAAAACGGGCTTTACCACCACCTCTTGGAAATCCATTTCCAAAGACTATTGACTGTCCTGGATCATCAAATGATAAAGAGGGATAAGTCACAGCCCCTTCATTTTCTAGCCTTTCCCACGTGATATTATCCAGAGACTTCATATTCAATTTCATCTCTGCAAATATCTCGTCAGGTCCTTTATAATCCCAATCCAAGTCAAGCCTTTTAGCCAACTCTACTTCAATCCACCAATCCTCTTTAGCTTCTCCTGGTGGTGCGACAGCACGACGACCCATTTGAACTTGACGGTTAGTATTTGTGACCGTCCCAGACTTTTCATAAAAAGCTGACGCAGGAAGAATAACATCTGCGTAATTGGCCGTCTCAGTAAGAAATATATCTTGAACTACCAAATGATCTAACTTCGCTAATGCCTCACGAGCGTGCTCAACATCTGGATCAGACATTGCGGGGTTTTCACCCAGAATATACATGCCCAATATGCTATCGCCGTGTATTGCGTCCATAATCTCTGTGACTGTTAAGCCTTTTTCATTTGAAAAATCATCTGACTGCCAAACTTTAGTAAACGAATGCCTTATTTTTTGATCGGTAACGCTTTGATAATCAGGTAAAAACATAGGGATTAGGCCGGCATCTGATGCACCCTGCACATTGTTTTGACCTCTTAATGGATGTAAGCCAGCACCTGGCCTTCCAACATTACCTGTCATCAGCGCTAATGAAATTAAACAACGGCTGTTATCGGTCCCATGAACATGTTGACTTATGCCCATGCCCCAAAATATCATTCCCGCCTTCCCTCTTGCAAAGGTACGCGCTGCAGCTCGCAATTCATTTGCAGGGATTCCACAAATGTCTTCCATTGCCTCTGGAGTAAAAGCACTCAAATGCTCTTTTTCCGCTTGCCAGTTCTCGGTCTGATGGGAAATATAGTCATGATCATAAAGCTTTTCCTCTACGATAACGTTCATTATCGCATTTAGCATTGAGACATCGGCACCCGGTTTAAATTGTAGCATATGAGTAGCAAATCTTTTGAGAGCGGTGCCGCGAGGATCCATTACAATTAACTTTCCGCCACGTTTTGTAAATTGTTTAAAATACGTTGCCGCAACCGGATGGTTTTCTGTCGGGTTCGCACCAATTACAATTGCAACATCTGCATTTTCGATTTCGTTAAATGTTGCAGTGACTGCTCCAGAACCAACATTTTCAAGAAGAGCCGCAACAGATGAAGCATGACAAAGTCTTGTACAATGATCCACATTATTGTGTCCAAAGCCCTGACGAATTAATTTTTGAAATAAATAAGCTTCCTCGTTTGAGCACTTTGCTGACCCAAAGCCTGCTACTGCAGCCCCACCCTTTTCATCTCGCAATCTTTTGAGACCTGAAGCTGCAAAATCCAATGCTTCAGCCCAGCTAACTTCTTCAAAAACATTTTTATAATTGCCCGGATCAACATTTAGACCCTTTGCTGGTGCATCACTTCGGCGAATAAGCGGTTTGGTAAGACGATGCGGATGATCTATATAGTCATAGCCAAACCGACCCTTAACACATAATCTACCTTGGTTTGCTGGCCCATTAATCCCTTCGACATATTTTATTTTCTTATTTTTGACTTTGATACTAACCTGACACCCCACCCCACAAAATGGACAAACTGACTTCACTTCTTCATCAAAATCCCCACTGTCACCAACTTGCTCATCATTAACTGCGCTTGAAGGCATCAAAGCACCCGTTGGGCATGCTTGAACGCATTCCCCACATGCCACACAGGTACTTTCACCCATGGGATCATTAAAATCAAAAGTTGGAAAACTATCGTGCCCGCGACCTGCCATTCCTATTACATCATTGACCTGAACTTCCCTACAGGCTCTAACGCACAGACCACATTGGATGCATGCATCCAAATTAACGCTCATAGCAATGTGGCTATCATCTAAGATGGGTATTCTATCAGGCTCAATAGGAGGCAATCGACTACTTTTAACATCGTTCATTTTTGCCATTTCATAAAAATGACTCGAACTGTCGTGCGCTTCAGCACTTTCAGGTTGGTCAGCCATAAGCATTTCCACAACCATTTTCCTGGCCGAAGTAGCTCGGATGCTATTTGAATGTACCACCATGCCCACTGTAGGTTCACGAACGCATGATGCTGCTAAAGTACGCTCACCTTCGATCTCTACCATGCAGGCTCTACAGTTTCCATCAGGCCGATATCCAGTTGTTGGTTTATGGCAAAGGTGAGGAATTACCAAACCTCCATCATTGGCAACATCCCAAATGCTTTGGCCCTTACTGGCAGTTACTTCTCTACCATCTAAAGTGAAGCGAACAATCTCAGACATCTAACTCACCTCATCTGGGAAATGCTTAATTGTAAGTTTGATTGGATTGGAAGCCGCTTGCCCTAGGCCACAAATAGAAGCATCAACCATAGTGTCACCGAGTTCGTTTAAAAGATCTGCATCCCAGACTTCTGCTTGCATCAATTTTACTGCCTTTTCACAACCAACCCGACATGGGGTACACTGACCACAACTTTCATCCTCAAAAAAACGAAGCATATTTAAAGCAGCATCACGAGCTCTGTCATGGTCAGACAAAACCACAACCGCAGCGGAACCAATAAAACTACCGTGGGGCTGTAGAGTGTCAAAATCGAGTGGAATATCATCCATTGAAGCTGGAAGAATACCGGATGAAGGTCCTCCAGGTTGATACGCCTTAAATTTATGACCTTCAGGCATTCCACCAGCCGCTTCAATTATATCTTTAATGGTAGACCCAGCTGGTAAAAGATGGACACCCGGATTGTTAACGCGTCCAGACACTGAATAACTTCGCAAGCCCTTTCTTCCATTTTTCTCTACAGAATTTAGAATTTCTGGACCTTCACGACAAATTCTTGCAATCCAATACAAAGTTTCTACGTTGTGCACTAACGTCGGTCGATTAAATATTCCTACTTGAGCCACAAATGGAGGGCGATGCCTTGGAAGACCTCGCTTGCCTTCAATGCTCTCAATCATAGCGCTCTCTTCGCCGCAAATATATGCTCCAGCCCCCCTACGCAAATCAATGTAACCAGGGGATACTATTTTCTTTTTTTCGAGGGCGCTTATTTCAGTTCTCAAAATTTTCAATACAGCTGGATATTCATCCCGCATGTAAATAAATACCTTTTCAGCCTCTACTGCCCACGCCGCTATTAACATTCCCTCTAAAAATAAATGAGGTGACCGCTCTAAATAATAACGATCCTTAAAAGTGCCTGGTTCACCTTCATCGCCGTTAACCGCAAGATATCGAGGTCCAGAATTTGCCCTAACAAATTCCCATTTTTTTCCAGAAGGAAAGCCTGCCCCTCCTAACCCCCTTAAACCTGCAGATAGAACTGTTTCCTGCACCTCTTGCCAATTGCCACTTTTCTCGAACGATTTGAGCTTTGAATATCCACCCTTCTCTAAATACGTTTTTAAGGTTTCATAGTCCGGAATTTTTACGTTAGTATCGCCAGAAGATATTGCGGCCTGTACCTTTTCAATAGTAGCATTATCAATGTGGTTGTGACCCAATTCCAAAGTTGGAGCAGTATCACAACGCCCCATACATGGTGCTCGAAGAACTCGGACTTGATCGACATCAAGCCCATTTTCCAGGGCAACCTTCAACTCGTTACTACCAGCAAGCTCGCATGAAAGGCTATCGCAAACACGAATTGTAAGCGCCGGGGGTTCTTTTTCATCTTCTCTTATTACATCAAAGTGCGCGTAAAATGTGGCAACTTCGTAGACTTCAGCCATTGACATCTTTAATAATTCTGCCAATGCACGCAAGTGTCTCATGGATAGATGACCAAATTCATCCTGTACCCGATGCAGATGCTCAATGAGAAGATCTGACCTTAATTCGAGATTGCTAAGTACTTCTTCAACTTCTTTTAGGGCGTTGTCGTCATACTGACGGCCCTTAGGCGTCTTCCTGCCCTTACCCGAACCATTTTTCCAAATGCCGTCTAACATTTCGTCCCACTAATTTTTTTTCCTAATATTAAAAATTTTTAACCACAGGTCAATTACTGAAAAAGTTTAAGCAATCATCCAAAAGTTAAATTTTATATATTCCCACACTTATGACTAATATCAGAATCCAATCATGTTGAGTTTATAAATTCTCAGAAATTCATCAACACCTGAAAGCGACACAGAAAAATACAGATACGAATATGTTGCCAATTCGGGGTAGGTGAAGACCTATGAAACAGATTTCAAGTAAGGTCTTTTTATTTTCATATTTGAAAAGGTATTCTCACTTTCTCGACTTATTTGAAGAAGCCAATTTCGAACTACGTCTCTTTCTTTTGAGCTTTTCGCATTCTTTGGAACTAAAAGGTAGTATCCATCAGAGGTTTTTACATGTTTATCACCAAGCGGGCATAACAACCTCCCAGATTCTAAATAACGGTCAACCAGATGCTGCCATCCTAGCGCAACTCCAAGTCCATCTACAGCAGCCTGAACTGCTAGAGGATAAGTGTTCACAATTGTTCGCCTACTACTTCGAAGGTTATTCAGGTTGTGATTTTTTAACCAAGTGGTCCAATTCATCCACTCAAGATGGCTACTAGCAACATCAATTAAGTCCATATTTTTGATATATTTTTTTGATGTGACATCTGGGTTATTCGCTAAAAAATCGGGCGAACAAACTGGAAAAACAGTTTCCCCAAAGAGAAGCTCGCTGTGGAAATTCGGCCAATCTCCATTACCTCTAAGAATTACAAGATCATTACTTTCTGCCATACACTCTTCATCATCATCCGATGATACAATGGCGATATTTAAGTTTGGATTAACTGCTTGAAAGTTATTTAAACGCGGCATTATCCATAGCGAAGCCACTGAATTTGTGGCTGCCAAAGTTATAGAACCAGACGACTCCTTCTCGAGAAGTCTAGAGGAAGCCTCCTTCAAAATATCGATTGCTTCTGATACAGATGACAGTAGTTCAAAACCCTCTGGAGTAATAGAAATAGACCTATGACCCCTATTAAACAATTGAACGCCATAATGTTGTTCCAACAATTTAACTTTTCTACTTATCGATGACTCTGAGATATTCAACTCTTTGGATGCTGAAGTAAAACTTCCTGTTTTACCCGTAACCTGGAACGCCAATAGATGGTCCAATGGAGGAAGACTCTTGCGACCGTTTAGCATGTCATTACTCAGCTCCGTTAGAATACCGTCTTCATATTACAGAAGAAAATTTAAATCTCAACCTTTAAGCCCCTCATAATTAGAGGCAAAGCCTATCAAAAATCTTGGTCACTATTTCTCAATAATTTGGCAAAATACTGGTGTGGGACTAATGTCCGACGAATTTTGATTCGAATCAGGGAGAAATTAATGTCAAATATAGCGAAAAGTTTTTTGCTATCATCAATGGTAGCGATTGCGCCAGTTGGTGTTATTGCTGCTGATAGCAGCGACCCAATTGTGATACCAATACACAATTGGTCTAGCCAAATTGTAATGAGCAACGTGGTTGGTCAGATGTTTGAAGAAATGGGTAATAATGTTGAATACATTACGACTGACAGCCAAGCCGTCTATGAGTCAGTTAGGCTTGGAGACGTAGCTTTGGAACTTGAAGTATGGGAAGGTGCATTTGGCGCTTCATTCCGTACAGCTCTTGAAAAAGGTGGACTTCATGATGCAGGAGACCACGACGCGGTTACTCGAGAGGACTGGTGGTACCCAATGTGGACTAAAGACGCGTGCCCAGGCTTACCTAGCTGGGAAGCTCTTAACGATTGTGCAGCATTGTTTGCAACAGCCGAAACCGGTAGCAAAGGCCGATATCTCGATGGCCCTGTTGACTGGTTGAAACACGGACAAGAAAGAGTAGCTGCACTAGGTATGAACTTCCAAGTTGTTAATGCGGGTTCAGCCGCTGCTCTGTGGGCAGAA
Source organism: Candidatus Salinivivens marinus (assembly GCF_965655845.1). Lineage (NCBI taxonomy): Bacteria > Pseudomonadati > Pseudomonadota > Alphaproteobacteria > Rhodobacterales > Paracoccaceae > Candidatus Salinivivens > Candidatus Salinivivens marinus. The sequence continues at coordinate 403,569 of NZ_CBFHHX010000001.1, forward strand.
ATTGGCGCAGCTGAGGCAGATAAAAAGCCAGTAGTTGTTTTCAATTGGACGCCAAACTTTGCTGAAGCGGTATGGCCAGGTGAGTTTGTAGAATTCCCAGAGTGGGTTGATGGCTGTGACACTGATCCATCAGTTGGTCCAAACCCGAATGCTCTGTATGACTGCGGGAATCCTGCAAAAGGTTACCTTAAGAAAGCTGCTTGGGATGGCATGAAGGATAAATGGCCTCATGCATATTGTGCGCTAACAAAAATATCATTTACCAACCCACAAATTGCTGAAATGGCAAAGCTTGTCGACACTGACGAACTAGAGCCAGAAGAAGCAGCCGTGGAGTGGTTAGCTGCAAACCGAGCAACAATTGATCCTTGGATTAACGCTTGTAAATAAGACGATTAATTAAATTAATCACTGCTCCCAGATCAAAAATCTGGGAGCTTACTACTTTCTGGGGTAACTGATGGCCAAAAAACCTGTAATATCGGCTAAGAATGTGTGGAAAATTTTTGGTGCAAACCCGAAAAAATATCTATCACAAATTTCGGCTGATTATTCTTTTGAACAGATAAAGGAAGATGGATATATAGCTGGCGTCAAGGATGTCTCAATCGATGTCCATAAAGGTGAAATGTTAGTCATCATGGGGTTATCTGGGTCAGGTAAGTCCACTTTGGTTAGATGCCTTTCCAGACTGCATGATATAACCGGCGGCACAATATCGGTTGATAATCAAGATATTATGTCCCTAACAGAAAAGGAACTTATAGAGTTACGCCGCTCAAAAATGGGCATGGTCTTTCAATCCTTTGGGCTGCTTCCACATAGAACCGTATTAGAAAATGTTGCATTTCCACTCGAGATGCGTGGACAGGATAAATATACTCGCCGGGAGCGGGCATTAGAGGTAATAAAGCTGGTTGGATTAGAGGGAAGAGAAGAATATTTTCCAAGAGAATTATCAGGAGGACAACAACAACGTGTTGGCATAGCTAGAAGTTTAGCCATTGAACCAGATATTTGGTTCTTAGACGAGCCCTTTTCCGCACTTGACCCGTTAATTAGAAGAGAAATGCAGGACGAATTTCTCAGACTGCAGGGCCTTCTTGGAAAAACAATTGTTTTTATAACTCATGATTTCGATGAAGCACTCAGGTTGGCCGATCGAATAGCAATCATGAAAGATGGAATGATAGAACAATGCTCTACACCCGACCAAATAGTACTTAATCCAGCAACGGAGTATGTACGAAAATTCACAGAAGACGTTGAAAAAGCACGCGTTGTTAACGTTGAAGCTATTATGGAGCCAACGGGGAAACCCCGATCATCCAAAAACGCACTTTACGGAAATAAGAAATTAAGAGACGTAGCTAAAATTCTCGCATCAGATACACGGGAATTTATTCCGGTGAAAGACACTGATGATAAACTAGTTGGTCAAATAAATAGAAAAATAGCACTTGATATAGTGTTTGGCGAATAACTATGAAAAAACTTAACCAAAATGGCATGGACCTAAAAGCGATCGATACGAACACAGGTATCGCATCATTATTTTTACTGGTTGCCCTTGCATTTTTATTATCAAGAGGAATTTTACCAGCTTGGTTAATACGCATTCCAGAGGCTTTGGTCCCTCCCTTAGCGGTTTGGTTGGATCTGATTTTCAATTTCATAAAAGATGACTTGCATCTTATTGATCTTACTCGCGCCATCTCAGGCGGCTTAGAAGTCCTATTAGACATTACAGCTAATCTTTTGTACGGAAGGAACCGATGGCCTAAATTGGGACCTATTCCATGGGCCGCTGTATGTGCGTCTTTTGTTGTTTTGGCTTATTATTTAGGCGGAGTGAGACTTGCACTACTTGCCCTGGTCACCTTCGTATGGACCGCGCTTATTGGTCAGTGGAAGATCGCGATGCAAACGATGTCCGTATTGACCCTAGCCGCACCTTTCGCTGTTCTAATAGGCCTGGGTTTGGGCATCACTGCCTGGAAATTTCGAACATTTGATAAGTCTATTCGGCCAATATTAAGTGTTCTCCAAACACTACCCTTTTTTACCTACCTACTTCCAGCGGTCATATTTTTTAAAGTTGGGCCAACTGCTGGTGCTGTAGCCACAATAATGTTTGCTGTACCGCCAATGATTTTAATGACGACACTTGGTTTAAGAAAGGTATCAACCGAAATAGTTGAAGCTGGGCACATGAGTGGATGCACTCGATGGCAAATGCTTCGCCGAGTTTACATACCCGCAGCACGAACAGAGATACTTGTTGGGGTTAACCAAGTTATTATGTTGTGCCTTGCAATGGTAGTTCTTACTGCGTTTATAGGAATGCCTGGCTTAGGGGCTAAACTATTAGCTATGATGGGTTCATTCAAAATTGGCCGTAGTTTTGAAATCGGAATAACAATAGTTTTATTCGCTATTATGCTAGACCGAATGTCTAAGGCATGGGTCATGAAACAGCCGGTCCATTTTGACCGAGGCACCCAGTGGTGGCAGAGACATAAATATTTTTTGCTATCGCTTCTAGCTTTCGTATTTTTCTTGCTGCTGTCACAACTTATTCCAATCTTAGCAGAAGTCACACGCAAACAAAGTTTCTCTCAGGGCAAAGAAATAGACAAAATCATAAAGGGGTTTTTAGCGATTGACAGCATAAAGAATACCACAGAGTGGTTGCGCTGGTTCCTAAACGTTAAGGTTTTGATACCATTTCGTAACTCTTTACTTTGGATACCCACACCTGCGTTTATACTAATTATAATGGGCTTGGGATGGTATCTTGCGGGCAAAAAAGAGGCACTAATAGCCGGGCTTTTCTTTACGATTGTCGCAATCACGGGATGGTGGGACCGCTCAGTAATCACTTTATATACAGTAATCTCCGCTGTGGTGCTGGCTACCTTTATTGGCATACCACTGGGGATAGTCGCGGCAAGATCAACCAAATGGTCATCAAGAATACTGCTTGCTTGTGACACTGCACAAACTTTTCCAAGTTTTATTTACCTTATTCCAGCGATTATGCTCTTCGGTGTCAATGATGTTGCTGTCGTATTTTCAATACTAATTTTTGCGGCGGTTCCACTAACAAGATATACAATCGAGGGGTTACGGGGAGTTCCTCCAGAAATGGTAGAGGCCGCCGATATGTCGGGGGCAACACGCTTCCAGAAACTTTTGACCGTACAACTTCCTCTAGCATTGCCGACAATGGGCGTGGGTTTCAATCAGGCCATTAATTTTGCCTTTTTCATGGTTATCATCGCCGCGTTCATTGGGACTCAAGACTTAGGTCAAGAGTTGCAAAGAACATTAGCAGGCACAGAACTCGGTAAAAACTTTGTTTTGGGCATGAATGTCTCTCTTATGGCACTCAGCTTCGACTTTATAATTACCAAATGGACCGAAACTCGAAAACAAGCATTGGGTTTGGGCTAATGAACGTGAAACCAATTTTTGAAACTCCATTTGAAAGAAAGGGCATCATAACGCCTGGTGTTCCCATCTTACCGAAAGGTACGGAACGCCACCCAATACCTGGAGGAGGTTCCAGAGCCTTAGCAATCTATGCAGGCGATCAAATTTGCGTCTTGGATTTTGATGGCTTGCAGCCTGGCGAGCTAGTATTTTTTGCACCAGATAAGACCTCAAGTGCCGGTTACCTGGGAGCAAAAGGCAGTGGAAAACCCAAAGGCATCATCGATACGCTAGCCAATGGTTCTGAATCAGGCCATAAAGTTTTAAATGCACTTCAAAAGTCTGGTTTTGATCTTTCCATCGGGGACGGCATTAAAGTTTTTTCTGAAGGCTCATATCCTGGGGATATGGTACAATTTACAGCCGAGTGTGATGGTCTTTTGATTGTTGCAACGGTTGGTAATTATATGCCTGCTGACTCTCAAAAAACTTTAACAGATTTAATTGTCTACATAAAACGAAATGAACTTAAATTATCAGAGGAAGAAATTTTACCACCGGAACCGCTGGCAAATCCGATCCTAGATATAAATATTCAACCAGGTGTAGCTGAAACTTACGAAGTTAAAAAAGGGCAGTTTATTCAGGTACTAGATGTAAAGGGAAGAGAGTGTAGTGATTTTCAAGCCTTTTCACTGAGAGCACTTGACCAAGGTTTGGAAAGAGATATCGATCCGACCACTACCCGTTCACTTATGGGTAACCTTTATCCCGCTCCTGGAATATTCAGTAAATACTGGAGCGTAGACCAGGAACCATTAGTTGAAATAGTGCAAGACACCTGTGGACGGCACGATACATTCGGTTTAGCGTGTACCGCGCGTTATTACGAAGACCTCGGTTATCCAGGTCACTTGAATTGTTCGGATAATATAACTGAAAAACTCAATTCTTATAACGTACATCCACGAGCAGGATGGCCTGCTATAAATTTCTTTTTTAACACGATTTTAGACGACGCTAATGCAATAACAATGGATGAGCCTTGGTCCAGACCTGGTGACTACGTTATGCTTCGCGCATTGACTGACTTAGTATGCGTTTCAACCGCTTGCCCGTGCGACATAGATCCGGCAAATGGTTGGGTCCCAACAGACATTCAGGTGCGCACATACAAAAGTGAAGAAACTTTCAAGAAATCAATTGGATACAGAAAATCAACGGAGGCCGCGGTGGAAGAAACAAAAAAGACCGGATTTCACGATTGCTTCGCGAAACACACAAGAGATTTTGTAGAATACAATGGCTACTGGTTACCAAATACAATGACGAACCACGGCGCTATCCAAGAGTATTGGGCCTGCAGAGATGGCTTAGCAATAATGGACTTATCTCCTCTTAGAAAATATGAAGTTACAGGACCAGACGCTGAAGAACTAATGCAACTTTGTGTAACTCGAAACGTAAAGAAGCTTAGTGTTGGGCAAGTTGTTTACACGGCGATGTGCTACGAACACGGTGGCATGATCGATGATGGCACGATCTACCGTCTGGGAAATGAAAATTTCCGTTGGATTGGCGGCAATGATACATCAGGATTATGGCTTAAAGAACAGGCTGCGAAAAACAACTTAAACGCTTGGGTGAGGAATTCTACTGATCAGTTGCATAACATAGCCTTACAAGGCCGACATTCGAAAGCGGTATTATCAAAAGTATTTTGGACCCCTCCTAAACAACCAACTATAGATGAATTAGGATGGTTTAGGCTTTCGATTGCTCGCATTGGCGATGTACACGGAAAAGTCGTTGTAATATCTAGAACTGGATATTCCGGTGAATTAGGATATGAAATCTTCTGTCATCCAAAAGATGCCACAGAGATTTTCGATTGTGTTTGGAAAGCAGGGGAAGAATACGGAATTACACCGCTCGGTTTAGAAGCGTTGGATATGCTCAGAATAGAAGGTGGTCTTATTTTTGCTGGCAGCGAGTTTGATGATCAAACCGATCCATATGAAGCAGGAATTGGTTTTACTGTACCGCTAAAATCAAAGACAGATAATTTCATTGGCAGAGCAGCTATAGAAGAGCGCAAAGAACATCCCCACAGAAAATTGGTAGGGTTAGAAATTACTGGGGGGTTAGTCCCCTCTCCCGGGGATTGCATTCGAATAGGAAAGGCGCAAATTGGGGAAGTAACCTCGGCTATGAAATCCCCTATTTTGGGTAAAGTGATAGCATTAGGTCGTGTCTCTGCATCGCACTCTTTAGTTGGAACAAATGTTGAGGTCGGCCAACTGGATGGTCACCAAAAGAGGATAAAGGCGAGTATTTGTCCATTCCCGCATTTTGACCCATCCAAGGAGAGAGTAAAAGGTAACTATGGGACATAGTTACCTTAATGCTATTTTATAAGTTTCCTGTTGTGTAAAGTTAACCTGTTAAATTAACTTTTATTATAGGTTTGGATACAATGGATAATTTGCACAGAGCTCTTTTACAGCCGCCTTTACACGTTTTTCGGCTGCTCCGTTGTTTCCTTCACCATGCTCCGCCAAACCGTCCACAACTTCAATAATCCATTCACCAATTTGCCGAAACTCGACCTCACCAAAACCCCGAGTGGTTCCGGCTGGACTACCTAATCGAACGCCTGAGGTTATGGTCGGCTTTTCATCATCAAATGGTACCCCATTTTTGTTGCACGTGATGTTAGCTCTACCGAGTGCACTTTCAGTAGCATTCCCTTTTACACCTTTAGGCCTTAGGTCTACAAGCATGACATGGGTATCAGTACCACCAGTGACGATATCCAGACCCCCTGTCATGAGGGTGTCTGCCAGAGCTTTCGCATTTTTGATAACTTGCTGTTGATAGAGTTTAAAGTCTGGTCGAAGCGCTTCACCGAATGCTACAGCCTTCGCAGCAATCACATGCATCAATGGACCACCTTGAATACCAGGAAAAATAGCTGAATTTGCTTTTTTAGCTATCGCTTCGTCATTAGTCAAAATAATACCACCCCTTGGGCCCCTCAACGTTTTGTGTGTTGTGCTAGTAGCAGCATGCACATGGGGGAATGGGGATGGATAAACTCCAGCTGCAATCAAGCCAGCAAAATGTGCTACATCAGCTAGTAAATATGCACCGACCTCATCAGCAATCTCACGGAATTTTTTGAAGTCAAGCTTACGGGGAATAGCAGAACCACCGGCAATTATCATTTGAGGCTTGTGCTCTAAAGCTAGCCGCTTCACTTCGTCATAATCTACGTCAAGTGTATCTCTACGAACACCATACTGAACAGCATTAAACCATTTACCAGACTGGTTCGGTTTGGCGCCGTGTGTTAAGTGTCCACCTGCGTCCAAGCTCATTCCAAGTATTGTATCACCTGGTTTTAAAAGGGCCTGGAAAACACCCTGGTTAGCTTGGCTACCGGAATTCGGCTGAACATTTGCAAAGTTACAATTGAACAGTTTGCAAGCTCTTTCAATTGCAAGATTTTCAGCAATATCGACATATTCACAACCACCATAATATCTGCGGCCCGAATAACCCTCAGCATACTTGTTTGTCATCACGGAACCTTGAGCCTCTAACACGGCGCGCGAAACTATGTTCTCCGACGCAATAAGCTCAATCTCTTCTCTCTGACGCCCTAATTCAGACCTGATCGCATTGAATAAATCATTATCACTGCTATCCAACTGTTCAGTAAAAAATCCATCTTGTTTGTGAAGTACATTCATTTGCGTTTCCTTACCTTTACTCTTTATCCTGTCCAACCCAGCCCTGCTGAAATACAATTCATACTTTGCATCAGCTGTATTCGGTGCTCATTAACATCATTTTTCCTCACTTGCCGCAACAATTCTACCTGCGTCTTATGAGCCCAGTCTAATTGACCAGCATTCTTTTCTATATTCGCGACTATATTTGGAAATCTGAAGCCAATCTTACATTCAGTTAATTCCTCTACTACTTCAATACAAGATCGGTATTCTTGGTTAACCTTACTGTATATTACCTCGGCAACTTTATTATTATCCACCAACCCACTATAAAGTAGCGCTATTTCCATATTTGCCAATAATAGAGACTTTTCGATTTCATCAATGCATAAATGGAAAAGTGGCACTCTACTAAAGGCCTTTCTCAGAACTTTTTTACTTGATGACCCTCTTATTTCACAAAACTTCTTAACAGCCTCTCCAAATCCATACCAGCTGCTAATCAAATGTCTATTTTGGCTCCATGCAAAAACCCACGGTATCGCCCTCAAATCTGATAAACTGGACGCCCCAAATCGCCTTGCAGGTCGAGAACCAATTTTCAACAGTGACAATTCATCAACCGGACTTGCTTGATTAAAATAAGATACAAAATCACTGTGGTTAACTAAATTTAGATACGAAAGTTGGCTTAAACTTGAAAGCGCTTCCATAACGTCTTCTGCCTCTGGATCTACAGCTGAAACATTCGGCAGAGTAGAATGATGCAAAACTGAAGACGAAAGAAGTTCTAACTGAGTTGCAGCCGTACCGATATTAGCATATTTTGAGGTAACAACCTCGCCTTGCTCAGTCAGCCTAAGCGTACCATTAAGCGTTCCCTTGGGCTGAGCTGCAATTGCTCGATCAGTCGGAGCACCTCCCCTACTTACCGACCCGCCTCTTCCATGGAAAAATTTTGGCTTTACACCATTTTCTGAAAGTGCGCGGGTTATAGCTCTTTGTGCTTTATCAAGTGTCCACGATGAGCATAGGAAGCCACCGTCCTTATTACTGTCTGAATAGCCTAGCATAATCTCCATAAATGCGTCGGCATCCTTCAAACTTCGGGCTGCGATTGGAAATTCAAAAACTTGCCTCAAAATCTCAGGCGCCTTATCAAGATCCTCTATGGTCTCAAACAGTGGTACTACCTTCAAAGATAGTTTTTCCGAACCAAAACCTGCATAACGCGCAAGCAGAAGAACGGACAAAATATCTGCAGCTGACCTGGTCATAGAAAGAATAAATGGTCCAACAGCTTCTGGGTCGGATCCATTTTGTACTGTCAATATTAACTCTAAAAGAGAAATCAATTCCAAAGACTCTTCAGTTAATTGGGATTTGTCTAATTTTGGAAGGTTAGGTTGCACTAGCTCTGTTTTTATTTGTTTTAGCCAGCTTTCGGACTCAGGCTCGATTGATGTCCCAAGAGTGCTCCAAATATTTTCAAGCACTCTAGTGACGACTTCCGAGTTTTGCCGAACATCCAACGTATGGGCGCTAAAACCAAAAACAGAAACTTGCCATCTGAGAGGTCGAACAAGCTTATCTGAAATATTAACAGCCCCAATTGAATGTAATGCAGCCTCAATAGCTCTTAAATCAGCAATGAAATCTTTAACGTATTTATATCTGCCATCGTCCAAACATTGGTTCATTCCCGTCAGCGCTTGGCGAAAAGTTTCATTTGGATTTCGGCGTATTAAGCTCTCTGGATCACTTGATCGCACTCTGATTATTTCATTCAAAGTCATGAAATTACTTTCAGATAAGGGCATAATCTTATTAGAAATGCTCAGTTGGGATGCAATTTCAGTTAAACTTTCTGAATAAACAGATAGAACCATTTCCTTTGCAGACTCGAGAGCAAACAAAGTTTTCTCTGAGGTAACATTGGGATTGCCATCTCGGTCTCCACCAATCCAAGAATGGAAACGAAGGTCAAAATGATCAATATCTTGCCTTCCAAAAACAGATTTAACAGCATCATCGTAACTTTCGAATACACGTGGCAACGCCTTGATAATACTGGTTTTATAAAACTGTAAACCCCATTCGATCTCTGCCTCTAATGAAGGTCTTTCTAATCGCAACTCTCCCGTTAGCCACAGTAAATCTATTTCTCCCTCAAGGTCTTTTTCTAGTTGCAGTATTTCTTTTGGGCCCCATCTAAAGCTGTCAAATTTAACCAAAGTTTGATAGATACGCCTATGAATCTCTAGTACTGAAACACGTTTCGCCTCAGTGGGATGAGCCGTTATTGTAGGCCCAATCGAAAGTTTATTTTTTCGAACGATCCCTAAAAGATGTTTTCTATTTTCTGGGTCACTCTCTGATAAAATTCCCCTAAAATCATACTGCGTAGGTTCAACACCGGTGGAACTTTTATAGCCTGAGCGCCTAGACCTTCGAATGTTTAGAATTTCATCCAGTATTTGAGACAGGTGAAACCAGATTGTCACCGCTTGAAACATGTCACAAAACTGATCAGACCTACAAAGATAATTACCAGACCTTATTTCCTTAGAAACGTCAGGAGCACGATTATCCAAAACTTTAAACCATGAATCATGCAAGCGCTTTTGTAGAGCGCTTGCATAGGATTTATCTTGAATAGAGTGGGCCTGTTCTGCAACTGATAACATGGTTTGACCTATCTTAGCGTGCTTTTTTGATCTAAGCTGCTTCCTTCATTACTTTTGCAATTGTGTCTCCTATTACTGCAGGATTAGGAGCAACGGTCACACCGGCAGCTGACAAAATTTCTACTTTTTCGCTGGCACTTTCGCCAAACGCAGAAATTATTGCACCAGCATGTCCCATAGTTCTGCCTTTTGGTGCAGTTAACCCGGCAACATAGGCAACAACGGGCTTTTTAACATGATCTTTTATGTATGCCGCAGCCTCTGCCTCCTGTGGCCCACCTATCTCACCAATCATACAAATCACGTGAGTATCGTCATCTTCTTCAAAACGCTGCAAAATATCCTTAAAAGATGAACCATTAATTGGGTCACCGCCGATACCTACAGATGTAGATACACCAATACCATGTGCCTTCAACTGTGCAGCAGCTTCATAGCCCAAGGTACCTGAGCGACCAACGATGCCAACATTACCTTGCAGGTAAATGTGACCAGGCATAATTCCAAGTAAGGCCTTGCCTGGACTAATTGTACCAGCGCAGTTAGGACCGGTCAGGACCATACGTTTTTCTTTTGGATATCTATACATATACCGCTTTACTTGTATCATATCTTGCGCAGGAATGCCGTCAGTTATGCACACACAATATTTTATGCCAGCATCAGCAGCTTCCATTATACTGTCAGCAGCAAAGGGTGGAGGAACAAATACTAGGCTTGCTTCTGCACCAGTTTTCTCAACGGCTTCAGCAACAGTATCGAATACTGGCAAACCTTCTACTTCCATACCACCTTTCCCCGGAACAACTCCACCAACAACGTTAGTGCCATATTTTACCATATCTGCGGTATGAAAACGGGCCATCTTGCCCGTAATACCTTGAACAATCACGGGGGTATTTCTATCAATTAATATACTCATTTTACTGCCCTCAATTTAGGTTCTCCAATGGAATCACTCTGCCAAGCTTGGACTGATCGTTCAGCTGCCTCCATCAATGTTGTCGCTCTGATAATTGGAAGCCCAGACTTTGCTAAAATCTTCTGTCCTTCTTCCACATTCGTGCCCGCCAAACGTACGATAACTGGAACATTAACTTGGACTTCACGCAGTGCCTGAACAACACCCTCAGCGACCCAGTCACAACGGTTTATACCGGCAAAGATATTTACTAAGACCGCTTGTACATTGTCATCCGACATTACCAAACGAAAAGCTTTAGCAACTCGCTCAGGAGTAGCTCCACCTCCAATATCAAGAAAATTAGCTGGCTCACCACCGGCTAGCTTGATCGTATCCATCGTTGCCATAGCTAGCCCAGCACCATTTACTATGCAGCCAATATTGCCTTCTAATCCAACATAGCTAAGCCCTCTATCAGCGGCACGGCTTTCTCTTGGATCTTCCTGACTTTTGTCACGTAATTCCGAAATATGAGGGTGCCTAAACAGGGCATTATCATCGAATGTCATTTTAGCATCTAATGCCAGGATCCGGCTATCCCCAGTGACTACCAGAGGGTTTATTTCAACCATGGTTGCATCATGCTCTCTGAACGCACGGTAACAACCTTGCAGCGTCCTAACCATGCTTTGAGTTAAAGCCGGATCAATACCTAGTTTAAAAGCTATTTGCCTACATTGAAAATCTTGCAAGCCAACTGCTGGCTCAACGGTTGAGCGCACGATGCTATCGGGTTTCTCCGCCGATATATCTTCAATTTCCATGCCTCCTTCTGCAGAGGCTACGATCATTACTCTTTGGGATGATCGGTCTAGAACAAATCCGAGGTAAATTTCCCTATCAATTGGCACACCACCTTCCACATATACACGGTAAACACCTTTACCGTTGGAGTCTGTTTGATGAGTGACTAATTTGCTTCCAAATAGGTTTTCACATGTTTCTACAATTTCTGTGTCGCTGTGACAAACCTTAACACCGCCGGCTTTGCCGCGACCTCCTGCGTGCACCTGCGCCTTTACAACCCATGTATCGCCTCCAAGCTCTCGAGCCCGGTATGCAGCTTGTTCTGGACTATATGCGAGAGCTCCCGGAGGCACGCCGACACCAAAGTTTGCCAGTATTTCTTTTGCTTGATATTCGTGGATATCCATCTGTTTTCTCCAACTAAAACTTTAAATTTTTCTCTTATTCAGCTGCAACGGCTACATTATACGAGGAATTCAGAGCCTCTTTGACAAAAGCGTCATCAATATTGCCACCTAAATCACGTATCGCCTGCGCAAACCGATCTACTATCTCAGTCACAGACTCGCGTGTCAGTAGATTTAGAATACCGATCCTAACTTGAACAGGTTCAGATAAAGTCGGCCAAATTCCAAAATTCTGCGCTCGGCAATGCTGTACAAGTTCCATTTCTCTACCGGCCAAGTCCTTTGGCAGATTTAATACAACTAAAGAAGTCATATTGGATGTTACTTCACACCCCATAGCCTCTACCGCTGACCGAAGTGCATTCTCATGGTATTCATATTCTGCAGAGCGTGCAGCTAAACCTTGCGCCAGAGTTATCCGCAATGCCTCGTGAAAGGCAGCTATTGCATAAGCAGAATGGGTTCGATGGTATGTACCTTTCTCAACATCTTTGCCTTCGACGATCCCCCAATGACGAGCTTCCATTACAGGGTGATGAACAAATGAACGAGCACCAGATGCAAGAACCGTTTCAATAAAACGATCGCTGAAAGACACTGGAGCATAGGTTACTGGCAAACAACAGATACCCTTCTGGGGACACGAAGCCCAACCATGGATACCCGGATAGTCGTCAATTCTAAAGTTTGAAACACCAAGGGAAGATACAGCATCAACAAGGCCAAGAACGCCATACTTTTCGCAAGCGGCGCTGAAGCCCTCTATGTCATTAATTCGTCCTGAGCCAGTTTCCCAATGCGCCATTGCTGCCCATTTTGGTTTGTGCTCACTTAAAGCTTTCTCAATGATGTCACCCGAAACCGACTGTCCATGTGGAACATTGATCGTAATAACTGACGATGCTTCAGGGTTGAGAGAATTTTGAGCCATCTCTTCCGCAGTCGCTGCTTTCATTCGAGCCGATAAAGCATCAATACCAGAAAAAGTCCCGTTTACGAACATGACAACTTTGTCGCCTGGCTGAACACCACTAAACATCATGTCAAGACCGCTCCATCCAGTGCCAGCGACTCCAAATGTATGGATATTGCTTGTGCCCCAAACGTCACGCAACATTTTTTTACATTCTATCATTCCTCGCAAAACGTCTGCATGCATGTGGTCCGCTAAGCCAGCGTTTGAAAAAGCAGCTAACACTCTCGCGTCCGTGTTACCCGGCCCTGGGCCAGCAGCTATTGTTTGAGGTATTTCTAGTTTTGGAAAAATATTTTCGTTTGACATGACTACTCCTTGCAACTGTTCTGCAGGGCTATTTAGATCATTCAATAAAAAAGAAAACACCTCTAACTATTGCTTTTGGGTAACTTTAGGTATAGGATTTTACCTACCCATTTTTCTATATATACAAATGTATCCAGAAATAACCACCTTAATGGGTAGTTTTTGCAGAAGGACAAGATGTCAAACTTAGATAATACCAAGCCAATTGATATAATATTGTGTGATAGCAATCCATTAGTACTCTCAGCAATGTCTGAAACTTTTGAGGAGGATTCGCGATTCTCTCTCGTAGCGACCAGTGGCACTTCCGAAGGATTTTTAGCAACGATTTTACGCATCGATGTACAGCTCTGCATTATCGATTGGAATATAAGAGACCTTGGTGCAGAAAAATTAATAGATGTATTACGAAGCCAAAGTATTCCACCAAAAACAATAATATATGGCGATGGGAGTGATCCGGATATTGCAAGACAGGCAATGGGAGCTGGAGCGGCTGCGTTTGTATCAAGATCCTCTCCAATAGAAACCCTTATTCAAACTTGCTTGGACGTCGCCAATGGTAAAATGGTATTTCCATTTTTAGATGTAAGGGAATTACGAAATGATCCAATCAACACACTATCCCGTAAAGAACGAGTAATAATCGAAGCACTTTCTGAAGGGTTGACAAATAAGCAGCTATCTACTCGACTGGAAATTTCAGCCAATACGGTAAAGTTTCACATATCAAACATATTTGACAAGCTTAACGTAAAAAATAGAGCCCAAGCCATCGCACACTATTACAAGTCAAAGTCTAAACTAAATGAATGAAAGAACGTTGTGTACACTGGCATGCATAATTTTTTATTGACAGTAAAAATTTTATAGTCAATGAGCACGATTAGACAATTTAATATGTAGGAGGAACCATAAAATGTCTTTTTTTCCAATTGAGCAGGCGCCAGCCAGATTGAACCGATCCGAACTCGCGGTTCCGGGCTCTCAAGTTAATATGTTTCAAAAGGCAGCGGACTCCGATGTAGATATTATTTTTCTAGATTTAGAAGATGCAGTAGCTCCAGATGAGAAAGAGCAAGCACGTAAAAACATCATTAAGGCTTTGAATGAAATAGACTGGGGCACCAAAACCATGTCCATCAGAATTAATGGACTAGACACTCACTATATGTATCGAGATGTAGTCGACATTGTCGAGCAAGCGGGAGAAAGATTAGACCTAATAATGATCCCAAAAGTAGGAACCGCTGCTGATGTATACGCCGTCGACATGATGGTAACCCAAGTTGAAGATGCAATGGGCTATAAAAAGCGGATTGGCTTTGAACATATAATTGAGACGGCATTAGGCATGCAAAACGTTTCCGAAATTGCAGCGGCTTCGAAACGCAATGAAAGCTTACATTTTGGAGTTGCTGACTACGCCGCTTCTACCCGAGCTCGTACAACTAGTATTGGTGGTGTGCATCCGGATTACTCAGTGCTAACAGATAAAGTAGAGGGTGAGGAACGGGATACTCACTGGGGTGATATGTGGCACTATGCTATAGCACGTATGGTCGTTGCGGCTCGTGCAAATGGGTTAAGGCCAATAGATGGACCCTTTGGAGATTTCCAAGATCCGGATGGTTTCCGAGCAGCCGCAAAGAGGGCTGCTGTTTTAGGATGCGAAGGGAAATGGGCAATTCACCCGAGTCAAATTGCATTAGCAAATGAAGTAATGAGCCCATCAGATGCCGAAATACTTAAAGCAAACCGGATTTTAGAAGCTATGGCTGATGCGGAAGCAAGTGGTAAAGGTGCGGTATCTCTTGATGGACGGCTTATAGATTACGCATCTATAAAGCAGGCTGAAGTCCTTGTTGAGAAAGCAAAGCAAATTGCCGGTCGATGACCTTAACGCATTAAAAGCCAACGCTGTAGAAGCCTATAGAGCTGCTGTTGAAAGGGCAAACCCTTTTACAGCAGTTCAATCTTGCATCAAAAAAAATGGTATACCAAAACCAAAAAACGGCGGACAGACACTAGTTATAGGCGTTGGTAAGGCAGCTCCAGCAATGATCAAAGGTCTACGAGAGCTACTGGATAGACCAAATAACTGTATTTGCATAACTCACAAAGAAAATGGAGAAAATGTTGAAAATTGTGAGATGTTTAAGGCTGGACATCCCGTGCCTGACCAGACAGGAGAATTAGGATCAAAACGCGTGATCGCTGCACTGGAACAGGTCGGTAAAGATGACCAAGTTCTTTTCCTAGTATCCGGGGGGGGATCTGCTTTGATGCCAGCGCCTGTCGATGGAGTTAACCTAGAGGACAAAATAGTCCTCAATGAAATTCTATTAAGCAGTGGATTAAGTATTGATGAGATGAATCATGTTAGACAACAAACTTCAAAGTTGAAAGGCGGTGGCTTGCTGCATTATGCGGATCCAGCTCCAGTAACAAGTTATATTCTTTCGGATGTGATTGGGAATGACCTACGGGTGATTGCAAGCGGACCAACCGTAAGCCCGCTAGGTACTAAAAAAAGCGCTTTAGACATTCTTGCCAATAACAACCTATTGAAGTTAATTCCAAAAAATATACTAAACCACTTCGAAGCAAAAACATCTGAACGAAAAAGCAATGATGCAGTTAATTATTTGATCGGCGATAACCGAGAAAGTATTCACGCTTCAGCGGAGTTTTTAAGCAAAAGCTTTGTGACATTTGTTGAAGACGAGCCATTGATTGGCGATGTAAACGATGCAGCAAAAAAAATTCATCAAAAATTAAAAGAAATTGAGTCGAGTACTAAACCTACCGCCATAGTATGGGGTGGTGAAACAACTGTTAAAATCAAAGGCTCTGGCCTAGGGGGACGCAATCAAGAACTCGCGTTAATTGTTGCTGAATTAGCTCATCAAGACCCGATCAGAAAATCATGGACTTTTCTGTCAGGAGGCACAGACGGACGAGATGGCCCAACCGAAGCAGCCGGGGCTATTGTTGATCAAGAAACATGTAAACGTATTCTTAGCGAAGGTTATCAAGTTTATGATTTCTTAGCAGAAAATAACAGTAACAAAGCTCTGAAAATATCCAATGACCTCCTGCATACTGGAGCCACTGGTACTAATGTAGCAGATGTGCAGATCCTTATAGTTTCTCAGTAGCACGCTCTAATTTCATAACTTTTTTATTATGTTTTTTACTCGCGCTTACAAAATTAAATTTTGGTAATACTTTTATTTGGCTATTTTTGAAAGTTGTGATAAACACTCCAAAGCCAACTAGAGAAGGGACACTTTAATGGCTGGAGCGCTACGCAGACTTCGGTCTGAATTGGAGTACCAAAGATATGCATGGAATGTATTTTATCGTTGGTATGTATTAAGAGACTATAAAAAATAAAAAAACCCTTTGGGAATAGCCTCCCAAAGGGTTTTTTTTAATTTGTCCTTGGCGGATACTTACTAAGGTATCGAGAAAAATAAAATAAACCTAGAATAGCAAGCGCTAAGATAAAAGCCGGTAGAATGGTTATTGAGTTTTGCAAAGCTCTGAGTGCTCCAGGAACTTGGTCCGTAAATCCCTCACCAGATTCTCTCCACCCAAACAGAGCAAGAATGAGCGATAGTATTAATGGTGCAATTGCGTTTGAGACTTTTTGCCCAAATAACCAAATCGCGCTAAATGCACCCTCGATAGCATCTCCAGACTCGCTGCGAGTTATATCCATGAGATCGGGATAAATTGCCCATGGGATCTGTTGGTATGCGCCATTTGTCATTCCCGCGACGACAAACAAGATGGCTATCAGCATGATGTCTACAGATGGTAAACTTAAAAAAATCGCAATAAGTAAAATTATATAAATAACGAGCCCAAAAATTAATGCACTAACTTTTCCTAAGCGAGCTGACATCCAAACCCAGAAAGCCTGACTTAGAATAGACCCAAACACAAAGCAAGCGAACAGTAATGACAGTATTCCAAGCGCACTAGATGCGGGCGACAATAAGGAATTCCCACTATCAAAGATTAAATAGATTGCAGCAAAAGGGAGCCCAGCGGTTATTAGTGCAATTGCTAGGGTCATGATTCCATAAAGGCAAACTAAAATAACAAATGGTTTGTTCTTAAACACCAATAGCCAGGTTGACATAAATCCCCGAGCCGAAGGCGATAATATCCTTGGTGCTGTACGAGTTGACCATAAGGATCCCCAGATGGATAAAATTATAATTGGAGCAACGTATATTGCTGCTGTAAAATGGCCATCTCGTGTACCTCCGGCGAGCTGAGGAATTACCGCACCACCAAGTAGTATCCCCACACTTGCAAAAGCCATTCTGAAACCCATCATTGTTGATCTTTCTTTGGGATCCTGCGTCATCTCACCGGCCGTGGCTCCATATGGAATTGCTACCATGGTAAAGCCAACTGTGGCCAATGCAAAGAAACCGCCAACCCAAATGAGAGTTCCTAAAAGGCTTAATGATTGGGGCACCCCAAATAATCCAATGATACCCCCAGAAAGAATTAACGCACCGATGACCATCCACGGCACTCTTCTTCCCCAACGCGAGTGAGTTCGGTCAGAAAGATAACCTACTATTGGATCAGTAATTATGTCGAAAATCAAAACACTTGTGGTCAGTAGACCAGCAATTCCAACAGGAACGTTAAGATAATTTGTTAAAAATGATAAAACTAATAATTGTTTTACTATAACAAAGACTACGATACCCATATCAGCCAGACCCCAGCCGGCTTTTTGACCAACCGATAATGTCCGAGTATGCGTTAGCATTTTTAGTTACCTCAAATCTAATAATCTATATTTAAGTGAAATTAGTATGTTCGACCAGCATCACAGGCTTTGTTAAAATTTATTTAAAAACACATTAGACTTTCTGATGCACTTCTACAATGTTGCCTTCGGGATCGTGAAAAAAGACTTGATGCCATTCCTTTGCAAATGTTGTCCCATAGTCGGAATATGGTATTTTTCTATCATCCAAAAGTTTAATAAACGAATTTATATCGTCTGTTCTGAAAGCTATGTGACCTCTTTCCACTGGATTGATGTGCTTATTATGCTTGTGGGCAACATCAAGGTTTCTTTCTGCAAGATGCATTTGCATGACCCCATCGGTCGCAAATTTTATTTCACCGCTATAACCTTTCTCTTCAGTTTCAGATGGTCTTGGAAAATTTGCTATGGGAACATTTTCTAAGCCCAAGACGTCCGTATAAAATTCATGCATTTTATTAACATCGGTCGAAACGAAATTAATGTGATGAAATTCAAGTCGCATATTTTGATCCTATTTTTAAAAATTTTACCAAGTAGATGCACTAATCAGCTAATATTGGAACTCGTATCGAGAAAGATTCTTGCTAGCCACCCTTTGCCAAGCCCCAAAAATGAGAAAGACAGATCCTATCAATTAACCAGAATAAAGCATAGAAAAATACGCCAGTTAATATAGAAATAACGTAAAACTCTAGTCTATCGGCAAGCACCATGTCATTAAGGAAAGGATATGGAAACCCAGCCGCCTTTGACCCAGCTGGCGAGTTATTTAAAGGACCAGTGACAAACTCAGTCCAGCCCACATAAGAGAAGCTGATTGACAGAGCCAATATAATTCCAGACTTAAACTGCCTGAAAGACCTGTTTAGAAGGATCGAGTCTAGAAAAAGTAGTAGTGGCCCCAACAAATGTAAGTAGTATTCTTGAAACCAGACAATACTACCAGAATAATTCACTAATTTGGGATCAATGAAGTATAACCGCCAATAAAGAAAAACAACCAATACATTCAAAACACATACAGCAGAAACAATCGCAAAGTGATTTTCTTTTTGTTCGTAAAAAGTGCGCCGAAATAACATTCCAGTCACAATTACATTACCAGTAAGTCCCCAAATAGTAAGATATCTAAACTGGAGTCCGAACCCTTTATAATTTGCCACATAAAACTGATAAAACCAATAAAGTATGGCAATCACAAAGCAGAAACCCCTAAAATAAAGTAAGTTCCTATGCGGCTTATTATTATGCAAAATGTTATTTTCTTTTTTTTGTAACTATTGGTCTTAACGCTCTTCAAAAAAAAGAGAGGCATTACATAGATTTCTTTTAACCCATGAAATTGCTAACTAAAACGATTATTTTTTGTTTTAGAATTTTCACTGTAGCTTTTGCAAACGCAATCAATTTCGAAGAAACAGTTTAAAATTAATGCCAATTACAGCTAGTTGTTAAGCTACTTTCAACACACGGTCGGTAGCTGCGAGAACTTGTGATAAAGAACGCCCAGAATCTGATAAGTCACCATTTGTCGTCAAATACCCACAACGAATAGCGATCTCGTGCACGTCTCCACGGGTTATTTGGCCCATTCTCAACCGGCAATAGTCCAGAACTAGCTGTTTTTTCTTACTCTCGTTTACAGCGGTCATCTAAAAAATCCTATAATTCTTTCTACTTTTACCCCGCGTGTCGAAGCGCTACTTCTCCAGTTCAGGAGCAAGATTATTGTAGAGAAATACCATGAACCAGATTGTTAAAAGTATTATAGGCACTATGCCAAGCAATAACATAGTTTCAATCTGCTGGTTAGACATACCCTCGCCAAGAAGTTTCTTCCATGTTAGTCCCATTTCCATTTCACGCCCCTTCTAACTAGCGATTGCCGGCACGCTCTGTACAAGAGTGAAGAATCCCGTGGCAATCGCAATACATACGAGTGTAGCGATGCCTAAAATTCGCTGCCTATCATCCATAGAATAAAATTTGTCGCCGCAACTGGGGCACGAACTGCTCAGCGAATTAGCAATGACATTACATTTCTTACAGCTAAAATTTTCCATATATTATAAATAACTTCCAAGAAAAAAAAGTCAATAAATACAATAGTATACATAAAATATCTAGAAAATTCAGTACACTAAATTTGTATTCAAATGTATGCCATAAGACAAAGCTCCTGGTACACCGTCTGTAATAAGTGATAACTCCCTAATTGATCTTTATCTCTCTTCCGGATTAAGCTCATTTTATTGAAATATCTCACAATCTGTAGACTGACTATTAATGATTAATGCACTTTCAAATCGCTCAGCTTACCCCTGCCTCGACCAAAATATTTATCTTAATCAAGCATCACTAGGCTTACTGAGTGATGAAACAGTAAATGAAATGACAGAATTTCTCAGTACTGTCGCAAGGTACGGTAACCTTAAAATGACAGATAGAGAGGAAGCAAATTTTCTAAACCCCTTAAGGGGAAAAGTAGCAAGATTAGTGCAGGCGAAACAAAAAAATATAGCACTGGTATCGAGTGCCAGCGAGATATTGTCTCAGATCCCCGAGTTGTGTAAGCCAAGAATACGAAGTAACGTTATTCTTGTTTCTACAGATTTTCCAGCAATTACACGACCTTGGCTACTTAAGGCTAAGACGAGCGATTTTGAAGTCTGCTTTATTCATGAAGTACCAGAGACTGATCTCACAAATGCTATTATCGAAAAAGTTGATTCCAACACATCTGTTGTATGCCTTAGTTACGTGCAATTTGCCTCTGGGACACAGATCAACGTAGAAAAATTAAGCCAGCATACGAAGGAAGTTGGAGCAAAATTAGTTATTGATATTACTCAGGCCGCGGGCGCAGTGCCAATAAGCATAAATGACTGGGCCGTAGATATTCTGGTATGCAGTGGCTACAAATGGTTGGGAAGCCACGGGGGTATTGCCTTTGGATGGTTTTCAGACGAAATTTTAGAACTAGATCCTCCTGCAATCGGCTGGTTCGGTAACGAAAACCCTTTTGACATGGAAGCAACCAAGTTGAACTTATCGAAAACAGCAGCAAAATATACTCAATCAACTTTATCATATGTTTCGGTTGTAGGCTTGGATGTTGCGATAGAACAACTTTTGAAGATTGGAGTTGTAGAAATAATGAACCACTCTGACAAACTAGCAGAGCATTTATTCGCAATTATAGCTAACAGCGACTGGAAAGCATATAGACCAACGAAATCAAAAGGATCCAGTTCCCATATTGTTTCACTAATGCATCCATCTAGCCATACAATCAGACGCAAGTTTGAATATTTATCTGAAGAAGGTTTGATTTGCGGAATAAGAAATGACCGCCTTAGAGTATCAATTTCTCATTATAATGACAGTAACGACATTGAACAACTGGGGGCCTATTTACTTCGTGAATAATCACTAGTGGCTACAATTTATAACTGTAATTTTTATCAGGAAAAGAATTGACACAACACCAACTGAAAAAATTATTTGAGCCTTTAAATATAAGACAAAAGGTTTTTAAAAATAGAATTTTCTCGACTGGGCATATGGCTGTGATGCTTCAAGAGGGCTTCCCAACCGATGATATGATTGCGTACCATGAATCAAAGGCAAAAGGTGGAGCAGCTCTAACAATTATAGAAGCGGCGCGCGTACACCCATCGGGAAATTCTGGACGACCCGCAATACGCGCATACGACCCTAGATGTGTTTCTGGATATAAAAAATTGGTAACCAAGTGCCATAATTATGACTGTCTTGTCTTTGGTCAGCTCACACATCCTGGCCGAGAAATGACAAATTTGGAAGATGGAACTATTCCAGTAGCATATGCTCCATCTGCAAGCCCGAACGAACGATTTCATATCATGCCTCGTGAAATGTCAGAACAAATGATTGATGAGATTGTAACAGGTTATAAAATTTCAGCCCAAAATTTAAGAACAGCCGGGCTCGATGGTATAGAAATTGTTGCATCTCACGGTTATCTTATCGGTCAATTTTTAAATAAAAACGTAAATCAGCGAAAAGACAAGTATGGCGGCAATTTTAGAAACAGGTACCGAATTTTAGATCAAATTATTGACGCCGTTAAAGATGGCTCAAGCCATGACATGTTAGTTGGCGTAAGATTGTCGGGAAATGAAAAAGAATTCCAAGGGATGGAATTAAAGGGAACACTCGAGCTGATTGAGGAACTAAACAAGAATGAAAGCATAGACTACATTAATGTAACAGCGGGAACTTCTGCAGGATTAAAAGGATCAACGCATATAGTTCCTTCAATGCGTTTTGAACCAGGATATACATTACCGCTTTCACAAGCCATTAAGGATGTCTCAGACAAACCAGTTTTTGTAGCAGGCCGCATTAACACACCCCAACTTGCAGATAAAGCATTGATACAAGGATCGGCAGACATGTGCGGCATGACAAGGGCAATAATTTCAGATCCAGAAATGCCCCTCAAAGCAGAAACTGGTAGATTTGATGAGATCATTGCGTGCGTTGGATGTAATCAAGCATGTATAGGACATATGCTTAATGGGCAGCCTATTTCATGTATTCAACGCCCTGAAACCGGTCGTGAATTGACTTTTAGTCATTTGAGCCCGGCCCCTGAAAAAAAGAAAATTCTCGTAATAGGAGGCGGCCCAGCAGGAATGAAAGCAACTGCAGTTGCAGCTTCGCGGGGGCATTCAGTAAAATTGATTGAAGCCACCTCTAAGTTAGGCGGTCAGGTAAATTTGGCAGAACGGCTACCCGGTAGATCCGAATTTGGAGGCATAACGACAAATTTGGAAAATATGTTACGTACAAAGGACGTTGAAATTAAGCTGAATACAGAAGCATCTTTACAGCTTATTAGAGAAGAGGCACCAGAAGTTATCATCTTGGCAACAGGTGGAAAATCATTTGAACCAAAAATAGAGGGCAAAGAAAGTGCTCACGTAGTTACTGCTTGGCAACTATTAGAGGGCAAAGCTAATGTAGGCTCACGAGTAGTAATTGCCGATTGGCGTTGTGACTGGGTTGGTTTGGGAGTGGCTGAGCTATTAGCACGCCAAGGCTGTCATGTAAGGCTAGCATGCAACGGTATGGTTCCGGGGCAAACTATTAATCAGTATGTCCGTGATAATTGGCTAGGCACCTTACATAAACTAAATGTAGAAACACTCACTCACTTGAGGTTACGTGGCGTTGACTCTGACGATACTTATTTCCAACACACTTTGAGTGAGCAGCCCGTTATTTTAAATGATGTTGATACCCTTGTGACTGCATTTGGTAGTAAAGCCAAAAATACTCTCGAAAAAGACCTCAGAAACAAAGTTCAATCTGAGCTGTATGTGATTGGTGACGCATTGAGCCCGCGAAGCGTAGAAGAAGCTATTCTCGATGGCCTCAAAACCTCAGCCAAAATATAAACACAGTACTTAAACAGTTAGCAATACTTCTCAGGACCTATCCACTGTTTGTCAGAATATCTATCACCTTGTGCCCACCCAACTGGAATTACTTCCTCAATTTGCAACATCTGTTTAGTTGAGAGTTTCAACCGGGCGCCATCACAATGCTCTCGGAAATGTTTAACGGAACGGGTTCCTGGGATTGGAATAATATGTTTGTTCTTATTCAAAAGCCATGCAATCGCAAGTGTGGCCGCAGCAACCCCATTTTGAGCTGCAAGATCCCTGAATTTTCCCGTAGCTTCAATATTAAAGGTAAGATTGGGTTCATTAAAACGTGGATTTTTACTTAACCAATCCATTTTCTCTACTTCAACTGATGAGTGCGGTCTGTCGGTAAGCAAGGATCTGCCCAACGGCGAAAATGCAACGAGTGCTGTGCCAAGCTCTGCAGTAGTTTGCACTAAACCTAATTCTGGACTTCGTACTGAAAGGGAGTACTCGGACTGAACGGCCGCGACATGATGAATAGATGCCGCTCGCCGCAGTGAGGATGGCGCAATTTCTGAAAATCCAAATGACCGAATTTTCCCTGCTTTTACAAAACTTGCAAGGGTTTCAGTTACCTCCTCTATAGGAGTATTCTGATCGCGGCGATGGATGTAGTACAGATCAATGCTTTCAACTCCCAAGCGTTTTAAGCTGCCATCCAATTCTTTTTTCAAATAATCGGGACTGTTGTCGAATTCCGTTTTGCCAGTTTGAATATTGCCTTTAATTCCTACTTTGGTCGCAATCGAGAAAAGAGTGTTTCGTTTTGAGCCTTGTTTGGCGAGAAAACTACCAATCGCAGCCTCTGATGCTCCACCTCCATAAACGTTTGCCGTATCTATATGCGAAATCCCCTGATCCAAAGCCTCAGCCAATATCTTATGTGACTCTTGTTCATTCGTAGGGCCATAAAAATTACTAAAAGACATGGCACCTATTCCGATAGCAGATACGTCAGCACCGTATTTACCGAGCTTTCTTTTTTCCATAAGTAAAAATCCTTTTAAACGTCATGGAACATTCTTACCAAAACTACTGTCCCTAAATTAAAAAGAATGGACAAAAATTCAAGTGGCCTCGGGGGCCAAAACAAACACAAAAGGTGTACTGAAAGTTATTTGAGATCAAAAACGGCCACAATCAACCTTAATTTTATCACCTGTAATTGCAGAGCTGAGATCGGATGCCAAATATAGAGCAGCCCGTGCCACTTCATCTGGATAAACCCAGCGTTTTAAGGCAGCTACTTCAGTGTAGTTATCACGCGCAATCTCTTCTACCGAGCGACCTTCAGCTAATGAGCGACGTTCTAATACGCCGTCCATATTCTCTCCAGCAACTGCACCTGGCAACAAAGCATTTACGCGAACATTATGTTTACCAAGCTCTCTGGCCATTGTTTCCGTTACGCCAACCAAAGCAAATTTACTTGCTACATAGGCAGAGCGCATTGGATAACCCTGCACTCCCATAAGCGATGACATATTTATTATGGACCCCGCTTCTTGATCAATCATAATTTTAGCGGCTTCTTGAAGGCAATGCATGGCTCCAACTAAGTTGATGTTGAGACACTCAACCCAAGCATTCATGTCCACATCTGCTACCTGAGCGATTGGACCTGGGCCACCGGCATTATTCACTAACACATCCACCTTTCCGAAGACTTTAAGAGCCTCAGTGAACACGTGTTTAACCTGTGCATGATTTGAAACATCGCAAGCTATAGGGTGTCCATTTATTTCGTTGGCCACACTTTTTAAGAGATCATTACGACGTCCAGTTACAACTACTTTCGCACCTGCATCTGCAAAAACCTTTGCAGTAGCTTTTCCTATCCCAGATCCACCACCAGTAACAATAGCTACCTTCCCATCTAAACGGCACAGTTCTTCAACTCTATTCTTCATAATCATACCTCACTAAACTCACGTCCTGGGTCAAACAAAGGCAATTCTGGCTCTTGCCCAAGAATATAGTCACCCATTAATCTACCCATGTAAGGGCCAATTGTATAACCTCCCCTTACACATCCCAGAACAAAAGCATTTTCAATGCCCGGCAAAGCACCAGCAAGTGGATAAAAATCTGGTACATTTGCCTCGAAGCCAACCCAGCTACGTGTCACGCGCGCATTTGAAAGCTCTGGTAACACATGTTGTGCAAGGGATAAATTTGGGATTAGCGTTTTTGCTGTAACATTCCCGCGTCCGTCTTGCGGAACTCCCTGTCCCTGCCATCCGCCACCAATGAGAATTGCACCATTGCTTTTCTGTTTCATGGTTAAAAGTCCAGTTGCGTGACCGACGATACTGGATATAAGAGGAGGCATTCTCTCTGTCACAGACACAGTATTGACACGCGCACGGACCGGCAAATCAACACCTAGGTCAGCAGCTATGGGTTTAAGCCAGGCCCCTGCTGCTAAAAGCAGACGCGTTGCGTGGACAGTGCCACAGGAAGTTGTTAAATTGAAGCCAGAGCTATTTCTAGTGATTAATTTAACATTGCATTTCTCACGAAATTGTACTTCGTTCTCTTTTAGACGAATGCGATAATATTGACCGGTGAGTGATGAATTTGCGTAACCATCTTCAGGACAGTAACTTGCAGCCAGAACTTTATGGCTGAGATTTTGCTCCGCAGCTCGCAGTGCATTATTGGACACAAATGTAATCGGTGCGCCCGCATCGGCCTTCAAAGCCTGACGTTCGTACAAAAGTTCAGCCTCATGCTCCGTAAAAGCAAGCGTAAAACCTCCCGTCTTTTTAAATCCAACGGCCTCGCCCATGGCTTCCCATTCACTATGACCTTTGAGCGCGTATGGCATAAGCTTAACACGCTTGATCTGCAGCGATAGTGTTCCCGCATTTACCCCTGATGCACCCTGCCCTAAATCCCCCTGATCTAGAACAATTGTTTTCATACCATCTTCAGCGAGTCGTAATGCGGTACTGCAGCCCATAATTCCACCGCCAACGATGGCTAAATCATAAGTCTTAGTCATAGCGGAGCGGGTTTCGGTATTTGCAAATCTGTATATTCAAACTCGCCTGAAAGCGCAGATGCCGAAACAGGCCGCAAAGGAGGTCTAGGTGTGGGTGGTGCAATTTTTTCTTCAGACTGATTTTCCCTATCAGCTATTATTTTGGCTATAGTTGACTGACAGTATTTTCCACCGCACGGCCCCATCCCCGCTCTCGATCCAGATTTGACGGCATTGGTTGTAGCCGCGCCTGTTTCAATCTCGTTTTCGATATCACAGCGCCGCAGACTCTCACATCTACACACGATTGTCTCTTGCGTTATCAATTTTTGAAAGCCCTTCCGCGGTATACTTAAACGAGTCATGGCCATTCCAAACCTTGATGCTCGTCGATAGCTATTAAGCAGTGTCGAATTTGAGGAATTGACCTCAGGCCTTATAGACTTTGCAGCAGAAAGTCCTGCTAATTTCCCTTGAATTTCTGCAGCCGCCGCACCTCTGATACCAGCTCCGTCACCACAGATAAATAATCCGTTAATTTTCGTAATACCGTCTTCCTCAACTTCTGGCACCCACCCACCCAGTTCAAGTTGATATTTTACATCGATACCCAAAAGTTGAGAGGCATCACTTGCAGCTTGCAAACCATGCCCTGTGCAAACACTGTCTGCTTCTATTAAACGGGCCGGACCTTTCGGTGACCAATCACTGCTTACCTTGCTGACTTTCACCGAGTGAACTTTGGTTTCTCCATCAATCTGTTTTATAGCATGACGCCAAAAGATTGGAATGCCGGCTAGCAGAAGATCTGCAACCCAAACGAAACCACGCCTTAGAAGGTCTGTACGATACGACATGGAAGGCAACGCACGAAGCCAGTCAGCACGACTATTTGGCGTTACAATTGCGGCCACCTCACCACCAAGACGTCGTATCTCGCTTGCTACAAAGAACACCAATGGTCCCGTTCCAGAGACAACAGTTCTTTTGCCAGGTGTGAGCAGATCTCGTTTCATCAATGCGGTTGCCCCCGCCAATCCAATAACGCCAGGCAAGGTCCATCCCGGTGTTGGTTGGACATATTCTCTTGCTCCCGTGGCTAAAATGAGCACCTTAGCTCCAATCTTTTCTGAGCGCCCATTTATAATGAAATGAAGAACCCATTCGTCCAATTCCCGCTCTATTTGCCAAACCTTAGCGTTAGCAATATGTGTTAAATTACTTTCGGCGATGGATACCCGGAGTTTATCGCCATCGATAATTTCAGGCGTCATAGGAGCCGATTTAATAGCCTCACTTTTGGCACGCCAAATCTGGCCACCAGGCATTGCTTGCTCGTCTATGATGATTGTATGGCAACCCTGGCTAGCCGCCATAATACCTGCATTTGCTCCGGCAGGACCAGCACCAATTATTGCGACATCGCAGGTCTTAATCATGATCTAGTGCCTCAAAGATTGGACAATCAGTCCATCGGTCGCTATCGTCTCACAACTTTCGACTAACTTTCCACCGACTGCAACAACGCACTCCTGACATAGACCCATACAGCAAAAAGCTCCGCGGGGCTTGCCATCGGTTGGCGCATCACGCAAATGGTGTATACCGTTTTTCATCAGCGCAACCAAAATTGTTTCGCCTTTATGGGCTTTTATTAGTTGATCATCAAATTTGAAACAAATCTCTTCAGCGCGCTTAATCTGGTTGGCGCTATTTGGAATAAGGCGTATCATACGTAGTGAATACCTAAGCTGTCAAAGCAGCGCTTGATTTTATCAATATCGGCATCTGTTGCTTGGAGCACCGGATCACGGGGCACACCAGCTGGCTGACCAATTAAATTGAGTGCTGCTTTAAATGCGGCTGGCCAAGTTGCAGTACCCATCAAGAGCTCATAAAGTACCGTTAACTGATAATGTGTTTTACGATAGATTTTACCTGGCTTACCAAGCCCAACAGATGCCATTTCTGAAGGAAGCAAATCTGTAAATTCAGGACCAGTGGCGATAAAACCTTTCGCCCCTAAACCGAAAGCAGGCATGATATAATGACATGGCCCCGTCATTACCGACATCTTATCACCAAGTCGTTCAAGTAAATGCGTATGATAGAAAAAATCGCGCTGGCTCTCTTTAATCCCTATTACATGGTGATTATTCAGTAGGGTTTCAGTCTGTTCGATTGTTAGTGAGAAACCCATTCGACGCGGTGAATTGTATAGAACAAGAGGCTTATTAGTTGCCTCGGATACTTTATCAAATCTCGCCATTAATTCTGCCTCAGAAGCTTTTAAGACGTAGGTTTGCGGCATAGATAGCAACACATCTGCGCCGTTTTCTTCCGCGGCTCTGATATAGGATAGTGAAGCATCGATTGTCGCTGCAGAAATGCCCATCATAATTGGGACACGGCCCCGAGAAGTATCCTTTGCCAGGCGGACGAGGCGCCCTCGCTCTTCAGCGGAAAGTGCCCAGCTTTCACCATTATCACCTGCAATGCAGACGCATGTCGCACCGCGTTTTATAAGAAATTCGAATAAATCAATGAAAGCATCTTCCATTATTTCACCCTTTTTATTATATGGTGTGGCTATCGCCGGTACATACCCAAATAAATTTTCTTTTTTCATTTCCCTACTCAAACTGGAATTACGCAACTGAAAACTGAAGCATACTCCGCATCAATTATATATAATAACCGAGCATTATTGGGATGAAATGCTACTGAGGTTGTCCAAAGTCCTTCGGGCAATCTGATCTCAGCAAGTCTATCTCCAACTTTATCAAACAAATAGGAACGCCCTGCTTGTGCTTGAGCAACTGCTAACCATCCCAAAGAGTTGCTAGCCAAACCGTCCGGACCTAAACCACCAGAAAGTTGAATGAAAGTACCCACCATAGGTTGGCCAGCTTCTGAAAGGCTTGAGGAAAATTGCCAAACCTGATTTGCACGGGTAGCAGCTACGTAAACCAAATTTCTGTCACTCGATAGGCAAATACCATTCGAATAAGGTACACAATCAATTAACAATCTTAGAGTTCCCTTTGGACATCGACGATAAACCCGACCACTTGGATTACTAATTGAACTCCTGCCACTATCTGTAAACCATAAGCTTCCATCGTCATCAAGGCACATATCTGAGAGACCTAGAAACGGTTGATTATCAACACCATTACTCAAAACCTTGAAACTATCATATCCCGTAAATTCGATCAGGCCATGCCTGTGATCGACGGCAATATGCCTCCCGTCTTTAGTAATCCGCATCGAGTGAGGCTCTCCATCTATTTCATGCATCACCTCCCAGTGACCTTCTGGTGATATTCGAAAAACGCGCCCGTAGGGCACATCGGAAAGCCAAAGATTTTGGTCTACGTCAAAGAATGCACCTTCAAGAAATGAATGCATTTTATGTCCTGGCCGCGTCATCTCTGCCCAGGGAGACGGTTTGCCACGATGTCGAAAAGATTCTGGAAGTGTGTACAAGGGAACGGCAGTTAACTCGAGCATCACTCCACTATCCTCTCCAAAAAAAGCAGATCAATTTCATTTTCATTCATGCCGATCGCCTTTAGTACTTCTCTACTGTCTTGACCTAAGGTCGGTGGGGCTTTGTTAATTACTGGTCCACCTTGGCTCATTTGAAAGGGGGCAGAAGGCAAACGTATCTCTGAATTTTCAGAAGTGCTTGTATAATAACCTCGAGTTATGATTTGTTCATCCTTGATCGCCTCCTCAAGAGTCAAAATAGGCTCAGCGGGAATATCCCATTTATCCAGTAGCTGCTGCCACTTCTCTGTCGGTTCCTGGATAAAGACATTCTTGAGTTCTTTATAAATATCCTCAGAATTTGACCAAACATCATCCCATACTTCCACACCAGACAATGAGCATATTTCAAAACCCTGTTCCTTTAAGCATTGCGAAAGTTTGCGATACTGAGATGGTTTAAAGGCTCCTAGCATAATAATTCCATCAGCAGTAGCAAATGGCGAAATGCCTGCCTCTCTAGGTTTCTCCTGCAAAGGCGAGCATTGTTTTGCAGCTACTTCTGGAGCCATTAAGCTAAGCGCAACCTCGAGCATTGAAGCACTTATGTAGCATCCTTTTCCCGTTCTAGACTTTTGTAACAACGCTGCTGATATGGCAAAAGCAGCGGAATAACCAGCAGCATAATCAACGAAAGATAGTCCTGGTTTATTGCCATCTGACTGCGAAATTATACCTGAAGCAGCCTGAATTGTATTATCGTAGGCGCCTTTAAAAGATTTTGGGCCCTCATCACCATATCCAGTCATAGAACAATAAACGATACCAGGGTTACGAACGCGTAATTCATCGTACCCAAAACCTAGCTCCTCCATCACGCCTGTTGAATAATTTTCCAGAAATACATCAGCACTCTCTACTACTCTTAAAAGAGTTTCACGGCCTGCATCAGTACGTAAATCAATAGCAAGAGATTTCTTATTACCACCTTGAACTTGATAAGTTAGGCCAAGTCCATTTTTGTTCAGTTCAGCTATTGGGCCCCGGTTTCTGGCGCAATCAGGAGCTTCGGGCATCTCAACTTTAATAACTTCTGCTCCCAGCAAAGAGAATTGATAACCACAGAAGGGTGCTGCTAGAACCTGAGATACCTCAATCACTTTTATTCCCTGCAACGCGCCTTGCAAACTTACTCTCCCATATTTGGATATTGAAAATTATATTAAGTTAACTATTAATGGTTACTATACAAAACAAAATTTCATATGCAAAACGGTAGTATAATGTCTAGCGTGCTTCACCGATCTTTGAACTCCACTCTACCGATTATCAAAAGCGTGGACGCGAATTACCTGATAGATGAACACGGCAAACGCTACCTAGACGCATGCGGTGGGGCGGCAGTATCATGCCTAGGTCATGACAATGCTAAGGTACGAGCAGCGCTAAAGGATCAAATTGATAAATTGGCATTTGCTCACTCTGGCTCCTTTACAAATGAGCCCACTGAGGAACTAGCTGAGTTTTTAATTAACCGTGCTCCTTCCGGCCTTGGTGCAGGGCGGGTTATGTTTTTAGGTAGCGGATCAGAAGCTATGGAAGCAGCATTAAAACTCGCGAGACAGTTCCATTTAGAGAGAAAAGATACAAAACGGGTAAACATTATTGCACGAACCCCATCGTACCATGGTAACACTCTTGGGGCACTCGCTACAGGTGGCCACGCCGGCAGGCGCGCTCCTTTCCAGCCGATGCTTATGCAAGTACACCACATTGATGCCGCATACCGCTACCGAATGAAGTTAGAGGACGAGAGCGAAGACGAGTATGCGCTTCGTATGGCCAATCAACTTGAGAAAAAAATTCGTGATCTGGGCCCTGAAACAGTAATGGCATTCGTCGCAGAACCGGTAGTAGGCGCATCTCTCGGATCGCAGCCTGCACCAATAGGATATTTCAAACGAATACGGGACATATGTAATAATTACGGTGTTTTGTATATCGCTGATGAAGTAATGTGCGGCATGGGCCGAACCGGCACTCTTTTTGCGTTAGAGCAGGAAGGAATATTTGCTGATATTACCACATTGGCAAAAGGACTTGGGGCAGGTTATCAGCCAATAGCTGCCGTCATGGCGTCAGAGAGTGTAGTTTCCGCTATTAAAAAAGGCAGTGGAACCTTATGGAATGGACATACTTACATGTCGCACTCAGTTGCAACCGCTGGTGCCCTAGCGGTTCAAAAAGTGATTGAAGATGAAGGCTTGCTTGAAAATGTCAAAATGCGCGGAGACCAGTTAGCTCTTGCACTTAAGAAGCAATTAGATGCAAAAGAAAATATTGGCGATATACGCGGCCGTGGACTGTTTTGGACTGTTGAGTTGGTTGCAGATACGCTAACCAAGAAACCTTTCTCCGCCCATTTGAAAGTAGCACAAAGGATACAAATAATAGCTAAAGAGCTTGGATTAATGTGTTATCCTGCCCAAGGGTGTGCAGATGGTGAAAATGGGGATCATGTTTTGTTAGCACCGGCTTACAATTCTACAAGCACGGAAATTGATTTGATCGCAAAAATAACCACTAAGGCAATTAGTATGGCTCTATCAGAGGTTACTTGACAAAATGAAAGTATCAGCGGCACAAATTTTACCCCTAATAGCACTATATCTGTACTGGATCATATCAGGTATACATAGCCGTCTTAAACACTTGGCCGAGGTAAACCCAATGGCAAACCCCAAGATAAAAAACATGATACTGATAAATAACACCCAAATTATAAATAATCCCAACCATATTTCAAAGAGCAAGCTAATACTCTCAAATAAATCTAGTTATCTGCAACGGCTGAAGAGAGGCAGACCCAAGGTTTAATACTAATGACTAACAAGCAGCAAACCAATATATTATTACCGACTAATGAAGACACTACGGGACCCTACTTCCCAACCTATTTCAGCGATGAGAGCTACGAAGATCTTACACAAATTCATTCCGGTGTTATTGCAGGTCCTTCGGGGCAAAACATAATTTTGCGAGGCAGGGTACTTGATCGCAATGGTAAACTTGCAAATGGGGTTCTGCTAGAATTCTGGCAGGCAAATGCAAAGGGTATCTATCGCAATCCCTCGTCTGAGAACCATCCAGGTTTAGACCCATGGTTTGACGGATATGGTCGCCTACGCAGTACGACTGGTGAATATACTTATCGAACAATTTTCCCTGGTGCGTCGAAAGATCGAGCACCAAATATCACCATAACTATTTTTTCGGATGGAATTAATCGTATAGTAACACAAATTTTCTTTGCTGATCAGAAAGCAAACGAAATAGATCCTCTGTTAAAAACCCTAAGTGACCAAGACAGAAAGCGGCTTACTGCCAAATATGAAGGACCGTCTCCAGATGGTGCAGACGTTTATACACTTGATATCATTATGGCAGGCGACAACGAAACGCCATTTTTTGACGATTTTCTAAGCTAGCATAGGTAGGAATTATGACCAGTATTGGACGACAATTAAGCATCGGGAAAACAGATAATACTTCGGATCAACGCACTCCAAGAAAAAGACTTCGCTTAATACCAGCCGATGTAAGAGAAAGTTTTGTGCCAGTCATCCCCGCCCGAGCCGTTCAGCGTCAAAATGAATGGGATCTTACCCGAATAGCCCCAAACCGTCCTCGCGCTGAAGGATCTCCGATAGAAGTAAAAGGAACGGTCCGCAATGAAAGTGGCACCCTACTAAGGGGTGCATTGATAGAAATTTGGAACGCAAACCACCACGGTCGTTACCGTCATGTGGAAGATCATTCTGGTCTAAAGCTTGATGAAAATTTCTTTGGGATCGGTCGTGTAATTACTGATGAATATGGAAACTATCGCTTCTGGACAATAAGCCCAGGTGCTTACCTTGCAAGACCAGATATTGGGAGATGGCGACCAAAGCACATCCATTTGTCAATTAGCTGCGGTTCATCTCGAATAATAACTCAAATGTACTTTCCAAATGAACCGAACAATGCCTCTGATCCAATGGCGCTACTGATGGGCGATTCATTCGACCGAAACTTGGGGAAACCCTACGAAACTAAAATTCCAGAAGTGGATCAAGGTTACGACTTTGATATTGTCGTAGGTGGAAAGAACGCAACATTTTTTGAGTAGTTTTCCAATAATTATCAGGCCTTAGAGGCTCTATCATACCGTTTAAGACGATGAGAGCTGATTGCTCCTAAGGTGGCGAACAAAGCAACTCCTACAATCATAGCAGCAGGTGTCCCATCAAAAAACTGGCCAACTATTGCGGCTAAAAGAACAGATCCTATGGTTGCAATCGCACTGACCAAACTTGCTGCAGTCCCAGCAATGTGCCCAACAGGCTCCATAGCAAGGGCAGTCAGATTTCCCATTGTCAGACCAGCTTGAAAGAAAATACTGAACATCCAGAACAAAAAACAGAAAAAACCAAATTGACCTTCGAAATACCCAAGCCAATAGACGAAAAAAACTATAGCGCTAAAGCAAACCTGGGCTCTGAATGCAATGCTTGTGAGCATTCGCATTCCCAATTTGCGTACAAGCCGAGCATTCACATAACTCGACGACGCGGCCAGTAATGCTATTGTTGCAAACCAATATGGAAAAGTTGACGCGCGATCAAATACTTGTTCGAAGACCGGCTGGATGAGGAATATACCTATAAAAAGTATCCCATATGCAAAAACTAATGTAATAATAGAGGCAAGTATCATTTGATTAGATAAAACTTCCTTAAATGCAAGACCCACCTGTTTTAGATTAAATTCAATACGTTTTTCCTTTGTAACACTCTCATCTATTCTGAACGTCATCCACATTGTGCTAAAGGCAACAAACGCTATGAACATGAGAAAAATAAAGCGCCAATTAAATGCAAGCATTACAAATGATCCTAGGAGTGGTGCTATAGCCGGAACAAGAGCGAATATGATCATTATAAAAGATGAAATGCGGGCCATTTCACGACCTTTATAGAAATCTCGAACTAAAGCTTGAGCAACCACACGAGGTGCCGATGCTCCAACACCTTGAAGGAACCGGGAAATCAAGATCACTTCCAAACTTGGAGACAAAACACAAACTGCTGAGGTAAAAATATATAAAGACGCACCGTAGTAGATAATCGGCTTACGCCCAAAACTATCTGAGAGCGGCCCAACAATTAAAGTACCAGCCGCCATGCCAGCTACAAAAAACGATAATATCATTTGAGCATTATTAGGGCGCAGCGGCGTAAGCTCATCTGCAATTATTGATAAAGCAGGTAACATTCCATCAATTGATATGGCTACCGTTGCTACCAACATTGCCATAATGGCAACAAATTCGGCTGTTGAAATTCGCAACGAAGGACTCCTGCTAAAGTGCAAATCTTGATACCGACAACAGTTTGCACTTCAGCTTTCTACAGCAAAGCATTTGAATGTGATAGTCACAAAGAATTAGAAAATAGCTAAATTTTGGATGCAACTTTTAGGTTTTGGACAATCATAGTTTTTATACCTCTAAACCATCCATTACTTTCTTTGCAGCCCTGAAGCATTCTAAAGCCTGAGGCACGCCACAGTAAATACCAATAACATGTATAATGGCTCTAATTTCTTCAGGACTCACACCATTTTTTATTGCACCCCTACAATGAATTTCCCATTCATGCATTTTTCCCAGTGCACCGATCATCGATAGGTTCATCATAGATCTGACTTTTGGGGCAATGACGTCATCACCCCAACCGAAGCCCCAACACCAGGCAGTCATTGCTTCTTGAAAAGGGCGGGTAAATTCGTCTGCAGCTTCCAGATTACTCTCCACATAACTTGCACCCAAAGTTGCCTTCCTCTGTTCAAGTCCTTTTAAAAATAAGTCTTCATCAAAAACGCTCATTGCCAATTACTCTCTCTAATCATTGCAAAAATATCAGTTAAACCAGCAAAGCACATATTTGAACTCGTAAACTCAGTCTAGATAATAATTTTCCGCAAGTAGAAGCCTCAGCCTTAAAGCCACTGGAACCAGTCGGTCCAGCTGCACCGTCTGGCGTAATCCAGTTTCGAAACTGCGAAGACTTTCGAACAAAATGTCCATTGGAAGCTTTTGTATCATACCACTTGTCGGCCCATTTGCCTTCTTGCAGTAATCCCATTGGTTTTCCCTACTTCAATGATCTTGCGGTTTAATAAATTGATTGTTACGCAAGTCATTGAAAGCTTGGTGTAATTCCTCTTGCGTGTTCATAACAATAGGACCATGCCAAGCTACCGGCTCACGAATAGGTGATCCTGCTACTAGCAGAAACCGCATTCCCTCGGGACCTGCCCTTACTACTATCTCGTCACCAGTGCCAAAGCGTACCAAAGTGCGATTGCCAGACAGGTCGCGAATATTAAGCTCTTGGCCAAGAACTTCTTTTTCCAGTAAAACACCCTGCGGGTCTGAAGCATCTGCAAATTTACCAGATCCTTCGAAGATATATGCAAACGTGTTGCGATATGTATCAACTTTCAATGCTTTTCTAAGCCCAGCAGGCAATGATATATCGAGATATAGGGGGTCTGCTGCTATCCCATCAACCGGACCGGTTTGTCCCCAAAAAGAGCCCGTTATGACCCGTACTCGAGTACCATCATCATCAATAATTTCTGGAATTTCTTTTGCAACAACATCTTGATACCTCGGCGAGGTCATCTTTAGGCTACCCGGTAAATTTGCCCAAAGTTGAAATCCATGCATCTGACCCATTGAATTACCACTTGGCATTTCTTGATGCATAATACCTGATCCTGCTGTCATCCACTGCACGTCACCAGCCTTCAAGCTGCCAGTATTACCTAGGCTATCGCTGTGGTCGACGGTTCCGTTAAGAACATAAGTAATTGTTTCGATGCCACGATGCGGATGCCAGGGAAACCCTCTATAATAGGCTTCCGGGTTATCGTTACGAAAATCATCAAAAAGTAAAAACGGATCGTGAGCTTTTGGATCTTGAAACCCAAATGCTCTATGCAGATGAACCCCAGCCCCCTCTATTGTTGGGGTTGCCGCGCCAGTTGATATAGCAGGTCTTAAAGACATAAAAATTCCTTCCTGATTTCTAAAAGGTCTATTTAGTAAGTTTTGACATAAATAAGAGTTCTAAATGTTAAAACAAGGTAGCCTAATATTTATTTTTAGACACCTAAAATAGAAATCGTTGGATACATTTAAGGTGCTGCATATAAATATCTAATGTTTCAAAAGTATCATTTAGCTGATGGCCCACAGGTGTTTTTTCATATACTTGAGCAACTCGTTTTCCCATGGCGGGTTACAACCTTGCTTTTTACAATTTAGTGCTGCAGCCTTCCCGGCATAATGCAGCAAATCTGTTTTTTCATTAAGCTCCAGTAATGCTAGTCGGTTCAATTTTTCATTTTTAATAAGCCAAGCTAGAATCGATGCCATAAATGTATCACCTGCTCCCACAGTATCGGATAACTTTTCTACTGGATGTGACGGTAATTCATGCCACTTTTTTCCATGGAACACTGAAGAACCCTGCGCCCCTCTTGTAACTATAAGTAGCTCCGCGTTTGTAATCACCGCCAATTCTGCCAGTACATCGGCTTCATCAGCACTATCATCAAAAAGCCAGAAAAGATCTTCATCACTTAACTTTAATATATCGACTTCAGTCATAAGATTTTTAATTCTTCGTCGATAGACATCAGGTTCTGCTATCAGCGATGGCCTAACATTTGGATCTAGGGAGACTTTTACATTATTTTCCCTAGTTCTCTTAACAAACTCTTCCCAAACCAAAGCATCTTTCCCACCTGTCAATGCAAGCGACCCAATATGAAAAATAGACACCTCCGAGGTTAGATTTTTAGAGAGAGTGTCCAAAGTTACTAATCGTTCTGCCGTCTCTTCCCTGTAGAAAGAGTATGACGGAATTCCATCCTCTATATTAACCATTGCTAATGAGGTAGGAGCCGTAACTCTTGGCCCAAGCAATGAAACATTAGAGTTTAACAAGTTTTGCGCCAACTGCTCGCCGTTTTTATCTTTAGAAATAGGGGTAACATAACCTACCTTTACTCCCTGCCTACCTGCAGCCATTGCTAAATTGTAGGGAGATCCTCCGGGCACAGCCTCATATAAAGCATTCTCATTCTGGTTATCAATTTGGATCATATCCATTAAATTTTCACCACCAACGAGTATCATTTTTTACCTTTAAGTTTTACACCGCTAAATGTGCAATTGTAATTATTATTATCAAAAAGTTTAATAGGTTTCCATAAAAAAACATAATCTTTTCATAATGTTACTTCAAACTGATCAGAGGCCTTTTAATTCTTAGATTAACAAAATGACCTTTAAACACCTCTAAGTTGGCAACGGCTAATCTATTTCGCTAGATAGATCCAATAGAAAGAACTACAACGCCACAAAGACTAGCAGCCATTAAAAGGTTAACCCATTTTTGCGCTGAACTTGAAAGATTTAACTCATGAATTTTACAGCCGGCATAAAGCCACGCAAGGTGTAAAATTATCCAAATAAAATTCATAATGAGGAACTTCAAACTAATTTCAATTGTGAAACTATCAGGATAAAATGCGAAGCCCGTAAAAAAGGTTGTGTGTACTGCATACGCTTTGGGATTTATAAACTGCAGGGTCATTCCAGTCATAAAACCAGGTGCATTGATCATTTCAATAAAGGAAATTTTTGAACCAGCAAGAGCTATACGAAATGCTAGAAAGCCAAGATAAGCAGCTGATAAAAATAAGAGAATTGTGCGCACAACTGGCTCCGCCAAAAGAATAGCTGCTAAACCAGTAACTACTGCTACACTCACAATGACATGGCCCAAAAACAGGCCAGCCATGTATAACAAACCTTGCCTCCAACCGAATGCCGCGCCGACACCTGCCAATGACAAAACGCCGGGACCAGGCGTTACAAACATCAAAAATGAAACAGTTGCAAAAACTAACATCAAATAGCTTTTAATCGATTTCCATTCACATTCAATTGCTCCCAAGTGATTAATTAAAGTGCAAGCGCATAAGTAGTAATCAACACAAAACTCGTGCTTAACCAATTAATCCCGAGAGTCCATCCTTAAGCACCCAAATGTTATAGCTATAAATGCTGCTGTACCGCTTCGGACACTCTAGGGACCAATGCTTTAACCAAATCCTGCATATCAATCTGGCCGATGGGCTCTTCTCCATCGAGAACCCTAAATTTAAAAGAAGTATCCCCCTCGGCACGTGCTATTAAAGACTCCAGAGTGTCCGATGGACTGACATCACCAGCGTACTTAGATTTTTTATCCATTGGCGTCATTACTGAACGCACTCGTAAAACGCGAGCTCGATTAATATCGCTGACAAATGCCTCGATATAGGGGTCAGATGGAGTTAACAAAATACTCTGTGGATCTCCCTGCTGAACAACAGCTCCGTCTTTTAAAATAACGAGATGATCAGCCAAGCGGAGTGCTTCATCTAAATCGTGAGTTATGAATATAATTGTCTTTTTTAACTCGACATGCAAATCCAGCAACAGTTTTTGCATATCACTGCGGATCAAAGGATCAAGCGCAGAAAATGCTTCATCCATCAACATGATATCAGAATTTGAGGTGAGTGCCCTCGCAAGACCAACCCTTTGCTGCATTCCTCCAGAGAGTTGGTAGGGATAGTGCTTTTCAAAACCACCTAAACCTACTCGGTTGATCCAAACTTGCGCCTCTGCATGACGCTCACTTTTAGAAACCCCGCGTACTTCTAACGGCAATGCCGAATTATCAAGCACAGTGCGGTGCGGAAGAAGAGCAAATTTCTGAAAAACCATAGACATATCCGTACGACGTTTATCACGAAGTTCATCTTGATCTAATAATAGGGCGTCCTCACCATCAATGAGTACCTGACCATCAGTTGGTTCAATTAGCCTGTTTATGTGTCGAATAAGTGTAGACTTGCCAGAGCCAGACAGTCCCATTACCACTGTTATTGCGCTCTCGTGGATATCTATTGATATATTCTGCAAGCCTAAAACGTGACCAGTGTCATTCAACAAGGCTTCTTTTCCCATACCCGCTTTGACTTTCTCAAGCGCAGTTTTAGGGTCCGAGCCAAAAATCTTGTACAGATTACGAATTTCTATTTTAGGAGAATTTACCATTACGTGCCCGATTTATTTAAAAGTCTGATCAGTAGATACTCGAGCAATCGCTGCTTTGGACACTCGGTCTAAAATTACTGCTAGCAGAACTATACCTAATCCTGCTATCAAGCCCACTCCCAACTCTAGGTTCCTAATCCCTCGAAGCACCAAAACACCAAGACCAGGTGCCGAGACCAACGATGCGATCACAACCATAGCCAAGCTCATCATAATAGTTTGATTTACACCAGCCATGATATTTGGAAGCGCGAGCGGCAACTCAATACCAAGAAGCTTTTGCCTGGATGACATGCCAAAGGCGTTTGCCGCCTCGACAACATCTTGATCTACAAGCCGGATGCCAAGATCTGTGAGCCTTATAACTGGGACAATCGCATAAACAATTATTGCAATTCCATATAACTTTGGCTCTGTAACACTGAACAGAAAAATCAGTGGTATTAGATAAACAAATGTTGGAAGTGTCTGAAGCAAATCTAGAAGTGGAAGTAAACTTCGTTGAAGGCGATTGGATTTGGCCATTGCAATTCCAATGGGCACTCCCAATATAATACATATTCCGGTACAAACAGCAATAATTGCGAGCGTTTGTAACGCTGCATCAAGATGATCAATAAATGCCAAAAATACGAATGAAACAGTTACAAATGTTGTCACCGCAACAGACCTGCAAACGTACCACACAAACAATAATATTAATGGGACAACTATCCACCATGGAGCAGCCAAAAATATAAATAACGCACCCTCTAAGAGCCAAGAGAGTGGCTGCGTTAATGGGTCCAAGACTGTTTTTAAGACGTCTTTTGCGTTTAGGAATGCCTCTTCTACTCCAGCGGTAAATTCTCTAGATTGCGGAAATGATGGGCATGCCTTATAAAGTTCATCCATTGATGGAAAAGGTAAAAGGGGGCCCTCGTCTGCGGCGTCTGGGTTAGTCTTCGCCAACAAACTCGCCATCGTCATCTTTGCGCTGCCAGCAGATGCATCGCACCATTCCCTTAACCCAAAGGCGTTAAACAAACTGTCATAAAAGGCCATTTTTTATTCCCTATTACAACGAAGGCACAAATTTACTGTGCCTTCGTTTACTTAGTAACTGTCGACTATTTTATTGTAGCAATGCCGCTAGCTTGCCACGCGCCGCATCATTGATCCAACTACCCCAAAGTTCTTGTTGAGTTGACAAGAAGTAGACAGCAGTCTCATCACCTGAAGCACTTTCAGCATCTTGCCATGCCAGAAGACTGTTCATCATTTCATTTGTGAATGAAAGATTTCGCATCAGGTCTGTCTCAGCTGGATGTGAGGACTCAAATTCACTTGTTACAACTGTTGTAACGACGCTACTAGGCCATGATTGCATTGTAGGCGACGCACAGTCTTTGTCTGAATTACAAGCCTGCTTGCTAGGATCGTGAGGGCCCAAGTCCACTTGGACCATTGGAAATTTCCCCATTACCAAACTAGGTGTCCAGTAGTATCCAAACCAAGGCTCTTTCGCAGCGTACGCCGCACCAATTGAAGCGGTAAGAGTTTCACCCGATCCATGCACGAAATCTTCAATGCCAGCTGCTTCAAATCCGCCACCTTTTGCTACGTTTGTAGCCACGGTCTGACAATTCCATCCAACTGGGCAATTATGCATTCTGTTTCCAACTAAATCGGGGTTGGCCAGTACACCCTCAATTGTCGTCAACTCAGGATGAGCCTCTGCCAAATAAACTGGTATGAATAGACCCTCTAAGCCACCGTCGGAAAGAACTCTCGTTAGTTCATTTATTTTTCCTGCTTCCAAAAGTGGAACATAAGCGGGTGCTCCGTTAGTCCATAGTTCTGTTATTATATCAGGCTTACCAGTCTCACTAACTGAAGCAAGCGCTGGCACGGAAGCAGAAGGCACAATGGTAACCGAGCAACCATACCCTTGCTCCAGCAAAAACTTAGCAACCTGCGTTACAATAATAGCTGATCCCCAATCCATTTCGGTAATCGTAACTTCACCGCAATCCTGCGCTTGCGCAGAACCCGCGTTGAGTCCTATTAACAAAGCACAAGATAGTGCCACCTTTTTGATATTTAACATATAATCCTCCCGTTTATGTTTATTTTATAAAAGTTCAATTTTGCTTTTAATTTGTCTACAATTACGTAACGGTATTTCTCCGATAAATCAAATGTCATAATTACTTACATTTGGATTAAAAAGACATTACCCCAATTAAACAAATGATTTTTGTCGACGTTTCGCATATGGTTTCAAAAATTTTACTTAGGCATAAATCTACATATTTTCAAAATATTGATTACTCCAATTTTTAAATAAATTTTTTTGCTAAAAATTATGTCACTTATTGACCGGAACTTGGATTAATGCATCGATAGCGGAAACTGTGTCTCGATAAATAAAAAGAGGGTTTATTTCAATTTCGGTTATAGTTTTGTCGTTGTCTTGATAGGCGATACACAGTTTATATATTTCTTCAGCCGCCTTTGGGATATCTACAGCTGGCCGACCTCGAAATCCTTCAAGCAATCGCCTCACTCGCAAACTTTTGAGTGCACGGATTATATCAGCAGGGCTGGTTGGCAAAAGCAATGTAGCAGTGTCGGCCATTAACTCGACCAAAACACCTCCACTGCCTAGTACCAAAGCAGCACCAAATTGAGAATCTTGACGCAAGTTTATAATGAGTTCAGCCACGGGGTTGGGCGACATCGCCTCAACTAAAAATAATTCACTAGCGGCATCAGAATCATAGGCAGTTACATCAATTCTCATCTTTTCGACTGCAAGCTTTAACGCCTCTTCATCTTTTAGATTAAGCACTACTGCTCCAGCTTCGGTTTTGTGTACCAATCGTGGACTTATCATCTTTAATGCCACTGGGTATCCCACCTCAATTGCCGCCTCACCTAATTTGTGTGGCGATACAGTCTTCCCATGCGGTACATTAAAATTATAATTTTTTAACCATCGCTTACTATCACTCTCCGACAATACTTTTTGCTCGCTGCTGGGGTACGATGGTAACAAATATTCAGGCTTCTCCGATAAAATACGAGAGCGGGCTTGATTCCAATCGGCTGAGTCCCGAATGGCGTTCAATGCCTCATGAATACCCTGCATAGGAGCAACGCTTTTCGTAATTAAGAGTTCGCGGGTTTCTAAGTCGATATTTTCAGGCAAAGTCGCACAAATTATTGCTGGCAAACCCTGTTCCTTACTTGCCCGCGCGAAAGCCATAGCATCATTTATGTAATAAACTTTAGAGCTGTCAATCTCAGCTGCCGGGTAATCTTGTACTAACACGGCAGTGTCAGCTTTAATCGCTGAAATTGCCTTTGCAAATACTGGGTAAGTCATCTCTGCGTGTCCCCAAATTGGTGTTGTGTAGTCAAGCGGATTGGAGACTGTGGCAATGTCAGGTAACAAGGCTGACAATTCCATTTCTTGAGTACTTTTTAACTCCGGAAAAATTAGGTCAATCTTTTCTGCATGGTCTGCAAGCATCGTCGCACCGCCGCCCGAACACGTAAAACCAACCACCTGCTTCCCTTTAGGCGCTCCAACTACGCAGAGGAATTTCAAAGTTTCTAATAATTGCGACGGGTTTGTTACGCTTATAATACCTACCCGCTGGAATAAAGCCTCATAAAGCTCGGCTGAGCCTGAGAGCGAACCAGTATGGCTTACGGTCAAGTTCGATCCAATAGCAGAACTTCCAGTTTTTAGTACCACCACCGGTTTACCCTTGGTTAAAGCTTTTATGGCCGCCTTTTCAAATTTTGGGATATTTTGTAAGCCCTCTAGGTGCAACCCAATAGCTCGTACAGCCGGATCATCTGCAAAGAATTCAAGCAAATCCTCTGGCCCCAAAACCGCCTGGTTGCCCGCCGAAACCATGTAAGCTA
Organism: Candidatus Salinivivens marinus; assembly: GCF_965655845.1. NCBI lineage: Bacteria > Pseudomonadati > Pseudomonadota > Alphaproteobacteria > Rhodobacterales > Paracoccaceae > Candidatus Salinivivens > Candidatus Salinivivens marinus. The sequence goes on from NZ_CBFHHX010000001.1 coordinate 447,733, forward strand.
GAGGCAAAGAGCGCTGGCTCATCGTAATATCGGAAGAAAACATACCTGATTGAGTTATAATCGCAGCGCCATAACCAGGGGACCATCCTCCATGTTCAAAAGACCATAGCGCTGAGTTGTCGATATAATTTATAACACCATAACAGTTAGGACCAATTAAGGCCATGTTTCCTGTGGCTTCTATTAAGTCTACTTCTGTTTGATTATTCCCTGCCTCTTTGAAACCTGCCGAAAAACAAACCACCCCACCAGCCCCCATATCCGACAAGCTGCGAACTGCTCCAACGACATCACTGGCAGGAATAGCTAGATAAACAGCGTCAGGTGCTACCGGCAATTCTTCTATGGACGCTACACATGGAACACCGTCAAGGTCAGATCGCGTAGGATTTACGGCAAACATTTCCCCACCAAAACCACGGCGACGGGCCTCATGAATTGCAATAATGGCATAACGGCCGCCAATAAAAGCAATATGGCGTGGCTTTAAAAGCCTTTTAAAATTTTCTCGACGCTGAGGTGTCATGCACCTAGCGGTCGCAGAATTGAACGGGTAATAATGTGACGTTGAATTTCAGAGGTACCATCCCAGATCCGCTCCAACCTACTATCACGCCAAAACCGTTGTATCGGCATTTCCTCCATCAGCCCCATACCACCAAAAATTTGGACTGCATCATCAGCAATATTATTTAACATCTCAGAACAAAATACCTTAACCATAGCCGCATCAGCATCACTCATAGAGCCATTCTCTGCGCGCGATACAGCATCTTTGACCATTAAATCCGCTGCTCTGAGATTTATGGCGCCATCGGCCAAACGAAATCCTGTGGCCTGAAATGCACCGATAGGCTTACCAAATTGTTTTCGGTTTGCAGCCCAGTCTGTCGCCATACTTAAAATACGCTCAGCTTTCCCACAGCACGTAGCGCCAACCCAAATTCGCCCCATGCCTAACCATTTTCCTGCAAGCTCAAGACCGTGACCTTCTTCGCCTAAAACTTTCTCTGAACTCAGGCGCACATTATCAAAATGCAATTCATAGGTATTATAACCTCGATAGCTAACGCATCGGGTCCCTTGACGGCAGACAAAGCCAGAAGCGCCTACATCGACTAAAAATGCCGTAATGCGTTTACGGGGCCCTCTAGGAGTTTCATCCTCACCAGTAGCCGCGAAGACAATAGCAAAGTCAGGCATACATGGTCCGGAAACAAAATGCTTCGAACCATTTAATATCCAGTCATCTCCATCACGACGCGCATTGGATTTCATGCCCATAACGTCTGAACCGGCATCCGGCTCTGTTAAAGCAAATAACTCTCTCTTTTCACCACGCACCGCTGGTAATAGATATTGCTCGCGTTGGTCACCCTCGCATGCCATCAGTAATTCTGTTGGACGAGCTGCCCAACTTTGAAGCGCGTGGCTGGTTTTTCCATATTCTCTCTCAATAAGAGACATGGGTCCATACCCCAAACCACCACCGCCTACCTCTTCCGGCAAATTACAAGCATATAGGCCTAATTCCTTCGACTTGGCCTCAATTGTGCGCCCTATTTCCTCTGGCACATGACCGAGACGGTCTATTTCATCTTCATGTGGAATCATTTCCGTCTCCACAAATCGACGAACTGTGTCGATCAGTAGATTAATTTCTTGGCTAGCTTCCATTATTCAAGTTTCCTCAGTTAAAGTCCAATACTTCAAGCATCAGCGCCCCTCAACTTAAGTTTATTACGCGCCTCTTGCGGCGTTGCTACACGCGATCCCATCCGTTCAATTATCTCTCGTGCGCGAGTGACTAATTGAGCATTTGTCGCCAGCACACCGCGCTCAAGATAAATATTATCCTCTAAGCCGACACGCACATTTCCTCCCAAAGCGACTGCTGCCGCCATCATCGGCATCTGGCCTCGGCCAATACCAAAACTGGCCCAACTCGCACCGGCGGGCAATTGTGATTTCATCGCAACCATTGTTTCTACGGTTTGCTCGGCGCCCCAAGGAATACCTAAACACAATTGGAACATAGGCGGATCATTAATTAATCCTTCAGAAATCATTGCTTTTGCAAAGCGTATGTGTCCAAGTTCAAATACTTCCAGCTCAGGTTTAACACCCCAATCGCGAGCCATTTCAGCCATTTTTCGTAATGTAGGAGGGGTAGAAATATAGATCATATCTGTGTCAGAAAAATTTAACGTTCCACAATCAAGTGAGCAGATTTCAGGCAAGCACTCTTTGATATGAGCGAGCCTCTCTTCAGGGCCGATCATATCGGTCCCTGGCCCAGGAAGGGCTGGGTCTGAAACATCCGAAATCCAATCACCGCCCATACCAGCCGTAATATTAATAACAATATCGGTATTACTGTCGCGCACCCGATCCACAATCTCTTTAAACAATTTTGGATCACGTGAACCCACACCAGTTTCAGGATCTCTTGCGTGAATATGTGCAATTGAAGCACCAGCTTTAGCAGCGTTAATCGCAGCTTTTGCAATATCTTTTGGGGTTACTGGCACGTGGGCACTCTTTCCAGTAGTTTCGCCGGCTCCAGTTACAGCACAAGTCAAAACTATATCATTTTGCATCTCAAACTCCTTGTTGATTTTAACTAGGCTGGAAAGCCTTGCAGATTTTTGTCGATTAAACGCCACAGATTAGGTTAAAGTGACGAAAAATCTGATATTGGAAATTAGCTGCAATCATGGAAATAGATATTCTACCTAAAATGGAACGTGCCCAAATACATATGGTGTTTATAGTAGTTCCAAGGTTTAACATTACGACACTAATAACCATGATTGAAACAATAAGAATCGCCAACTATTTGGCCCCTACTTCTGCATATTCTTGGGAAGTTGCTTCCTTCGACGGTTCGAAAATTACAGCCAGCAATGGAATGACCGCAACAATTAAGACTGCAACTGATAACTTACGATCAGCAGAATTTGTATTTATTCTAGGAAGTTGGGGAACTGAGCACTATCGAAACCCCAAATTAACTGCCTGGCTCCGAAAACGTGCTCGCGCTGGCGAGCGGATTTGCGGTGTAGAGCTGGGCTCTTACATTGTAGCCCGCGCTGGTTTGTTAGACGGAAAGTCGGCTACAATACACTGGTCTTGGCTCAATGGGTTTAAGGAAAACTTTGATCGAGTTGAAGTGGAGGAGAGCCTATTCACCCTAGATAGCAAAGTAATGACGTGTTCTGGAGGATTAGCAGGCGTCGATTTAATGTTACGCATAATTGAAGAGATTAACGGTAGTAGCTTCTCTGGTGAAATCGCAGATCAGATGCTACATCACCCAATTCGATCTGCAACTTCTCCCCAACGCAGCACAATGGGACGGAGTACTGAAACGATGCTCCCACTACTGCGCGAGGCAATGACATTAATCGAAAACAATATAGAAGAACCGCTGACCGTACCACAGATTGCAAAAATTTTAGGTATTTCACAACGACAGCTGGAGAGACAATTCAAGAAAAATGTTGGATGCACAGTAATACAATTTAGTTTGTTAAAGCGTCTGCAAAATGCGCGCTTGCTGTTAATTTCTACGGATATGAGCATCCGGCAAATAGCTACAGCTTCTGGGTTTAATACTATGTCACACTTCGCTTTCTCTTTTGGAAAGTTTTTTGGAAGACGACCTTCAGATTATAGGGAGGCTTGGCCTAAAGAAGAACCTGCACCCAGTTGGCCGGGTTCTCTTACAGATTTTCTTGATACCTTGAACGGCACCCCCCCAAAAGATCAGATTAGGCGAGCTTGACGCAGGGCATTTAAAACTCCAACAATTTCGCGGTCTCGCTGAGCAACCATATCCTCAAACTTTTGACCCTTAGCTACTGCATTGCAACCATCTACCATGCGGTCCCTCAAATTCTTTGTAAGTTCTGGCGCTTCTAGTCGTGTCCAAGGTAATTTAAGTGCAGGTCCAAACTGATCCAAATTTGTTGCCATACCTCCTGTTCCACATGCTACATGAAAGGCCATACACTGTCCTTGCGCAGCCATGCGCGGTCCTGGTCCATTCATAAGGGCATTATCAATATCTTCAGGCGTAGCTTCATCATTTGCAACCATGTGTAATGCCTCACGCCATAGCGCTTCTTGCAAGCGAGTAGCTACAAATCCCGGGATTTCTTTTTTCATCATCAATGGGGCTTTGCCCGCAGCTCTATAAAAATCCCCAGCCCAAGCCACGGCTTCAGGTGCAGTTTTCTTTCCGCCTACGATCTCAACGAGGGGCAAAAGGTAAGGTGGGTTGAAGGGGTGACCAATAACTGTTCGTTCTGGCGTAGAGCAATCAGACTGAATATCACTCATCATTAACCCTGAAGTTGAAGATCCAATAATGATGGATCGGGGCAAGATTTTTCCCATTTCGGAGTATAATTGCTGCTTGATCTCTAAGGTCTCCGGCCCACTTTCCTGCACAAAGTCAGCACCCTCCAGCGCCTCCTCTAAATCAGTCACAATGTGCAACCTATCCATCGATGCACCTTGCGCAAGTCCTAACTCAGTTAGGCTAATCCAAGCTGTCTTTAAAATAGAAAAGAACGATTTTTCTTCGCTTTTATCATGCAAATATGCGGTCACGTCATACCCGCGCGCTAGAAAATGCGCTGTCCAACCTCCACCAATTGGACCTGCCCCAATACTTGCAATGCGCTTTACTGAATTGGGATCAGAATACATTATTCACCTTTAAATTCTGGATTACGTTTTTCCACAAATGCAGCAACGCCCTCCTTAGCATCTTCCGACTTTAACATCTTGCGATATGTTGGCATTGGATCAGTACGCATTTTATGAAATGCCTTTTCCAAAGGCACACATTCTATTTCTCGTTGCACTTCTTTAACAGACTGCATTGCTAAGGGCGCTGACCAGGCAATTGAAGCAGCCCATTCCCGCGCGGCATCCATTAGCTGCTCCTTTGGGACAACTTTATTGACCAAACCATAGTGCGCAGCCTCTGTAGCCGTCATGCGGCGCCCCAATAAAAACATTTCCATTGCTATATTATGGGGAATGCGACGCGGTAGTCGCTGAAGCGCTCCTGCATCAGGCACAATTCCCAAGGGCATCTCCGGGAGCCCAAATTCCACGTGATCAGCAGCAATTAACAAATCACATCCCAGGGCCATCTCAAAGCCGCCGCCTATTGCAAGGCCATTAACAGCGGCAATAACAGGCTTATTCAATACCCAATTTTCGGTTAACCCGGTGAAACCACCAAACCCATACTCATCAACTTCCCACCAATTATCGAGCTGCATTTCACCGTCATTTAAAGCCTTGAGATCCCAGCCAGCGGAAAAAATCTTTTCCCCTCCGCCAGTAAGTATTGCACAACGTAAATTCTTATCCTCATGAAGCTCCTTAAAAGCCTCAGCCAAGGCCTGTGATGTTGGTACATCTATCGCATTAACTTTGCCTCGCTCTAGCGTAACCTCTAATATATGCCCATCGCGACGCGTTGTTACTCCATCTGACATCAGAGGCCTCCTTGCTGAAATTCGGGAATGACTTCATCGCAGAATAGCTTAAGTGAACGCTTCTGACTGGCATGACTTAGTCCCATCGAAGCATAGTAAATAAATTCATCGACCCCGAGTTGTTCATAAATTTTAATTTTTTCAATTACAGTTTCTGGAGACCCAAACATTAAATTCTGTTCTAACATCGTCGGCTCATACTGCTCACGGCCCTCAAGCTCCTGCAATGGGATTTCTTTTGGAAAGCCATTTTTTACGTCATCTAAATTACGGTATAGATTTTCGAATTGCCCCAAAACGCGCGTAATTGCATTGATGGCTTCATCACGATCTTTTTGATTTTCATAAACAGCAGTGTGTCGCATTAACGCAAAAATTGGATCTGCGCTACCGCCATGTTTTGCAATAGCTTCATCTAGCTGCCGCTTATACAGTTCAGCTTCAGCATGCGGCCGAGTGAACGGCCAGCACATTATGTTTGCGTTATTGGCAACAGCGTAATCATACGTGACAGGAGACCTAGCTGCTACCCAAATACGTGGATTAGCCTGAAGTGGCTTTGGCACAGAGGTGGAGGTTGGAAATTTCCAATATTCCCCGTCATGGGCATAATCACCCTTCCACAACGCAAGTACTGCTGGTAACATTTCTTGCATATACTTGTATCCATCACTCTGTAGCAAACCTGGTCGCATTCGGTCAAACTCACGTTGATAAGCTCCAGAGCCAAGACCAAACTCCAAGCGGCCACCACTAATCAAATCAAGGAATGCTGCCTCTCCAGCAAGCTTTATAGGGTGCCAATAAGCAGCGTTCACAACGGCTGTTCCAAGGCGAACCTTACTTGTCTCACTAGCCCACCAGGTAAGTATCTGAAAAGGATTGGGTGCAATCGTCATTTCCAATGCATGATGTTCGGCAGCCCAAACTATGTTGAAGCCTCCATCCTCCGCTATTTGTACCATCTCAAGCGTGTGGCGAGCCACGTCATCCATTGCAAGGCTATCGTCCAAACGTTCAAGATTTACAGCGAGTTGAAATTTCATGTTAGTTTCCTCTTATTGAGTTTATTGCCACCGCAGCATTCGAGCATTTATTAAAGCAAAATTTAAGTTGTCATCTCATTACAAAAGGGTTTGACATCGGATCATCTGACGTATTCATCCAGATCGTCTTGGGTCGGGTATAGTCATATATTGCTTGGAACCCGCTTTCGCGTCCGTAGCCAGATCCCTTTACACCTCCAAACTCTGCTATAGGAGAAACAACTCGGTAAGTATTGACCCAAACAATACCAGCTCTAACAGACCCGGCCATTCGCAAAGAGCGCGCTGAATTTTGGGTAAACACCCCTGCCGCTAGCCCATGTTCCGTGTCATTAGCTAGAGAAAGAACTTCCTCCTCTGTTTTGAAACGTTGAACGCATAAAACAGGACCAAAAAGCTCCGTAGCTACAATTCGCAAATCTTGCTTGGGACACTCTATAATTGTGGGCTCGTAGAATAGACCCTCTTTACCTTCCGGTTGCTTACCGCCGGTAAGTATCTTAGCGCCTTCCTGTTCAGCGTATTCCACTTCTGCTTGGATATTTTTCAACTGGCCCAGTGTGCAAAGCGGGCCCATTTGGGTATCTTCTTCTAATGGGTCACCAATGATAATTTGACGAGCTAGGGCTATCATCTTTTCAAGAAACTCGTCAGCAATATCTTCATGCAAATACAAACGAGAGCCAGCAACACAGCTTTGTCCAGTTGCCCCGAAGATACCAGCGATCGAGGCATTGACTGCACTCTCAATATTGGCATCATCAAATACTATGAAAGGAGATTTGCCACCCAATTCAAGCGAAACTTCTGCAAAATTTCGCTTGACGTTTTCTAAAACGTGACGCGCCGCATTTGGACCACCTGTAAAAGAAACACGAGCAACGTCTGGATGCGAAGTTAGGGCCCGTCCGCAAGGCTCTCCATGGCCAGTAACAATATTTACGACCCCTGGAGGGATACCAGCTTGCTCAATTAACTTACCAAATTCTAACATCGCAGCACTGGCATGTTCAGAAGCTTTGAGCACCACCGTGTTGCCAGCGGCTAAAGCGGGGCCTATTTTGACTGCTACTAAAAATAATTGAGAGTTCCAGGGCACTACGGCGGCAACAACTCCAAGCGGTTCTCGCTTCGTGAAAACAAACATGTCAGGCTTATCGATTGGTAAAGTTTCGCCACTCACTTTATCTGCACAACCAGCAGAAAAATGAAAGAATTCTGCAATATATTTTGCTTGCCATCGTGTTTCTTTTAGCATTTTACCGGTATCAATTGTTTCGATGCGGCCCAAATTTTCAGAATGGTCCGCTAGTAAGTCTCCCAGCTTCCGAAGGCACTTTCCGCGTTCTGTCGGAGTGAGCTTTGACCATGGACCTTCGCTAAATGCATAGTGCGCAGCCGAAACAGCTTGGTTAACATCTTCTTCAGTTGCTTCAGGAACACGGCTCCAGACTTTTTGTGTGCTTGGGTTTATACTCTCAAACGCCCCCCCGTCCGATGCATCGACCCAATCACCGTTGATTAGCATTTGATAATTTTTAATGTCCCTCATTTCGGAAATCCTTCTGCGGCTGATTCCTATTCAATGCCTCTTTGAATCCCATTGCTCAGGAAAAAGCGACATATAGTGGCGAAAAATCTGAAATTGATGACCTGTCGTCAGGGCACGGTATTTAAAAAGGGAGGCATGATAATGGCGAAAAAAAAACAAGTCATCGGTGGTCCACTTGAAATCAACGGTCGCGTTCTGTCGTTATCTCGAGCCATTCGTGCAGGCGATTTTGTATTTTTAACTGGACAGATCCCAATGCGAAATGGCGCTCCAATGACAGACGGCTCAATCGAAGAGCAAACGCGCGCAGTTCTGGACGATATTACTGAAACACTAGCAACGGCAGATTGTACCAGAGAACATGTAGTCAAAGCTATGGTATGGCTACGCGATCGTGCTGATTTCCCTGGATTTAACGAAATATACGGTGAATATTTTCCAGTTGAACCTCCAACACGTTCAGCTGTTGTGAGTGATTTACTAGTGGATGCAAGAGTGGAGGTTGAAGTAGTTGCGTATCGTCCTTTAGGAGATATTTCTTGACGGTACTTGCACCAAACGGCACAGATTTTATATTCAACGGTCCTGAAAAAGCGCCAGTTGTAGTATTAATTCATGGGCTAGGATTAAATAAGGACTGTTGGCAATGGATGATACCAGATCTAAAAGATTCATATCGTGTGCTGAGTTATGATTTATATGGCCATGGAGGATCTAGTGACCCTGTAACCGGGCCCAATCTGTCACTTTTTTCAAAACAACTAAGTGACCTACTTGATTACTGTAAAATCCAAAGAGCTGTAATTATCGGTTTTTCATTGGGAGGTATGATCGCTCGCCGCTTTGCCCAAGACGCTCCAGATAAGTCACAAGCTCTGGTCATTCTACATTCTCCGCACAAACGCAGCGACGCGGCACAATTGGCCATTCTCAAACGAGTCGATCAGGCCCGCACTATGGGACCGGAATCAACAGTAGAGGCAGCTCTAGAGCGTTGGTTTACGGACCCCTTCCGGCATGCCAACCCCGATCTAATGACCACAGTTCGACAATGGGTAACGGCCAATCGAAGAGAAGTTTATCACACAATTTATAAGGTTCTTGCGACTGGTATCGACGAAATTGTGAAACCTAGCCCAGCTCTGATTTGTCCTACTCTTGTAATTACAGGTGATCAAGATTTTGGCAATGGCCCGGAAATGACATTTGCGATTGCAGCTGAAATACCAGGCGCTAAATCTCTTGTCTTACCTAATCTGCGACACATGGCATTGGCCGAAGCTCCCCATGCAGTAAACAAACCAGTCAGGACGTTTATGGATAGTTTGAATTTATTAAACTGAGCACACAAATCCTTAACTAGGCAAGCATTGAATAGTGGACTATATTCGAGTGACCTTTGAGACTAATGTATGTTATGAACCTCAGCGATTATGTCGACACTGCCTTTATAGGTAAGGTTGATTATTCATATTGATTGGAGAAAAGCCGTGCTTCCTGAATTACGAAAAGTTGTTACTTTTGATGAGGATATTTACATTGAAGGTGAGCGTGCGTCCGATCCTCCGCTGCGAATGATTGGCGTAGCGGCAGTTGTCAAAAACCCGTGGTTTGGGCGGGGGTTTGTTGAGGATCTATCACCCGAAATTCAGCGGATGGCGCCTTATTTGGGAAAGTTAATAACAAACAAGCTGATGTTTTTAGCAGGATCTGGCGATGCCATAGAGGCTTATGGGAAGGCCTGTATAGCGGGTACGAGTTGCGAGATAGAACACGCCTCTGCTTTGATACACACCTTGCAATTCGGTAATTTCTATCGAGAGGCTGTTGGTGCGAAAAGTTACTTGGGTTTCACAAACACGCGCGGTCCGGCAAACACTCAAATTCAAGTTCCATTAATGGACAAACATGACACTGGCCGCCGCTCCCATTACCTCACAGTTCAGTTTTCGATTTATGACGCGCCAGCGGTTGACGAATTGGTCGTAGCGCTGGGTGCCGCAACTCGCGGCCGCCCCCATCATCGTATTGGAGACCGATATTCGGACCTAAAGGCTTTGGGGCGTGGCGTAGAAAACCCTGCGGGTGTTACGGATTAGTCGAGTGGATAAAAGTGGATACAGCCTACGCATTGCGTAAAGTTCAACTGCCGTGAACTTTCCAAAATTTGCACTTGCCACCTTCATAGCGTGCAAAAAACATAACCTGTTGCTTATGTTCATCAGGTGCTTCAAATGAATGCCTCCCACAAATCACATTTTCATCTTCGTGGTAAACGATAAACTCATTACAGGTAAAGTCTGCATTGTTTGCCCATTCCAGAACTGTATTTCTATCGTCTTTATCACCTGCGCGGTTTTCGAAGATAAAGTCATCTGCCAGCATATTATCAAGGCCAGCTAGATTTCCGTTATCAATTGCGTTTTTCCACTTATTTAATGCGTCTATTGCTGATATGGTCATTGTAAAATATCCCCTGTTTTGGATTCAGCATAACTGAGGATGAAAATCATGCAATATGGCCTGTTGACTCTAAACATCTAAGCGTAGACTAATTACGCAGCCAGATCGTCTTCGATCAATCGAGCAACTTTGTGACCCATTGCAGTAAGTTTGTTATCTTTAGTGAAATAACCACTCAACCGTCCGTAATGAAGTGCTTGTTCGTAGCCGTTCATAGTTTTGTCACAGCAATATGCCAGTACTGCCTCATAGTCATTTGAAATCTTTGATGCGGACATTGCTCGTCTCCTTTTTGCATGGATGTACGCCAGCAGTCAGGAACTGGATCAAAAAATGAAGCTGGGGGGTAATACAAGGGGTTAGTTTTGCTAATCTTTCGTAAAACCTTTATGCGCTTGTTACAAACATATTGTTTCGTGGAAAATTCAATTAGTTCAATATTAGTTGTGTAGTTCCCGTGTAAAACCCGCTGATTTCTTTTGGGAGACTTCAGCGGGTTATCATTTTGCGAAGGGCGAACCAAGCAATTACGAGCTTGTAGTTGCAAATGTCATAAATATGATTGCTAGGATAGTTCGCTTGGGATTAATAATTTACTTCCCTTCTAATGCTTCTAAACGCTCTTCGATTTCCTCTAAATATTCTTCCATCGGGTGATCAGCAAAGAGATCAATGAAAGTCCAAATCCATGCGTCAAGCGCAAGTGCTACGACCGATATAGTCAGAACAAGTAAACAAGTTTTTGAAAAGCTATCCATTTAGTTCTCCTATTTGCGTTCCATCACAGGCGTAATTGTGTACTGGCCCATTTCTAATATTGGGTCGAAAGCGGTATCAAGCTGTTCCATGCTGTCGGCTTCACAGATAACAAAAAGTGTATGCTCTAAACGATTGCCGTACATCTTATGTACCCTAACGCCATGATCACCAAGGTTTGCCAAAGTGTCAGAAAACACTTGGCCTTTTTCTGGATGATGAGTGTGGCAAGTAGAATAGTCGTGCGTGTGCTGGATCATGAATAACATTTTGTTAACTCCTGTTGTTTATGCTTGGAGCGTAGCAGCTAAATATAACAATTTGTTAACTACTTTTGTTTACGCATATAGCGTTGCGGCTATATGACGACACGTGGCGAAAAAACTTGTCCGTTCATTGAAAGATACTGCTTATTCACTCAGTCATTCTTTCCAAGTTTGACGGAGCAAAGTCCACACCCTTTTGTAACAGAGTTTTTATTAATCGCCTTTACCATGTCTGCATTGTTCCTACTAATCTATTCCAGAATGGCCGTCATTTAGTTTCTGCTAAAAGAAGCTTTCAAAGGCAAAATAATATTAAGGATTGAAAACTTTTTAAAGCTTCATATCTAACTATCGATATTAGTTTCAAGGAATTTGCAATGATGAAAAGCTTCATCTTAATGGCTGCAATGACAGCTCTATTTGCTTTCGCAGGTGTGTCCATGGGCGGCCTAGAAGGCATGATAGTAGCACTTTTATTTGCTGTAGCGATGAATGCATTTGCTTGGTATAATTCAGATCGAATGGTTCTCAGGATGTATAAAGCAGCGCCTTTGCCATCCTCTGATCCATTACATAAAATGGTTGCACAATTGGCTGAAAATGCAAATCTACCTATGCCTAAAATCTATGAGATTCCAAGCGAACAGCCCAACGCTTTTGCAACTGGACGAAACCCCGAAAACTCTGCAGTTGCGGCCACTACAGGTCTGCTTTCCCAACTTACAAAAGAGGAAATAGCAGCCGTGATGGCACATGAGTTAGCCCATATTAAGAACAGAGACACCACCATTATGGTTGTTGCAGCCACGTTTGCGGGTGTTATTTCCTTACTTGCTAATTTTATGATGTTCTTCGGAAACAGAAGAAATAATCAGATGGGCTTCTTAGGTATTTTAGCCATGATGATCCTTGCCCCATTAGCAGCTTCTCTTATTCAAATGGCTATTAGTCGTAGCCGAGAATATGAAGCAGACAGGGTTGGGGCTGAGATATGCGGCAATCCAATGTGGCTAGCATCTGCATTACAACGCATCGAAGGCTTTGCAAAAAAAATTGACAACTATAATGCTGAAAGAAACCCATCAACAGCTCACATGTTTATTATAAACCCTTTACATGCTCACAAACACGACAGGCTTTTCTCTACACACCCCTCTACAACCAATAGGGTAAATGCCTTGAAGGATTTAGCAAACAATTCAAGAAGTAGCATTAAAAAAACAAATATACCCAAAGTTCAAAGAAATTCTTAACAAAAGATTTTATGAAACTTAATACAAAAAAATGTCACCGCAGTATCCTAGCATTCTAACAGCTACTAGTTTTTGACCCCCCTACCTCTCAGGATGGTCCACATAGTCCACTCGTCCATAGGTAACCCCACCCCAACTCACATTACCCCTGCTCACACACAAAGGCGTTTATTTGGATAGTTTTATTTGCTACTCGTGTAGCAAATTTTCATAATGTTTTCATGATTAGGTCAGTGTCGTTAAACAAATTCAATAATCCCGAATATACAATTTCCGGCGAGCGCCGCGCAAAAGTTGAGCTCAAGTCACTAAAAACTTTATGGTTCAATACTGGTACACTTTGCAACATTGAATGCAAAAATTGCTACATCAAAAGCTCACCTACAAATGATGACTTAGTCTACATTAAAGTAGCCGAAGTCCAAAAATTCATTAATGAAGTTTCAAAGTTATCATTACCCGTTAGGGAAATAGGGTTAACCGGTGGAGAACCGTTCATGAACCCAGACATCACCAAAATAATTGAGCTATGCCTTTTTAAAGGATTCAATGTGCTTGTTCTTTCAAATGCAATGGCACCAATGATGCGTAAAAAAATCAAGTCGGACCTAATAAAACTTAATGACCAATATGGTGATCAAATAGTTATTAGAGTCTCACTAGACCACTGGGACTGCGTCAAACATGATGCAGAACGTGGACTTGGAACATTCGAAAAAACAATCGAAGGAATGCGCTGGCTTAACAAACATAATATTAAAATGGCAGTAGCAGGTCGCTCTGAGTTTTCAGATAATGAGCAGATTGCAAGGATGGGATATGAAGAATTATTTAGGTTACATAATTTTAAAATTGATGCGTTTAACCCATCTGAAACTGTACTTTTTCCTGAACTTGAGGAAAATGCTGAGGTTCCAGAAATAACTGAATCTTGCTGGAATATTTTGAATAAGTCACCCAACGATTTGATGTGTTCTAACTCACGTATGGTCGTAAAGCGAAAGGGAGCAAGTCTCCCAAGTGTTGTCGCTTGTACATTGCTTCCTTATGATCTTGAATTTGATTTAGGCACTGAGTTAAAAAACTCATTAAAGGATGTAGCATTGAATCACGTACATTGTTCAAAGTTCTGCGTATTAGGTGGCGCATCTTGCTCCGCGTGAATTTCTTTAATCATTGAAGCTTTTAATTTCCACTTTTTCACCCCAACCACTTTCGCTTGTGGTGGGTGGGGTTTTATTTATTATATGGATAATTAACCCTCACCTCGGGTCCAGGAAGCAAATTCCTTACTGTCGGTAGAAAATTCCAGATTTACAGCTGGCTCATCGCCTACAACCCATGCATCATGACCTGGAGCTAACCTGTACGCTTCACCTGCATTTATGGTAATTTCAGAACCATCATCCGATACAACATGAATTTGACCTTGTAGAAGGACGCCGATGTGGCCCGCTTGGCAACTTTCAGTTTCGACGTGCGGTTTAATACACTCCGACCACTTCCATCCAGGTTGCACATTGGCTTTTGTAAGTGTCACACCGCCAAGTTTAATACTTGCAGCATGGGTTTTGTCTGGTGTTTGCACATCATCTGGGTTCGACCATGATTTTGTTTCCATTGAAGACATTTTTTAAATTCCTAATCTTTTTTGTGAATAATAATACGAAATATATATTATGGTTGTAACAAAGTTTTGATAGTACAGCATCTGTACCTCCACATCAATGAACACTCGCCTGAGTTGCAAATGTCATAAATATAATTGCTAGGATGGTTCGCATGATTAATTCCCTGATTACACGGATAGGGTTTGATCATATAAAAGTTTGCAGTAGTCCAAATCATCCCCAATGACAGGATCACCGCCAAAAGCCTGTCCTGATGCAGCGAAGTTATTATTCATGCGCGTCTCATACAGATCGGCAGTTCGACCCTCAAACAATTACTCGGCAGGACCAACGCCGCATGTCAAACTGTCTGCAAGCAGCTGGCTGGGAGCGAGCAGGAAAATACAGCTCAGGAAGCAAACGAAACCAAGTCAGATTTGTGCGTCTCACTAGTGCGTCTGACCCCCAAAAAACATGCTAATTTTGCCATTAGAAAATATGCGTCTGTGCGTCTGGCTTTTTATTGAAACTTAACTTTTATGTATAACATATTGTTACTAAATAGTAATTTATCATCTAATGGTAAGAGTGATTAGTTGGACGCAGTATTGAGGGGTAGTTTTATAATTAATAGAAAGCTGAGACGCACGGACGCATATCATCAAGCCAATCCATAGGCCAACCTCTCCTCCAAACATCCCACACCTATCTCGGCTCCTCATCTATAAAGGTGCGACGAATGGGATTAATCCTTCGGTGGGTAGCTGCGATCTTTTACTGTGGCTATGGAACCTTTCGTAGTGTTGTGTAACTGGATGCAGTGCCCTATAAAGGTCCCACACATTTAAATTCTGCATTATTTTTGAACAAATAAGCTCAAATTATTCGGCTGCATCTTTGAAATTAATGAAACCTCCAGATTGCCTTTTCCAGAAATTTGAATAAATACCATTTTGTTTCAATAAATTAGGATGTGATCCCTGTTCTACAATTTTTCCACGGTCCAATACAATTATCCTATCCATGTTTGAAAGGGTCGATAATCGATGGGCAATAGCGAG